>JBBQUQ010000031.1:0-32481 GCA_038212325.1 Bacteroidales bacterium
ATGATGTCGGAAGGCATGAGGTCGGGTGTAAACTGGATCCGGTTATAGCTTAGTCCAAGCGCCTTTGACAACGTATTAACCATAAGTGTTTTAGCTAACCCGGGAACTCCTACGAGCAGGCAGTGCCCCTTGCAGAAAATAGAGATGAGCAGGTTTTTCACCACTTCATCCTGCCCAATGATCACCTTTGCTATCTCTGACTTTAAAAGACCATATTTTTTTACGAGTGCGTCTACTGCTTCAACATCTGACGAAAATTGCATGATATTAAGATTTAGTTTTTAATCCATTTACGCTCGAACGGACAATTGCGGTAATCATCCGAAATTGAAAGATAGGTTGAACCCAATTTATTGACAATCCATTCATCAAGCACATCCCCCTTTTTCTTTTCAAGAGCAAGTGTCTGTATACGGGCATAATCATCCTCTACATTTGCTTTGTGCGGAGTTGTTCGAAGTTTAAGATAATAGAGCCGGTAATCCTGTTTCCCCCGCTCATTGGAAAGGACGGCTATCGAAACTTCGCCTACCTTAAGCTTGTCGATGACGAAAAAAACCTTGGGATCTATCTGGCTTGCCTCGAACCGGCTGGTGCCGCTTACGGGGTTTATCATCAGTCCTCCGCTGTTTTTACCGGGGTCGTCGGAATACTTGAGCATCGCCGCATCAAAGGTCATTTTTTTAGTCATGATGAGGGTTGCCACGCTGTCAAGGGTTGCTTTTGCGCTTTTAAGGTCTTCGGGCGCCACCTTGGGCTGAATAAGAATATGTCGAACATTGATATATTCCCCCCTGCGTTCGATCATCTGTATGAGGTGGTAGCCATCCTCTGTTTCAACGATGTCGGAGACTTCACCCGGTTTTAATTTGAAGGCGGCTGCCTCAAACTCGGTACGCATCTCTCCCCGTTTGAACATGCCAAGTTCGCCACCCTGTTTGGATGACCCCGGATCTTCGGAATAGAGTACTGCCAGCGTGCTGAAATCATCGCCTTTTGCAATACGCTCCTTAAAGGTTTTTAGCCTGTTCCTCGCCTCCTGTTTTTCCGCTTCACCAATCGCTGGTTGCCTGACGATCAGGCCTATTTCATATTCTGCGCTGATGAGCGGGATGCTGTCTTTAGGGATCTTTTTAAAAAACGCTTTCACTTCCGAAGGGGTGATCGTAACATTCTGGGTGATTTTTTGCTTTTCCTGTTCAGTCAGCATTTGCTCCTGGATTACATCCCGCAGCTCATTTTTTATTTCGACCAGGGTTTTGCCAAAATGTTCTTCAAGCCTGTCGGGTGATCCGGCCTGTGATATGAAATAACGCATTCTGCGGTCCATTTCAGCTTCAACCTGCGAATCGGTCACCGTAATACTGTCAACCTCTGCCTGATGCAGCAGGAGCTTCTGAAAAAGCAGGCTTTCAAAAATCTGGCATTTCAAACCAGTCGCAGTGCCCTGGATATTTCCCTGGCTTCGGATTTGCAGGTACTGGTTTTCAATATCCGATTTAAGAATGATGTTTCCCCCGACAATACCAACCACTCCATCGATGATTGTATCCTGTTTTTGCTGCGCACTCAATCGATCGGTCAGCACAACGGACAAGAGAAGTAAAAACATAACAAACCGGAGGATCTTCATATTAATTGTTTTGGGCAATCACCCGTTAATAAATTTCAAACACATTTTTCTTTTGCGCGGCAGAAAATAAATCATCCTGCATCAGGCCAATAAGCTCAATCTTTCTTTTGTTCAGGATAATATCGCGAATGCGCTGTTTTTCAAAGTTCAGCGGTGAAACACTCTCTTTGATTTTAAAATCATTAAAACGAACCAGGTAGATATAATTGGAGTCCTGGTATTCAAGCTCCCTGTTGTTTTTTAAAAATTCCTCCTGGTTGTAGGTCTTGATCGGGATTTGTTTCAAGACGTCATTAAACAGCAGCCAGTTTTCACTGTCCAGGAAATAATCAGCCGCGTTGGTTCCACAAACATCTGACAGTTTATTTTTATCCTCCGGATTTGTTGAAGCCAGGAGTTTTTTAATTTGTCGTGTAACTGTCGATTTTAAAGGCAGTTTTACATATTGCAACTGTACAATGTTATCCTTTAAAAGGAAATTCTGCTGATTGGCATCATAATAGTTCTGCGATTCTTCGCTGGTGATCAGCGTATCCAGTTTTTGCCTGACAAGTTCATTTTCATAGGCATAGATGGTCAGTGAATTTTTATAGTCCTCAAGCTGCGCGGAAAAGTCCAGTTGCGCGTTCGACAGGTTTTTCTCTGCCTGCTGGATAATAAGTCGTTGCCTGATCCAACTGTCGATAAAGTTCCTGGTGACAACCAGGCTATCCTTAGGCAATGTTCCCGGAGCGACAACCCCTTTCAGGTCGGATTCGTACAGGTAATCGTTATAAACCCTGGCTAACGTCCGCTCGTTTTTTTTTTTGAAAAAGGTGGAGCAAGAGGCAGCAAAGATCAGGAACAGAATGAGCAGCCGGTTCAATTAGTTCAATTTTATTTTTGCAAGGACTTCCTTGTTCACGATTACAGGATATTGAGCCCTGAGGGACGCAATCCACTCTTTTTCAAGATAATTCTGATAGTCGGCAGTGATAAGTCCTTTGGCTTCGTCAAGCTGCTTGACTTCCGGCTTCAGCACTTTACGAACATAAACGAAGACCGTAGAGCCGCTTTTCACAATGTCATTTGAAAAACCGGGCATCCAGGCAATCGAATCGATCAGGCTGTTATCTTTGCGGGAAAATTTCGCACTTTCAACGGTCAGTATGTTCAGAGAATCCGAATTTAGTTCCTTCAGCAGATCCCCATCAGACAATCCCGATTTGATGAAGTTCTTCACCTTCTGCACTGCTTTGACATCCTTTACCGTGTAAATGCTGGCATCAAGCCGCGTATTCCATTTGTAGTTGTTCTTGTTTTTCTGATAAAAAGCATCCAGTCCCAGGGTGTCTTTCACCGCTTTGGACCACACTTTTTGATCGGTAAGATCAAAGAGAAGGATACCGTCCCGGTATTCGCCCATAAGTGCTTTGAATTCAGGATATTTTATTTCCAGCTGTGAATTCTCCCATTTCAGACAACTCTGGTCGAGAAAATCAGCATACATTTTATCCACATAAGCTTCAATGCCCTGTTTGTCCTGTTTACGCTGGGAGGATGCTAAAAAATCGGCAAATTCCTTCTGACTGACGGTCAGGTTTCCAATTTTAAAGAGCATGCCGGTAAGCCCCCCGGCCTCTGATGCCTGCCATTTTCCGAAGAAGATGCTGTCGGTTACGACTTTGTAAAAAGCCTTTCGTGCAGCCGCATTTTCAGTTACACCATACTCAGTTTTGATCCTGGCGATCACCACTTCCCGGGTTTGGTCGCCGCGGGCATCTTTCATCACCTTTTGTTTCAGGTCGGCCCTTTCCTCCTCAAGCGGCTTTTGAGATTTACGTTCAATCAATTTTACGATATGCCATCCGTAAGTTGTGAGGATAGGTTTGGTAAACTCGCCGGGCTTATCCAGTGAGTAGATAGCCTCTACAAATTCCGGCACCATCCGGTTGACGCCGAATGAGGGAAGAACACCACCTTTTGCCGCAGACCCTTTATCGTCGGAACAAGACTTTACGAGATCTTCGAATAAGGAGCCGCTGGTCAGCTTCGTATAGATCGAATCGATGCGTTGATGAACCCTGGCAGAATCTTCGGCGGTTGCATTTTTTTGTATGGCAAGAAAAATATGGGCAACGGTCACCTTACCCAGGGCCGGTCGGCGGTCGGTAACTTTTATCACGTGATAGCCATACTCTGTGCGCACCGGCATTGAGACCGCAAGAGTTTTGGTATCCCATGCACCGTTTTCAAAGGCATAAACCATGTCAAAAACGGCAAAGTAACCAAGGTCACCCCTGTTCCCTTTCAGGAAAGGGTGCTGCTGGGTAGCTTCGCGGTCTTTTGATGACGGGTCCTCTGAAAATTCAACCACTACCGTCTCGAATGAAGCCCCTTTCATGATTTTTTCACGGGCCGCCATCGCCTTTTTATAGGCAATCAACGTATCTTCAGGCGATGCATCGGGAGCCAGCTTGAAGAAAATATGGCTGGCCCGCAAATCAGTTTTTTCGCGATCATACGCCTCAAGTATCAACCGGTTGAGTGTCGCCTCATCGGTAAAGTAAGGTTTGGCAAGCTGTTCCCGGTAACCGTTCAGCTCATTTTTGAATGTGGTAACGGTATCCAGCCCGAGTTCTTCTGCCTCTTTGACCTTGAGCTTAAAATTGATGAACAGCTCGAGATATTCATTCAACGACTTCTTGTCGATCGTTTCTCCTTTGACATTGTTTTTCTGATAGATATTCAGAAACTCACTCACATAGACCTGTTTGCCTGCGATGGTGAGAAGCACTTCGTCGTTGTCGACCTGAGCTACTGACGAGAGGGACGAAACAATCACAAAGACTGACAATAAAACCTTTACTTTCAAGCGATTCATCTTTTAAATTATTAGTTTAACAATTTGACTATCGATCAGGATCCTGATTAATTCTTAATTATTCATTTAATTTCTTACGCATCACCGGCTATAATTCGGAGCCTCGCTTATGATGGTCACATCGTGCGGGTGACTTTCGGCTACTCCGGCAGCGCTGACCTTTATGAATTTAGCCTTCTGCAACACCTCAATTGTTTGCGATCCGGTATATCCCATGCCTGCTTTCAATCCGCCAACCATCTGGTAAATTACTTCCGACAAGGATCCTTTATAGGGAACCCGGCCAACAATTCCTTCAGGCACGAGCTTTTTAATATCATCTTCAACATCTTGGAAGTAGCGGTCCTTGGAGCCATGCTGCATGGCCTCAATGGAGCCCATACCCCGGTAAGTTTTAAATTTCCGGCCTTCAAAAATAACGGTTTCTCCGGGAGATTCATCAACACCGGCAAATAGCGAGCCCGCCATGATGGCGTGTGCACCGGCAGCAAGTGCTTTTACAATGTCGCCGGTATAGCGGATTCCGCCGTCGGCGATGGCTGGGATGCCACTGCCTTTAAGGGCTGAAGTAACGTCATATATTGCCGACAACTGCGGCACGCCGATCCCGGCGATAATGCGGGTTGTGCAGATCGATCCGGGGCCAATGCCAATCTTTACTCCGTCGACTCCGATTTTGGCGAGGTCCCTTGCAGCTTCTCCGGTTCCAATGTTTCCGATGATCAGGTCAACATCGGGATAGGTCTGTTTAACAAGTCTGGCCATCTCCATTACGCCCCTGGAATGACCATGGGCGGTATCGATGACGATGGCATCCACATTTTCGCGAACAAGCGCTGCAACACGGTCGAGCGTGTCGGCAGTAACCCCTACCCCGGCAGCAACACGCAACCGACCAAGGCTGTCCTTGCATGAATTCGGGCGGGCCTTTACCTTGAGAATATCCTTGTAGGTGATCAACCCTATAAGCTTGTTGCTTTTATCAACAACGGGAAGTTTTTCGATTTTATGTTTCTGGAGTATTGCCTCAGCCTGCTCGAAATCGGTAAACTCACTGATGGTAATCACGGTTTTCGTCATTACCTCGGTGACCGGCCGCATGTGGTCGCGTTCAAACCTGAGGTCGCGGTTGGTTACAATCCCGACCAGTTCATTGTTCGCATTTATTACCGGGATGCCGCCGATGCTGTATTCTTTCATCATCACCAGCGCATCGCCAACCAAAGCGTGTTCCATCAGGGTGACCGGTTGGAGGATCATGCCGTTTTCGGCCCTCTTGACTTTTCGAACCTGCAATGCCTGGTCCTCTATGGACATGTTTTTATGCAGCACGCCTATCCCGCCTTCCTGTGCCATGGCAATCGCCATGCGCGATTCGGTAACCGTATCCATGGCCGCAGATATAATAGGGATATTGAGCTTTATATTCCTGGACAGCAAGGTAGAAACATCGGTTTCCCGCGGAAGTACATCGGAATAAGCCGGAACAAGCAGGACATCATCATACGTCAACCCTTCACCCCGGAATTTATCTGAATTTAGGAACATATGTGTCAGAATTAAGGGTGCAAATGTACGAAAACTTATTAATCAAACAGCACACAAATTAAGGATACAGTTCCCTGTGGCATTCCGTGCAGAAATAGGTCTTCCAATTGTCTTTAACATCAATCGGATGCTGAAATTCCATTAATTTGTCGACCGTGGAATATTGCATGTTGCCAGTTGGCCCCTGCGCAATAATCGTATGGCACATGTTACAGCCCTTGGATATTGTTTTTCCCTTACCGCTTTTATGCCGGTCGGAATGGCAGCGGAAGCAGCCATCGGACTCAAGGTGCCCGATATGGTTCAGGTACTTGTTTGAGGAGGCCCTCATGTAGGGGAAAACATTCAGCGAAAATTCCTGCTGTATTCCGGCTATCGCCTTGTCGATCAGAGGCTTTTTGGCCTGGTATATGACCGGGTAACCGGTTTTGTAAAAATTGGATATGCTGTCGCGAATATACATGAATGCGGAGTCTTTGTTGGTGAAAGTTCCTTTGAGAACATTCATTGCCACTTGTTTGATGAAAGGAAGCTCTTTGGGTATCTCGCCCGATATCATGGCATTGTCGACATACACCATCGGCGATTTGTAGGCATGCGACGGACGGTTATGGCAGTCCATGCAGTCCATGATGCGGTGCTCCAGGGTATCCAGCGCCTTTTTGTCAAGCATGTTATCCGTATCCTGGAAGATCTGCACATCGCCGGTTTTAAGATTGGTAAACTTCACCCACGGTATCGTTTCACGATCCCTGGCAGCAGCGACATATTCAATACGGATATCTTTGTTGATATGCCAGTGAATCCCTTCTATCAGCCCCATTGCGCTGTAATTGGGGCCGATGCGCATCAGCATCGAATAATTGAACTCTGTATTGAGCGAGTCGGTAAGATAGACGCGCTGACTGCGGAGCTTCCTTGCATAGAATTTTTGCGGCCAGTGACATCGTTCGCATGTTTCGCGGGCCGGCCGCAAATTCTGTATCGGCGTCTCAATGGGCTGGGCAAACTTGTGAAAAATGACAGAATAAACCTGGTAAAGCCCCGAAAGTTTCGACTTTACGTACCATCCGGCGCCTTCGCCCACATGACACTCCACACAGGCCACCCGGGCATGCGGCGAATGAAGATACGTAACATATTCAGGTTCCATCACGTTGTGGCAGAGCTTACCGCAGAATTCGACCGATTCGGTGTAGTTGAACGCCTCATAGCTTCCCATGGCTGAGACGATCAGGAACAAAAATGTAAAAATGGAAATCATGACAAGTTTCTGGCGCTGCCGGGGAACATTCATATCCAATATCGGCCAGCGCTCATCGGCTTCATGGGTTTTTTTCCGGTTTAAAAGCATCCCGATCGGGATCATCAGCAAACCGATCACCAGGATTATAGGAAGAATTATAAAGGTAATGATGCCATTGTAAGGGTTTTGATGCTCTGAAAGCAAGGCCTGAACAAACAGCACTCCAATGAGGATAAAGCTGTTAACAGCAAAAATAAAACCGGTAATGCTGATCCAGTTCGAGGTAGATTTGGGTAATTTCATGGGTCTGTATAATTTAGAATGTTTCTATTTAATGCGCTGTAAATGAGGTTATAAAATTAATACTTATTCTCAGAAATAAAAATTCGCCGGTCGATAATTGATATCGGAAATTCAAAAGGAATCAGATTGACAAAGAATTTGTTTGAGGGGTACGAAATCAAAGACAAAGTCGAGTTAATAGGGAATCAAAAAAGTCAAATCAATCATAAAGGAAACGTTTGTTGATTAAATTTTTCCGACTGGCAATCTAGTAGACTGAGCAACGGTGGATCTGAATTTAAACAGACATTAAAAAGGGAAAATCATCGATATTTTATACGCAAAATTATCTCCTGTATTATCAAATGAATAGGGGCCCCAACGGTAAAAAACCCCGATGCCGATGGTATAGATTTTCAGGTTAATGAGGTTGTTTATGAGCAGTCCCGATTCATAATAGCCCAGGTTCATCTCACCGGGGTCGATGGAGATGCAGGCGTAATCGCCGGGATGGTCAAGCCAGCCGAATCCGATATTCTGAGAAAGGGCGAATTCAGGATGAAACCACTTCTTTCCCGTGAATAGCAGATATCCGAAATCGTGATAGAGGAAGAGTGAGGCATATTTATTGGAAAGAAATTCATTGCTTCTCATTGTACCGAAACTATTGGGTGCGTAGAGGGTGAACACACGATAAGTTGCCGGGGCATAATAGAGGTTGGTTGCCGGGATCGGCTGGTCGACATACCCACCATTGACTTGTACCGTTAGCTTGCCAATGTATTTAATATTGAATATTTTACGTATTTTTAAATCGAAACGGTCATAATCAAATTCTCCTCCCAGCAGGTTTTTAATTCCCCGGGTGTATTCGAACCACACCACCGGGTATTTCGTACCAAGCGAGATCTTATTGTTGCTGGTCTGAATGAACTTCTCGCCATAGGCCCACTTGAATCCTGCGGTTAACGTTGTAAATCGGAACTGGTCCTGCAGGAGAATGGCATTTCCTTCCATTGTAGCCAGGTCGCAGGTGGTCGATTTCTTGAAATCATTGGAAAGTCCGACATCAAAAAGCATATATTTCAAGGCCCTGAACCCGAGGGAAAAGCTGAAATGCTGTGTCCGGTCGAGCTTCTTCAGCATCAACTCCGTAAAATTTCCCGACAGGATCGATTCCTTATCTGCCGGAAATTTTACCCCGCCGGACTCAACCAGGTCGTAAAATGCCGATGCCGCAAGGGTGACATCATGCCGCCGGTTCAGCAGGAAACTCACATCACCGCCATATTTTGAAGTGGAAATGCCAAATGCATACTGGTAAAAGCCTCCGATCTTAAACCATTCCAATACCCGGTCGTTGGTATGAATGCCGGCACCCAATACCAGACCTTCGTACGTATTGTAGTTGGCAAACCGGTTGATGTCGATGTCGATCGGACCCCACGGAATGCGGCCGGTAAGGAGGGTCTGGAGCGTTTTAGCCATCTGATCGAAATTATTGGCTGCGCCAACGCTGTCGAGCACTTTATACGTCTGGCGGTCCTTGCGGCTCAGGCTGTCGACGCGGTACTGGTTCCAGAAGGGTTCGCTGCGTGCGGTGGCATCTTTATCCACCTCCACATCAAGATGGTTGAATTCGCGCCGCACGAGGTCGGGATTGAGGACTATATCGCGGATGTAGCTCCTCCCGCTTCCCACCGATTTATATTTTCCGATTCGCATGTTGTTGAATGCCACATCGGTATTCAACTGTACCGGGAACCACTGCACTCCGTCAATCAGTTCATACAACTGATGGATCCTGATCATGATACCGCCGGTGTTCGGGTATGGCTCGGCAGTCACATTCTGGATCGCCCAATTGTGGCTGTTAATTGCGATGACGCCCTTCATCCCATCGAAATTGGTGCCTTTCATGGGCCTGAACGACAGGATAAAAACGGTGTCACTGCCGGTATATGTTGTATCTTCAATTTTAAAGAAGTACTTGCTGAAACTCCCGCTGCCGATCGGGTTGATATAATCCTTCATCATGATAGAGATGAAGGGCTTGTAAAATGAAAATGACTGTATCTGGGTGGCCAGGAAAACAAGTATCGGGTCTTTAAAGCCCGACATTTTGGTTGCGATTACTTTATTATAATTCCTGTCGGGCGCCATGAATTTTCTCCTGGTCACATTTTCCATCAGGAACAGGTACTGGTTGCTGATCAGTTTTTCAATTAAACGTGTGGTCGAATCCTGCATGGAAGAGTCCGCCATTGTTGAATCGGCTTCAATGGAAAAACCGAGCGCGATGCCACTGGCTTCCATCATGGAAGTATCGACGAGGGCTGAAAAGTCGTTTTTCAGGGTGGTGTCCATGTCCACCGTAAAAACAGTTTTATCATAGGCTGTATAAGAAAACGACTTTACCTTCTCCGGATCATTGATATCGCGGTTCTCCATAACGTTGCGCACGATCCGGTGTGCGGGATTGATTCCCGGAAGGATTTCAACTTCCTGCAGATCAATTTCCTTCTGTGTCATCTGGATAACAAGGTCCCTGGAGTCGCTGCCAGTTGTCAAGGTAAGAGGTTCGTATCCCACATAGGTCAGCCTGATGAACCGGATCGGCCCGTGCGATCGAAGCCTGAATTTGCCATCGATGTCGGTGGTGCCTCCGCTGGTGCTGCTGTTGATCACGATGTTGACGAACGCCAGCGACTCCTTCGTTCGCGAATCAACTACTCTGCCGGCAACCAGGTACGATTCCTGCGAATAACTACTTAAGGCTGCCATGAACAACATCACCAGGCAGGACAGGAAACGGGTAGACATGGGAGAATGATTTTTTTCAAAGGTAAGAATTTAAAATAATCGTAACTTTCCAAAAAATTCGTTTTACTGCAAAGAACGATGCGTTATTCGCAAAGGGCCCAACGAACTGCTGCTTTAATCATGCAGGTAATAACATACAATATTGAAAAAAGAGATAACATTCCCATTAATTGCAAAGACCATTTCCGGTCTTGAAGATGTGCTGGCCAGGGAACTGGAGACACTTGGCGCCACTGGTATCATGAAACTGAACCGTGCTGTGTCATTTACGGGCGATACAGAACTGATGTATAAGGTCAACTTCTCCTGCCGTACAGCATTGAGGGTTCTGAAACCGCTGTTTCATTTTGAAATTCTTGAACAGAAAGACCTGTACGAAAAGATTTATGAATTTCCCTGGGAAGACTATCTGGATGCTGAACATTCCCTCGCCATCGATGCAGTGATTTCATATACTGTATTTACCAACTCCCAGTTTGTGGCGCAGAAATCGAAGGATGCCATTGTCGACAGGCTGCGCGATAAACTGGGCACGCGCCCTTCTGTGGACTTGGAGAATCCTGACCTAAAGGTGAACGTGCACCTCTTTAAAGATTCCTGTACCGTAGCCCTTGATTCGTCGGGGCAGTCGCTGCACCGTCGCGGTTATAGAAAAAGCACCGGCCCTGCTCCCATCAATGAAGTGCTTGCAGCCGGGTTGATAAAACTCTCGGAATGGGACACTGTTACCCCACTGTTTGATCCCATGTGCGGGTCGGGAACCTTGCTGATCGAGGCCGCCATGCTGGCAAAGAACATGCCCGCGGGGTATTTTCGCGAAGCGTGGGGTTTTATGAAATGGCGCGATTTTGATGCAACGCTGTGGGCGAAAGTCAAGGAGGATAGCCAAACGAACATATCTGGTTTGAGCGTAAGAATGCATGGCTCCGACCGGGCTGAACGCGCCATCGAATCGGCCCGTGAAAACCTCCGGTTTACCAACCTATTTGAAGAGATCTCCTTGGAAACCAGGTCATTTGAAGATACAGCCCCTCCATTCGAAAAAGGGTTTATTATTTCAAACCCACCATATGATGAGCGGCTGGAGATAGAGGATTCGCTTGTGTTTTACAAAATGATCGGCGACACCTTTAAGCGAAAATACGCCGGTTACACCGCCTGGCTGATCTCTTCCGACCTGGAGACCATAAAATTCATTGGATTGCGGCCGTCGAGGAAAATTCCCGTGTTTAACGGCCCATTGGAGTGCAGGTTCATCAAATTCGACCTGTTCGCCGGCAAAAAAGGTTATGTACCTGCTGCCGATCTTTGATTCAAGGGTTTATTTCCTGAGCTTTTCCGGAGCGGAACCGGTTATGATAAAATTAATGGTGAAATGACACGCAGGGAACGGGCTTCAAATTTTGTACTTTTGCCGTGAGTCGTGAATGTTCAAAACCAATAATCTATGCCTCAAATAACCAGAATCGGTATAATGACCTCCGGCGGTGATTCTCCGGGGATGAACGCCGCCATCAGGGCGGTGGTGCGCACGGCAATTTTCAGCGGGCTTGATGTATTTGGCATCTACCGCGGCTACGAAGGGATGATCGACAACCAGATCGAGCAGATGTACAGCAATTCCGTTTCGAACATCATCCAGCGGGGCGGCACCATCCTGAAAACAGCGCGAAGCAAACGCTTTATGGAATACAACAGCCGGCTGCAGGCCTACAACAACCTGCGGGAGCACAACATTGACGCCCTGGTGGCCATTGGCGGCAACGGGACGTTTACCGGTGCTTCGATCTTTGACAAGGAGTTTGATTTCCCGATCCTCGGTCTGCCCGGTACCATCGACAATGATCTTTACGGCACGGATGCCACCATCGGCTATGACACTGCGTTAAACACGGTGGTTGAAGCAGCCGACAAGATCCGCGATACGGCAAACTCACATGAAAGGCTCTTTTTCATTGAGGTGATGGGCCGCGATGCCGGTTTTATTGCCCTTCGCAGCGGCATTGCCTGTGGCGCCGAATTTATCCTTGTGCCTGAAACCACGACCTACATCGACAACCTGGCACGCTTGTTAAAACATGACTGGCGCAGAAGCAAAACATCGGGCATCGTGATTGTGGCCGAGGGTGATGACCAGGGCGGCGCCTACGAGGTGGCACGAAAGGTGAAGGAAAAGCTTCCGGAAATGGATGTAAGGGTTACCATCCTCGGGCATATACAGCGCGGAGGATCGCCAAGTGCCTTCGACCGGGTGCTGGCAAGTTCACTGGGATACCTGGCTGTAAAAGGGCTGATGGAGGGCCATCGCGGCGAAATGGCCGGGATCGTAAACAAGGAGGTCGTGTACACCCCCTTTGATAAAGCCATCAAGCACAATAAGGACATCAACAAGGAGATGCTGGAAATGTCACGCATCCTCGCCTTGTAATGATTTAAGCTTCATTCGTTGGAACGGATCACCCTGTTTGCCGATGTTCTCTTGCCGCTGCCCATTGGCGGAACCTTCACCTACCGTGTGCCCTACGACCTGAACGAACAGGTACACGAAGGCATAAGGGTGGTGGTGCAGTTCGGGGCCAGGAAAATATTTACTGCCCTGGTCCTCCGGGTGCACGAAACTCCGCCGGCCACGCACATCCCGAAATATATCCTTTCAATTCTTGATGAAACCCCTATCGTTACAGCAGTTCAGCGCACTTTCTGGGATTGGCTGGCCGACTACTATCTCTGCCACCCCGGGGAGGTGATGAATGCGGCGCTTCCATCGGCATTAAAGTTGGCAAGCGAATCAAAAATCGCTTTAAACCCGGTGCTCCCGGGCAATATGCCCGACCTCAATGAAAAGGAGTTGCTTCTGGTCGAAGCCCTCCACAATCGCAAGAGCATTGCCATTTCCGAGGTTGCAAAAATCATTGGTCAGCAAAAAACCATTCCGCTCATCAAAACCCTCATCGAAAAAGGGATCATTGTACCTGAGGAAGAGTTGAATGACCCATACAAACCTAAACGTGAAACCTTTGTCAGTCTGTCACCCGTGTATTCCGGTGATGATGAGGCCTTCAAAATGCTGTTCGACCAGTTAGAAAAGCGGGCCAAAAAGCAGCTGGAGATGGTCATGACCTATGTAAGGCTTTCGGGCTATGGGTTAACCGAACCGAAGGAGGTGAAGCGCAGCGAACTGCTGAAGCAATCAAAGGGAACCGCGGCCCCGTTCGATATCCTGGTTGGCAAAGGGGTGTTTGAAACCACCAACAGGCTCGTCAGCCGATTTGAATACCCGGGCCAGGCTTCAGATACCAATTTGATCGAACTTACAGCCGGTCAGCGGGAGGCCATGGCAACGACCCGGGAGCTGTTTGAAACCAAAGATGTCGTGCTGCTGCATGGCGTTACCTCAAGTGGTAAGACCGAAATCTATATCAAGCTCATCCGCGATGCGATTGACCAGGGCAAACAGGTGCTCTTCATGCTGCCTGAAATCGCCCTCACCACGCAAATAATAAGCAGGCTGCGAAAATATTTCGGCGACAGGGTCGGCGTGTATCATTCCAGATTCAATGTGCATGAGCGTGTCGAGATCTGGAATGCCGTCCTGGCAAAAAGCAATGCAGGTCAAACAGCCGGCAAACAGTACGACATCATTCTCGGTGCCCGTTCAGCGCTGTTTTTACCATTTTCGAACCTGGGACTCGTGGTTGTTGATGAGGAGCACGACCCGTCGTTCAAACAAATGGATCCGGCTCCCCGTTACAACGGGCGCGATGCTGCCATTTACCTGGCTCGCCTTCACGGAGCGAAAACCCTGCTGGGCTCTGCAACACCTTCGGTTGAAAGCTATTTCAACGCCATCAGCGGGAAATATGGCATGGCCGGACTGTTTGAGCGATATGGCAACATGGAGATGCCACAGATCCAGGTGGTGGATGTCAAAGAATCGTTGCGCCAGGGATTGATGAAAGGCCATTTTTCGTCGGTATTGCTTGCCCAGGTTGAAAAAGGACTTGCCCATGGCGAACAGGCTATCCTGTTCCAGAACAGGCGCGGCTTTTCACTTCGCCTGGAATGCGACCTGTGCCACTGGATGCCCTCGTGCAAAAACTGCGATGTCACACTTGTTTACCACAAGAAAATCAACCAGTTGCGATGTCATTACTGCGGCTATGTTTCAGGAGTGCCCGATAAATGTCCTGAATGCAATGGAATCAACATTAAAATGAAGGGATTTGGCACGGAAAAGGTGGAGGAGGAACTTGGGCTGATCTTCCCGAAGGCCCGCATTGCACGCATGGATCTCGACACAACCCGCAGCAAACATTCGCTGCAACAGATTATCGGCGATTTCGAAGCGCGAAAAACAGACATCCTGGTGGGCACGCAGATGGTTACGAAAGGACTTGATTTTGATAATGTCAGTATGGTGTGCATCCTGAATGCCGACAACATGCTGAGCTACCCCGATTTCAGGTCGGCCGAGCGCAGCTTCCAGCTCATGGCCCAGGTAAGCGGCCGTTCGGGGCGCAAATACAAGCAGGGCAGGGTTATCATCCAGACCAACAATCCCGCCCACCCGGTAATTGGTGATGTGGTGAGGAACGACTACCTGGCGATGTTCAAAAAACAGTTGGCCGACCGGCTGAAATACAAGTATCCTCCCTATACACGCCTGGTATTGCTGAAATTGAAGCACAAAGATCCCGATTTGCTGAATAAGGCTGCCGAGGAGCTTGCCAGGTCGTTGCGAAAAGTTTTCGCGAAACGCATCCTTGGTCCTGAATTTCCAATGGTGTCGCGGATCATGAATTATTACATCAAGCACATCATGTTCAAGATTGAACGCGAAGCATCAGCCATTGCCATGAAAGCAAAAATGATGGAAGAGGTCGAAAAGTTCCGGCAGGGCCCCTTCCGGGCTGTGAGGGTTTTTATGGATGTTGATCCGCAGTAGTGTCGATCACCAGAAACAGGTCTTCCTTCTCCTTTTTCATCAGGTAACGCTCCCGGGCAAACTTTTCGAGTTGCATGGTGTCGGTCATCAACTGCCGGGTAAGGGTTGAATCCCTGCTGATCTCACGGAGGTAGAATTGCTTTTCAAGGTTAAGCCCGTCGAGTTTCTTCTGCAAACGGTTGCGTGTTAACAGGTTGTTGCTGTCGAAAAACACCATCCAAACAATAAATGCGACCGTTGTCAGGAAGAATTTGTTGCTCAGAATCCGCCATATAAACCTTAAAACTGACATGACACAAAGTATTGTTTACGAATAAAAGGACGTAGTATGAAGTACGAACGACGAACGACGAACGACGAACCTATCCTCCCCCCACTTGGCGCTTAAGGTAGTTATAGATCTCCACCTGTGAACGAACTGCCGGCCCGCCGGTCTTTTTATACTTGTTTTGCACCCCGTTCCCGATCAGCCTGGCCTTGACATTGTCTGACAATTGAATCTCGAGCGTTTTCCGGAGTTGTTCACGGATTTCGGGGTCGATGACAGGGGTTGCCACTTCGATGCGGTTGTCGAAATTGCGCACCATCCAGTCGGCTGAAGTGATGTAATACTGGTTGTCGCCGCCATTGCAAAAAACCAGTATCCTGGCATGTTCCAGGAATCGGTCGACAATGCTGATAGCTTCAATGTTGTCGCTCAGGCCGGGAATTCCCGGCACCAGTGTACAGATTCCGCGGATGATAAGTTTGATTTTGACTCCGGCCTGGCTGGCCTTGTATAGCTTTTTGACCATGGCTCCATCCACAAGGCTGTTGAGCTTGATGATGACCCATGCTTCCCTGCCTGCTGCGGCATGGTGCATTTCATTGGTCAGCATCTTGATGTAGAAGTTGCGCATGTTGACGGGTGCAACAACCAGCGACTTGAACTTGTATGGTCGGTAGCTCTCCTCGATCAGGTGGAAGGCGTTCACCACATCGTTACAAATTGGCTGATTGGCAGTTAGCAGGCTTACGTCGGAATAAATCTTGGCTGTCTCTTCATTGAAATTCCCGGTACCGATAAAGGCGAAGAAGAAGTTGTTGTTGTTCTCCTTCCGCCGGATCAGGATCAGCTTGCTGTGTACTTTAAATCCCGGGATGCTGTGGATGACTTTTACGCCTTCTTCACGCAGCTTTCCGGTCCAGTAGATGTTAGCTTCCTCATCGAACCGTGCCTGCAGTTCCATGAAAACGGTCACATACTTGCCGTTCCGGGCGGCGTTGATCAGGGCATTGATGACACTCGAATTTTTCGCTGCACGGTAGATGGTCATCTTCACCGAACGCACCTTCGGATCGATGGAGGCTTCGCGGAGCAGGTCAATGATGTATTGGAAGGATTGATAAGGGTAATGGAGCATGATGTCTTTCTGCCTGATCGAGGTGAGGATGCTCCGGTTCAACGGAAGATCTTTGTGCATCAGCGGTACCAGCGGTTCGTATTCAAGTTCCCGGTGCCCGAGGTTGGGAAATCCCATGAAATCCTTAAAATTATGATACCGCCCGCCGCCCCTGATGGGGTCGTCTTTGGTGATTTCCAGTCGCTTGGTGATGATTTTCAGCAGATCGGCTGGGATCGATTTATCGTACACGAACCGCACCGGGATCCCCCGCTTCCGTTGTTTAATGCTCTCGGTCATCACCTCAAGGAAGCTCTTGGAGACATCAGTGTCGATATCAATTTCAGCATCCCGGGTAATTTTAACGGTATAGGCAGAGAAGGTGTCATAACCGAAAATGGAGAAAATTTCGGAGAGGCAGTACCTGATGATGTCGTCGAGCAGGATGATGTAGCGCTTCTCCCCTTCGGTTGGCAGGATCAGGAAGCGCGAAATGGTTTTCGTGGGCAGTTCAATGAGCGCGTAGTCATCCTTGAGCGCATTGTCTTTGCGTCCGATGGTGACCGCCAGGTAAATGGATTTATCGCGCAACGAAGATATTTCGCGCAGGTTGCTGATCATGATGGGGAACAATGCTCCGCGAACCTGCTCCCTGAAATATTTGCGGACAAATATTCCCTGGAATTCAGACAGTTCTGTTTCTTTGACAATGAAGATATCATGCAGCGCCAGGTCGCCCACGATTTTTTCATACACCTGCATGAATTCGCGTTCCTGCGACTGAACCAACTCCCCGATCTCTTTCAGCGCTTTTTTAGGGTTTACCGGGGCGTCGTAATGGAACCGCTCCACCTTGAGCATCCTGTTCAGGGTTGCCACGCGCACCCTGAAAAATTCATCACGGTTGTTCGAGAAAATCCCAAGAAACTTCAACCGTTCCAGCAGCGGGTTCCTCGCATCGGCGGCTTCCTGCAGCACACGACCGTTGAAGTAGAGCCAGTTGAGGTCGCGGTTCAGGATGGGCACTTTCTGTTTGGCAGCCATGTTACTTCAGCATCTTGGGGGATACGACGAACTCCTGGATGGCCTCTTTCGAAGGAATCTCCTCCCACTTCCCGGTGTCGAACGAAAGGCATACCATACAGGAAGTGGGCATCATTTCAATCCCCGGATGCAGGAACAGGTTCGCCAGGTTGGTGATGGTCGGGTTGTGGCCGAAGATCATCAGTGAGTTGACTTCGTTGGAAGTACCGTAGATAATGTCAAGAATCCGGTCGTAATATCCATCGTAGATTTTCCGGTCTGTCTTGATTTTGTTTACCGGGTAGTTCAGCCCTGCGGCGATAAGCTTGGCGGTTTCGAAAGCGCGGACTGCCGGGCTCGAAACCACCAGGTCGATCATGGTTTCCCGTTTCAGCAGGAACTCGACGATCAGCCCGGTTTTCTTGATCCCCTTTGGAATCAGCGGCCGGTCGAAGTCCGAAACACCCGGCTCTTCCCAGGAGGACTTGGCATGACGAACAAGGTACAGCGTCTTCATTGAATGCATTGTTTACATTGTTTGCATTTACTTTCAGTATGCAAACAACGGGAATTCCGCCATCATTTCGTTGACTTTTTTACCCACCTTCAGAATTCTCGATTCATTTTCAATGTCGCTGATCACCTCATCCATCAGGTTTACGATCCTGACCATGTGCTTTTCCTTCAGCCCCCGGGTGGTAATGGCCGGTGTGCCGACGCGCAGGCCGGAAGTCTGGAACGGTGACCGGCTGTCGAACGGGACCATGTTCTTATTTACGGTGATGTCGGCCCTTACCAGGGTATTTTCTACCTGTTTTCCGGTAATGTCGGGGAATTTGGTTCGCAGGTCGATGAGCATCAGGTGGTTGTCGGTGCCTCCGGAGATCACGTGGTAGCCTTTGTCGATGAACGCTTTTGCCATGGCGCTTGCATTTTTCTTCACCTGGAGAATATAATCCATGTATTCATCTGAAAGGGCTTCAAAGAAGGATACTGCCTTGGCGGCAATCACATGTTCAAGCGGCCCGCCCTGGATTCCGGGGAACACAGCGGAATCGAGTAACTGCGACATCATTTTAATCTCGCCTTTGGGGGTTGTGAGTTTCCAGGGATTTTCGAAATCCTTGCCCATGAGGATCATGCCTCCGCGGGGGCCCCGCAGTGTTTTGTGTGTGGTGGTGGTCACGATATGGCAATGCGGAATCGGGTCGTTGAGCAGCCCGCGGGCGATGAGGCCGGCAGGGTGGGCGATATCGGCCAGCAGCAATGCCCCTATTTTATCGGCAATGCTCCGCATACGCTTGTAATCCCAGTCGCGGGAGTAGGCGGAAGCGCCTGCAATCATCAGTTTTGGTTTAAGGGAGATGGCCTTTTCTTCCATTTTATCGTAGTCGATCATCCCTGTCGCCTGCTCAACCTGGTAAGCCACGGCTTTATAAAGGATCCCCGATGAATTCACCGGCGAACCATGCGAAAGGTGGCCTCCATGCGACAAATCCAAGCCCATGAAGGTATCGCCCGGCTTCAGGCAGGTCATGAGCACTGCCATGTTGGCCTGCGCGCCGGAATGGGGCTGAACGTTCGCCCAATCGGCGTTGAAGAGTTCTTTTGCCCGGTCGATGGCCATCTGCTCCGAAATATCCACATTCTGGCAGCCACCATAATACCTTTTGCCCGGGTAGCCCTCTGCATATTTGTTGGTAAGGCATGAGCCCATGGCTTTCAGAACCTGGTCGCTGACAAAATTTTCAGACGCGATCAGCTCCAGCCCGCTGGTTTGCCGATGCAATTCATCCTTGATGACCTTGAAAATCGCACTGTCTTTTTTCATATGAAATTAAAATTTTGGAAGTTATATGTCGTTTATTTGTATGAAGGTCGTTCGGAGGAACAAAAGTAAAATTATTTCAGATAAAATATGGATATTTGCTTGGAAAACTCTTAAGTAAGCGGTAAAAAAAGAAAGATGCGCATATTTCGAAACATCCTGGCTTTATCCCTGTTAACGTTGCTGCTGATCCCGGGAAAAGCATTTGCCCAGCTTTATGCCGGCAGTAACGATACCATCAACCCCGGTGTGCCGGTTTCTCTCGCCGCCACTTATGGTCTTTTAGCGATTGGGGTTCCGTCGGTTCCTAACTCTGAAGATTGGGTTCAGGGCCCGTTTCCCATCGGATTTGATTTTTCTTTTTTTGGCAACAGGTACAGCGTGTTTTATATCGGCGCCAACGGGTGGATCAGTTTCAGCCCGAATCCCAATGCCAAGGGCAGAAGGGAGCCTATTGTCATCCCGAGTGCTGCCGATTACAGTCCGAAGAATTGCATCCTGGGCCCTTTCCAGGACCTGGATCCCAAGGAGGAGGGCAGTCCTTACATCTTTTATCAAACCATCGGCAATGCCCCGAAACGCAAGCTGGTGGTGATGTGGTGCGATTGCCCGATGTACTGGTGCGCATCCTCCACAGTAACCTTTCAGATTATACTGAACGAAGAAGGCAACACCATAGAAAATCATATTTATCGCAAGCCGGCCTGCACCGACTGGCTTGGGAACAAGGGCACGCTCGGGTTGCAGAACATCGATGGATTTAAAGGTTTTCCGGTGCCGGGGCACAATGCCACCTCCTGGACAGCCGACACTCTGGCATGGAAATACACCCCTACATCGGTCGACAGTTTCCAGGTGGCTCCCATTCCCTATCATATGCAGCCGATTACCCCCGGCAACAAAATCAGTTACCGCTGGTATGAGGGTACCATGTTTTTGTCTGACCAGCAAACCCTCGTGGTTACCCCGCTGCAGACCACCACCTATCGTGCCTTTTGCACGGTGTGCAGCGGGGAAGAGTTCACCGATGAATTGACCGTTTATGTAATTCCCTATATTCCCAATGCTTTTACGCCCAATGGCGACGGGCTGAATGACATATTTCGCATCGTAGGCCTGCCGCCGGAGAACCTGACGCTGTTCAACATGCAGATTTTCAACCGGTGGGGACAGGTTGTGTTTTCTTCCAACAATATTCTCGAAGGCTGGGACGGAACGCTGAACGGACAGATATGCCCCGACGATGACTATGTGTGGGTCATTTTTTATGAATACGACAAAAAGACGAAAACCAGCAACAAGGGGAGTGTCACGCTTGTTCGCTGATATGCGGGCACAGCATCCATCGGGGCCCAACAAAGCCTCAGCCTCCCGGATCCTTCCGAAGGAGATGCTGTTTTACGAATAAAAATGCAACGGGTAAAACGAAAAATACAGTATCAGGAAACCGATCGTTAATCATCATGAGAAAAAACCTGCTCTTGCTTTTAATTGTTATACCTGCTATCCTGTGGTCGCAGACTTCCCTTCCCGGCAAGTTCTTCATAGGATATGAAAAGTCGGTAAAAGGAGGAGGCTTTCAGTACCATTCGCCCCAACCCGATGTCACCTCCTCCCTCCTGCTAAGGTCGATCGATTCGATGCAGTATATCGAATGGGAAACGGAATCCATCCCGGCCGCAACCGAAGGACCTACTGTGAATCTGATCTGGATGTTCGGCATCGATGCCAACCTCGACAGCCATACCTTTACATTATATGTGAACGGAAAATTCATCCACCTCCCGGATGATGCCCGGTTTCGTGGATTCCCTGTGAAGGCCGCGATGCATAGCGACATCAACGGGGCGCCCTGGTGTTTGACCGATTATCTTCCGGGTGCCGGCATCGAATACCTTAACATGGCCCAGAACACGCACCGGGCTGACAAGCCATTTGACAGGCCGACGACCTTCTGGTGGGAATCTCCATCAGGGAACCGATTGCTGGTAAACCGCCCCGAACATTACATGTGGGCCAACAGCCTGGGCATTCTGACCAACGGTGAGACCTTCGGGAAGGGTTTGTTTCACCATCTCCTGGATATCACCGGAAAAGAATACCCGTTCGACCGTTATGCCATCCAGTTCAGCGGGTATCTTACAGAATAAGACCTACGTGTGGCCGTTCAACAGGAACCCCGGGAATTCCCTCAAGATAAAGCCTTTGGCGGGGTTCTTGAAAATGACTTTTACCGGCCGACCGTGAATGCGGAAACCGGGAAAATAACCGGCTTCTATGACAAGGAATGGATGCGGGAACTGATTGACCCAAAGGCCATTTATTCGCCCGGCACATTTATTTATGAACGCCTCGGAAAAAACCGCGGACAACTCGAGCAGCGAAAACTGGACGAATTCACGCGTAAAACCTGGCAAGATCTCCGGGTGAGCGACCTTCGCAGGGGACCGGTGTGGGAGAGCATCACTGCAAATTGTAAATTGTAAAATGGTAAAATGGTAAAATGCAAAATGGTAAAATGGTAAAATGCAAAATGGTAAAATAGGAGTTATGGCTGAGGTAAGAGGAAGGGTTTGGTTTGCGGTTAGAATGCTGCTGGTGCTTGCAATACCTTTTGCGGGCTGCGATGTCACCAAGCAGGCGCAGCAGGTGGCGAACCTGGCGAAGTGCGAATTCCGCATCCTGTCGGTCAGGAATATAAACCTGGGGGGCGTCAGCCTCGACCATATCCAATCAGTGAACGACCTGAACATGATGGATGTGGCGCGGATCATGGCAGGATTCACCAGTCCGGTCTTCCCGCTCTCCATGCAACTCAATGTGGAAGGCCGGAACCCGAATGACATGGCAGCAGGTCTCAACAGGCTCGAGTGGATCCTTTTCATCGACGACAACCAGATGACCACGGGCATCCTGAACCAGCCATTCACCATACCCGCAAAGAGTACCGTGCAGATCCCCGTTGAGATGGGGATTGACCTTAAACAGGCCCTTTCGGGGAAGTCGTCGGGTGCCATGCTCAATTTCTGCATGAACCTTGCCGGCGTTGGCAACACCCCTACCCGTTTCAAAATCAAGCTGAAACCAACTGTGATCATTGGAGGAACAGCGCTCACTTACCCGGGGTACATCACGGTTAATACGACGTATTCATTGAAGTGACGGGTGACGGGTGACAGGTGACATGTGACGGGTGATTGTCTTATTTTTTGGGCTAAAGCCCCAGGCCTGTCTCCCTCCACCAATTTAGACCCTTTCAAAATTACTCCCTGTCCGCCAAAGCTTTGATTATTTATCTAAATTTGTAGATATAAAATCTGTCAAGCTTTACCATATGGAAGAAAACAATACTCCTCATTCCCCTAATGAATCAGAGAATCAGACAGGTTCCTCGCGTCGCGATTTCCTGAAGAATCTCGGCCTGGCAGGCGTGGGTGTGGCCACAGGTGCTGCCGCACTTTACTCGGGCCATATTTTTGAAGCCAAGAAAGAGGTTTCGGGCGATCAAAAGGTGCTGCTTACACAGGATGGCAAGCTGGTGCAGGTTGACTCGCTCGAGATCAAGGCTCTTGAAAAAACAGGTGCAGACCTTCATACTTCAGAGGGCCGGGAAGGCATTCCGGGCCGCCATTGGGTGATGGTCACCGATCTGTCGAAATGCCGTAACGCCCGCAAATGCATCAGTGCCTGCCAGGATGCCCATCAGCTGCGCCCCGAGCAGTACCACATGAACACGCTGCAGATGCAGGACACACCCGGAACAGCCCCCTACAACATACCGAAAAACTGCCAGCAATGCGACAATCCCCCGTGCGTCTCTGTTTGCCCGGTCGATGCCACCTACAAACGTCCCGACGGCATTGTGCTTATTGACAACGACCGCTGCATCGGCTGCCGTTTCTGCATGGCTGCCTGCCCCTATTCGGCCCGGATATTCAACTGGATCGAACCAAGAGATGCTGCCAGCCACGAAGGACAGGATTACAACGTTGAGCTGAATGTGCCGCAGAAATTGGGCACCATCTCCAAATGCCTGTTCAGTGCTGACCGCCTGCGGGAAGGGAAACTTCCCTACTGCGTTGAAGCCTGCCCAAACGGGGTTTATTATTTCGGCGATCAGAACGAAGACGCCGTCACCAATGGCACAACCAAAGAAACCGTCAGGCTTAGCAAGCTTCTGCGCGACAATGGCGGTTACCAGCTTATGCCCGAACTGGGAACCAAGCCCCGGGTATACTACCTGCCGCCGAAAAATCGCCTGTTCCCGTTTGAAGAAGCAGCTGACGCATCACCCGAAAAAGCATGATACGTATGGATAACAATAAACTCACTTTCGACCAGATCACCGGCGATCTCACACATCATATCAGGATCAATAAAGGTTTCCTGGTTTGGATGGGCTTTCTTACCGTATCGCTGCTGGTATGCCTTTATGCCTATTCCCTGCAGTTGCGCACCGGGTTGGGTGTTGCCGGCATCCGCGACTATGTTACCTGGGGGATGTACCTTGCCAACTTCGTGTTTTTTGTGGCAGCCAGCCTCATCGGCATGCTCATCAGCGCCGTGCTGGGATTGATCGGCATGAAATGGCTTACTCCCATCACCCGTATCGCCGAAACCATCGCTGTGGCGTTCGCCGCGGTGGCCGGGCTGGTCATCGTTTCCGACATGGGCCGGCCTGAAAGGCTTGCCTATGTTTTCATTTACGGCCGCCCGCAGTCGCCCATCCTCTGGGATGTGACGGTGATTACCACGTACTTTGTGCTGAGCCTGCTGCTCCTGTTTCTCCCGCTCATCGCCGACATGGCCATTATTCACCGGAAGGTGAGTACACTGCCGTCGTGGCTTAAGCCCATATACAAGGTTTTATCACTGAACTTCACCGATCACCCCGAACAAAACAAGATCATCAACCGTGCCATCCGCATCCTGCTGATCCTGCTGATCCCAGCCGCACTTTCCATACATACGGTTACCTCGTGGCTGTTTGCGGTTACGTCGAGGGCCGGATGGGACAGCACCGTTTTCGGGCCTTATTTCGTTTCCGGTGCATTTGTCGCCGGATCTGCTGCAGTGATTATCGCCATGTTTTTCTTCCGCAAGAACTATAAACTTGACAACTATCTTACGGATATGCACTTCAACAACATGGGAAAAGTGCTGGCAACTGTTTCCCTGGTTTACCTCTATTTTAACATCAACGAGTTCCTGGTCCCGGGATATAAGCTGAAACGCGCCGATGCCGTGCACCTGCACGAACTTTTTGCCGGCAAGGATGCCATCCTGTTCTGGATAGTCCAGGTTGGCGGGCTTTTGCTGCCTATCCTGTTCATGCTTTTCCGCCGGTTCCGCAAACCCCTGCCGATCATGCTGGTCTCCGTGGCCGTGCTGGTCGGCGCCTGGTTCAAGCGGTATATCATCGTCGTACCCACCCAGGAGCATCCGTTCCTCCCCATCCAGCATGTGCCGCATAATTTTGTGCATTACTCGCCCACTCTCATCGAGTCCCTGATTTCCATTGCCCCGTTCATCCTTGTGCTCATCATCATCACCCTGATCTCAAAGTTTTTCCCGGTCATTCCGCTTCACGAAACTGCCAGGGAAAGAGGCATCGACCATATCAAATTTGACTGACACAGAAATATCCAAGGAACTATGCGTCTGACCAAACTACTCATTATCATTTTAATTTTTACGATCGGAACAAAGGTTTCAGCCCAAACCTGGGAAGTTCCCTCCGATCAGAAGGCAGTGGTGGCCCCGTTTAAATTCACCCCCGACATGCAGAAACAGGGAGAGCAGATCTACCTGAAAAACTGCCAGTCGTGCCATGGCCTCATGGGCAAAGACAATTGGGCCAAACTCATCCCGCCACCGGGTGACCTGTCAAAGGACAAAGTCCAGAAACAAACCGACGGAGAGATCTTCTATCGGATTACCGCCGGCAAAGCCCCCATGCCTGAGTTTCGGAATATCATCCCCGAGGATGAGCGGTGGTGGCTGATCGCATACCTTCGCACTTTCAACCCGAAGTATGTTCAGCCCAACCCGGTCGAAAAGGCGGCCTTCACCGGTCGAACGGTCACCCTCACCCTTGCGTACAGCGAACCGATGAAAAAAATCGTGGTCACGGCCAACGAACAGTTGAAAGAGGGCCAAACCGGGGCTGCTGCCGGGGTTGAGGTCATGCTGTATGTAAAACGGTATTTTGGCAAAATGCAGGTGGGCGAAATCAAAACGACCAATGCACAGGGCCAGGCCCTTTTCGAGTTCCCCGCCGACCTACCGGGCAACAAAGAGGGCTATGTTGAAGTTTCGGCCATGGTCAATGACCCTAAAAGCGTTATGAAAACCACCCCTGCAACCGCAAATCTTGCGATCGGCGTGGCAACCGACAAACCAGGACTGACCGAAACCCGCGCATGGTGGTCAACACGGGATAAAGCACCGGTTTGGATCATCCTTACCTATACGCTTTCAGTCATCATTGTGTGGGCGTTTATCCTCTATATTGTGTATTCGATTTTGAAAATCAGGAAATTGAGCCATGGGTAATATGAAACATTTGTCGACGATCGGAAGGTTTCTTTTTGCATTGCCGTTTGGCATTATGGGGCTGAACCATTTCTTCATGTACAATTATTACATGGGGATGGTGAGTTCCTTTATCCCGGGAGGCGGTTTTACGGTGATCATCACCGGTTTGGCGCTGATCGCTGCGAGTATCTCCATCATGTCGAAAAAGTTCATTCAGATTGCCTGTTTGCTACTTGCCCTTTTGCTGTTGATTTTTATCTGCAGCATCCATATTCCCGGGCTGTTTGAGCCTGCATCGGCAAACATGGCGTTGATTGAGCTGCTGAAAGATACTGCCTTGATGGGTGGATCCCTTTTAATTGCAGGAATGTACAAAGAGCATGACACAGATTAATTTAAAATGCGGAGGAGAAATGAGCCGGAAAAATAAAACCTGGGGTTTTGCAATCTTAATGCTGGTTGTGGCGGGATTGTGTTCATCCCCGTTAATTGCGCAGGTGGAGGGGTTTGCGGAGGAAGTTGGGATTGTTGAACATCTCGACACCATCATCCCGGCGCATCTCACCTTTAACAATGAACAGGGCCAGCCTGTTCAGCTTAAATCACTGGTTACGAAACCCACCATCCTGGCGCTGGTGTATTACGATTGCCCCGGGATCTGCCCGGCGCTGCTTTCGGGGGTTTCGACTGTGATTGAGAAAATGGGGCTTGAACTTGGCAAGGATTACCAGGTGATCACTGTCAGCTTCAACTACGACGACACCCCGGAGGCTTCCGTGGAGAAGAAAAAGAACTATTTAGGACCACACGGCAAACTCCATGCTGCCGACTGGATCTACCTTACGGGCGACAGCGCCAACATCTATTCTCTGACGCACACCCTCGGATACAATTTCACCCGGGCCGGAAATGATTTCATGCATCCCTCCTGTATCATGGTGCTCAGTCCGCAGGGAAAAGTGACCCGGTACCTTTATGGTACATCATACCTGCCGTTCGACGTAAAAATGGCCCTCATCGAAGCGCAGAAAGGCCAGTCGAGGCCCACCATCAACAGGGTGCTGGAATATTGTTTCAGTTACGACCCCGAAGGAAGGAAATATACGTTGCAGGTGACAAAAATCTCCGCGACCATCATCATTTTCTTAGCACTCGCATTATTTATCATCTTATTGGTCCGGTCATCCCGGAAGAAATCCAAAACACAAAAAGTATAGTATGACAGAAGAAAAGATTCATCACCCCGAGCCAAGCTACCTCATTGATACGGGTAAGCATAAAGGTCTTATGGCCTGGCTTACATCGACTGACCACAAAAGGATCGGCCTGATGTATTTGTTTGCGATTTTGGTATTTTTCTGTGTAGGCGTGATACTCGGTGAGGTAATGCGGCTGGAATTGTTCTGGCCCGGTCAGCAGTTTTATGGTCCGCAGGTCTATAACGGGATTTTTACAGTCCATGGCATCATCATGATATTCACCGTGGTCATTCCGGGATTGTCCGTGGTATTCGGGAATTTTGCATTGCCCATTATGATAGGCGCCAAAGATGTGGCATTCCCGCGGCTCAACCTGCTTTCATTTTATCTTTTCATCCTCGGAGCTGCCATTGCCCTTTCATCTCAATTTATGGGAAACGGCCCGCCTGATACAGGCTGGACATTCTATGCCCCTTACAGCATCCGTACACACACCAATGTAGTTGCAGCAGTTTTCGGTGCATTCGTTCTGGGATTTTCCTCCATCCTTACCGGGCTTAATTTCATTGTGACCATCCATCGCATGCGTGCTCCCGGAATGACCTTCTTCAAAATGCCGCTCTTCCCGTGGTCGATTTACGCCACCGCCTGGATCCAGGTTCTCGCCACTCCGATTGTCGGGATAACCCTCCTGATGATCATTGCGGAGCGCTGGCTTCGCATCGGTTTCTTCGATCCGTCGCTGGGCGGAGACCCTGTACTATACCAGCACCTGTTCTGGATATATTCCCATCCTGCGGTCTACATCATGATCCTCCCGGCCATGGGGGTTATTACCGAAATCATTCCAACGTTTACGCAACGAAAAATATTCGGTTATAAAGCCATTGCTTTTTCGAGCCTGGCGATTGCCGGGGTAGGTTATTTCGTATGGGCGCACCATATGTTCACCTCAGGCATGAGCCCTACGGCGCGATGGATCTTTTCACTCCTCACCTTCCTTGTTGCTATTCCAAGTGCGATCAAAGTATTTAACTGGGTAACTACCATGTATAAGGGATCCATTGACGTGAAGCCGCCCCTTCTTTTCACCCTCGGGTTTATCTGGCTCTTCATGATCGGAGGGCTTACCGGGCTGACCCTGGGCTCACTTGCCATCAATGTGCATGTTCACGACACGGCTTACGTTGTTGCTCATTTCCATTATATTGTCTTTGGCGGTGTCGGGTTTGCTTTTTTCGCTGCCATTCATTACTGGTATCCAAAAATGTTCGGAAGGCTGTACAATTTTAAGAGAGCAAACATTTCTTTTGTTTTCCTTTTCGTTGGATTCAACCTGCTCTATTTTCCGCAGTTTATCATCGGATACATGGGAATGCCGCGCCGGTATTTCGATTACCTTCCGCAGTATACATTCGGGCACCAGCTATCTGGTTTTGGCGGACTTCTTTTGGGTATCGGCGTCATTATTATGCTTGTGAACCTGTTCAGTAAAAAGGGTGCAAAATCTCCGGATAATCCATGGGGAGGGCGCACATTTGAATGGACCATCCCGTCTCCCCCCCCGCTCGAGAACTTCGACGTAATGCCGGAACTGGGAGAGAATGAAGGACCATACGATTATAAATAGTGAAATGGTGAAATAGTGAAATGGTGAAATGGTGAAATAGTAATTTTTAATTTTAATTTGACGTATGGAACATCGCGACGACATTGGTGCAAAATTGGGCATGTGGGTCTTTATTTTTACCGAGATACTGCTTTTTGGAGGGTTATTCCTGGTATATGCGATCATGCGCAGCAGTTATTCCACCGAATTTCATCAGGCTGCACACCACTTGAATGCATTTATCGGGACCATCAACACGATTGTCCTCCTGCTGAGCAGTGCCACGGTTGCCATGTCAATTACAGCCATTCAGAGAGGCAATAACAAGCTTGCCGTGATCCTGTTGTTCTTAACACTCATATGTGCTGCCATTTTTATGGTCAACAAATATTTTGAATGGGGCCATAAAATTCATATTGGACTTTATCCTGGGTCAGACCTGATGGTCTCCCTCAGCCACGGGCAGGTCATGTTCTTCAGCCTCTACTATTTCATGACCGGGCTGCACATGTTCCACCTTGTTGTCGGAGGTATTCTCCTGACAATCGTACTGATAAAAGTTCATCGTGGCACCATCAATGCCCAACGGTATGTCCTTATGGAAAATGGAGGACTATACTGGCACCTCGTCGACCTTATCTGGATTTTCCTGTTTCCGCTGCTGTACCTTATTACTTAACCAAATGGTAAAATGGCAAAATGGTAAAATGGTAAAATCAATTTTATATTGTCTAATCGTAAATATCATAATATGCACACAGACACAGTTCACATAACTCCGTACCGCACGCATGCATGGGTGCTGATCACCCTGCTTACGTTGACTTTCGTCACAATTACCGTGACCTGGATCGATCTCTCGGCCCTTACGGTACTTATAGCCCTGCTTATCGCTTCGGTCAAGGCGTATATCGTGCTCACCTATTTCATGCACCTGAAATTCGAGTCAACTTTGTTTCGTGCTTTTGTGATCATGGTCCTTGCCATTTATGCGCTTGTCATTATTGGGACGTTCGCCGATTATTTGTTTAGGTAAACAAGCGGACAGGCAGACTGGCGGACAGGTGGACGGATGTGCAGAACAATAATTCATAATTCGTAATTCGTAATTCAAAAATATGGGTGCTTCTAATTTTACTGAAGGTGTTGATCTGGCCTTCAAGGTCGTTTTCGCAATTAGTTTGTTTTTCCTTGTTGGAATTACTGCGGTGATGCTCTGGTTCGTTTACCGGTATAGTCGAAAAAGGCATCCGAACGCCGTCCAGATTAAAGACAACACTGTTTTGGAAATATCCTGGATCACCATCCCTGTGATCCTTGTACTGCTTATGTTTTATTATGGATATATCGCCTTCAGCCCGCAACGGAACGTTCCCGCCGGGGCTATTCCCATCACCGTGATTGGGAAAATGTGGGTATGGTCTTTTGAGTACGAAGGAGGAAAACAATCGCCGGTCCTTGTCGTTCCAATAAACAAAGCGGTTAAACTGAACCTTCACTCCGAGGATGTCATCCACAGTTTATATATTCCGGCCTTCCGCATCAAGGAAGATGTGGTGCCGGGCAAAAAGAATTACATGTGGTTCATTGCCCAGCAGTTGGGCGAATATGATGTGCTGTGTACGGTTTATTGCGGATTGCGCCACTCTTACATGGAGACCAAAACGAAAGTGGTATCCGAAGCTGAATACGCCGCCTGGCTGAAAGCGTTACCCGAAAAGTCGACCGAACATGAAGGGCTCGTAATCCTGAAGAAAAATGCCTGCACCGGCTGCCATTCCATCGACGGCACCAAGATTGTCAGCACTTCATTTAAAGGGCTTTACGGCAAATCGGAGAAAGTTGTTACCAACGGTTCTGAGAGAACGGTCACCGTGGATGATGCCTACATCAAAACCTCGGTATATGACCCTGATAAAGATTTGGTTGCCGGCTACCAGAAAGGGATCATGAAACCCTATAAAGGCATTGTGACGGACGATGAAATGATCAAAATCATCGATTATCTGAAGAGTATAAAGTAAATTCCATTTATCCTTTGCAAACCTCCGGCTTCCGGGTACTAACCTCCCTTACAAGATTTCCTGTTTCGCTGGCAGTGACCTTCACCGCCTTCACCGCTTTGGTGCTCAGCCCTGTTCAACTGTCGCTATCAGCCCTCATCCCAATCGCTGGGATTTTTTTACTGGCATCGGGGGCCTCCGCATTCAACCAATACCAGGAGTGGCCCTATGATGAGCAGATGGAACGCACCAGGAAGCGCCCGATCCCGTCGCGCCGCATCAGCACCGCCGAAGCCCTCAGGATCGCCATGATGACCATCATCGGCGGAATGCTGATCCTTCTCTACCATTCACCTCCCGTTTGCTTTCTCCTGGGGCTTGCCAATCTGATATGGTATAATGGGATTTACACCTACCTGAAGCGAAAAACCGCGTTTGCCGTTGTGCCCGGTGCGCTCACCGGGGCCATTCCCATCTTTATGGGCTGGACGGCAGGCGGCGGGTCGCTCCTTGATCCGGAGGTGCTCTTCCTGGCATTTTTCATCTTCCTCTGGCAGATGCCCCATTTCTGGCTGCTGACACTTAAGTACGGCCACGAGTATCGCCAGGCAGGATTTCCTGTTCTGACCGATCTTTTCTCTGAATTCCAGGTAAAAACGGTGGTGATGGGTTGGATGATCGCATCCTCGGGCGCCTCTGCCATGCTGTACTATTTTAATATCCTTCATCAACCCGCCCTGGGCTATTCCATCATCGGATTTAACATCGCCCTGCTGGTGGTCATGGCCTGGCAACTGTTCATCGCTGCCGCCATGCGCTACCGCCTGATTTTCATTGCGGCCAACCTGTTCATGCTGATCGTCATGCTTTCGTTGATTGCCGACAGGCTGATCCGTTAACAGTCCTATAGCTGACTGCAAAAGATATTTCTGCTATTAGCCCCTTTTATCGATCTATTGTCCTTCAAAAAATCTTCCTGGTGCTTATTATTTATCTTCCATCTATTGCAGTTGGTCTACCAGGATCAGCCATTAATTTCATGATTTTTCAGAATATGTTAGAAAAAGGTTAACGAAATAGAACACAGATGACGCAGATGCTGCAGATTAACACTGATTTTTTTTAACTGCTTATCCCCTTTGGGCAAGTAAATAAATCATTGGCACATCCAAACATGCATTGGTGTTAACACATGAAAAAATCAACCACATTAGGCACAATAGTTTACAATAGTGACATTTTTTGGTTCCAAGTTCCAAGTGCTTTGAAATTCCAATAGCAGTATTAATAAGGGTATTAATCAATTCGTTTGAATATTTCTATGTTAAAATCAGCCGGAAAAATATCTATTGTGAACTATTGTGCCTATTGTGGTGAAGAATTATGAAAATAAGAAAGACGAATCTATCTTATATCTATGTTAAAATTTGTATTAAAATCTAAACTTGCTTAAAGGAGATAGGCAGTAATTTATTTGCTCGCACTTAAAAGTTAACACTGTTTTTCATGGCTTCGCCATTTCGGTCACAGGATTTGGCCGTGTAATGAGTAGCAAATATA
>JBBQUQ010000032.1:0-31493 GCA_038212325.1 Bacteroidales bacterium
CCCGATGAATACAAGAAAAGCAGTTATGTAGATACCGCAGGCATTGGAGGAAGGAAAAAGCTCTTACCAGGGGAGATCTCGACAATCACGTGTTGATTGATGAGAAGTCAGCAGAGGTCATAGTAAGTAAGCATGGTATGAACCGAAAGATAAGTTGCGGAAGTCGAGCGAACTGAACTCTCCGGATTATCCGACATCAGAGATGCAAACCGAAGGACTGAACATTAAGATGTTCTAAATTCGACAAGGATCGGTCGTAAGGCAGTAGCCTTGTTTTAAGCGGGACAGAGCAAAAGAAGTAAAACGCGATGATTGAACAGGTACTAAACCGACGAAACGTAATGCAGGCGCTGCGCCGTGTGGTGTCGAACAAAGGTTCGGCAGGCATGGACGGTATGCCGGTAACGGATTTATACGCCTACCTGACTGAAAACAGGCAGCGTATCGAATCCGAATTGCGCCTTGGCCAATACCTGCCACAACCCATCCGTGGGAAAGAGATACCCAAGGGGAAGGATAAAATCCGCCTACTGGGAATTTCCACAGTAGCCGACCGCATGCTACAACAAGCGGTAGCACAGGTAATAGCAATCAAATTCGAGGTGGAGTTTGAAGACTATAGCTACGGTTTCCGGCCTAACCGCAATGCCCAACAGGCGGTACTGAAAACACAGGAATACATCAACTCAGGTTATCACCATATAGTTGATATTGATCTGAAAACCTTCTTTGATGAAGTAGATCATTGTATCCTGCTGCAATTGCTGTACCGCAAGGTAAAATGCCCGCTCACTTTACGCCTTATCCGCAAATGGCTCAGAGCTCCCATTCTCATTAATGGGAAATTAGTCAAACGCAGAAAAGGAGTACCACAGGGAAGCCCACTCAACCCATTATTGTCCAATATCATGTTAAATGAACTGGATTGTATATTCCGGACTAACATGACCCCCTATTCCGGAGCAAGCTGCCCCCCCATTCCGGCGATACTGCCCCCCCTTATTTTTAGATTTTCTGATCTTTTTTAAGGCCAGGAATAACCATTCCGGTGATATTGGCCCCCCTGAAGAAGATGGATTTTCACGATTAGGTTGACCTTTACCGGTCAAACTAATCTTAATTGTTATGTAAGCGCCACTAAAAACCATGAGCACGATCAAACAAGTATTACGACTGAATATGCTCGGAAAATAGGCTATTTCCGAATACAATCATAAAAATCATACGAATCAGTGGTTAGATTTTCTCTGTGTAACTCTGTGATCACTCTGTGTTTCTCTGTGCAATATTTTTTTGTTTCACAGAGGTTCACTGACACTTCATAGATCGTTTACCTGTACTCCCCTGATAATCCATGCTGGTCCCAAAACAGGTTTTTGAACTGAAACACATCAGGATTGTCTTCCTGTCAGGCATTTTTTTAAAATATCGTTTGAAGGAGAAAAGAACTCCAGGATGAATGATAATTACATCTGATAACGAAGATTCGTACCTTTGAGGGCTTATTAACCTATAAAACGCTCTACGTTGAAGGAAACACTGGAAAAGATCAACAACCTGGCTGCTGACTGGGCCGGTTACACCGCCGAAAACCTCTCGAAACTTGTAAAAATAAAATCACTCAGCACTGGCGAAAAGGCCATGGCCGAAGAATTAAAGCGCCAGATGGTTGAAGCCGGATTTGATGAGGTTCGCACCGACGGCCTTGGGAACGTGATCGGCCGCATCGGGAAAGGCAGCAGGATCCTGGCTTTTGACGGGCATATCGACACGGTCGACACCGGCAATCTCGCCAACTGGACAGGCGACCCCTTTTCCGGGGAGATCCGCGACGGCTATGTGCACGGCCGCGGAACCGTCGATCAGAAAGGCGGTCCCGCTGCGTTTGTCACGGCAGGCCGCATCCTGAAAGAGCTTGCCTTTGACAGGGATCTCACCATTTATTTTACCGGAACCGTCATGGAAGAAGATTGCGACGGGCTATGCTGGAAATACCTCGTGGAAGAGGAAAAGATCGTTCCCGACTTCGTGGTCATCACCGAACCAACCAACCTGAACATCTACCGCGGCCACCGGGGAAGGATGGAGATTGCCGTCACCTTCAAAGGCATCTCCTCTCACGGATCAGCGCCCGAACGGGGAAAAAACGCGATCTACATGGCCTCACGGGCCTGCCTGGAAGTGGAGAAGCTGAACGAACGATTGAAATCCGATGACTTCCTGGGCAAGGGAAGTGTGACCATTTCTGAATTTGTCTCTGGAAGCCCGTCGCTCTGTGCTGTCGCCGACTATGCCCGCATCCATCTCGACCGTCGCCTCACCTGGGGCGAGACCAAAGAATCGGCGGTGGCTGAAATTCTCGACATCGTGAAAGATTTGGATGCCACGGTCGAAGTGCTTCAATACGAAGAAACTGCCTACACCGGTTTACGTTATGGCATGGAGAAGTATTACCCCACCTGGAAAATCGAAGAAGACCATCACCTGGTCGTTCGCGCCCAGGAAGCATATGCCGGGCTCTTTAACAGGGAGCCGCTGACCGATAAATGGACCTTTTCAACAAATGGCGTAACAATTAACGGTTACTATAAAATTCCCTGCATTGGCTTCGGCCCCGGAAACGAAGTGCTGGCACATGCCCCCAATGAAAAAGTCCCCGTGAGCGACCTCGTGGCTGCATCGGCGTTTTATGCAGGCCTTGCGTATTACATTTCGGAATAATGTTTTCTAAAAATAATAACTGATGTATAAATTGGGCTAAAGCCCCTGAAAGTTCTGTTCCGATCCACTGCCTGAAGGCCGTGGCAATTCAATTACCCCGGGCTTTAGCCCAATAAAAAACGATCAGCCACATGACCACTGCAATATCTACAATTAGTACGAAAAATGAAATATCTAAGTCTGGTCTCTTCGGAAAAGACTTCCTTCTTACCTGGGAAAAAAGACTGCAAGATCTTGAAACAATCCTGACTGTTGCAGAAGACCTCAAGATGCTCCGCGACCAAAACATCTCATCGAGGGTATTTGATTCCGGGCTGGCCATCTCCCAGTTCCGCGATAATTCAACCAGGACAAGGTTTTCATTTGCCTCCGCGGCCAACCTGCTCGGACTTGCCGTGCAGGACCTCGACGAAGGCAAATCGCAGATCGCACACGGCGAAACCGTTCGTGAAACCTCCGCGATGATCTCGTTCCTGAGCGACATCATCGGCATCCGCGACGACATGTTCCTTGGTGCGGGAAATGCGTATATGCGTGAAGTTGGTACTGCGCTCGACGAAGCATATGCCGATGGCGTACTTCCACAGCGCCCTGGAATCATCAACCTGCAATGCGATATCGATCATCCCACGCAGTCAATGGCTGATTTGCTCCATTTGAAAACTGTTTTCGGCTCCCTTGAAAACCTGAAAGGGAAGAAGATCGCCATGACCTGGGCCTATTCACCCAGTTACGGCAAGCCGCTCTCGGTGCCCCAAGGCATCATCGGGCTGATGACCCGGCTGGGCATGCAGGTCGACCTCGCCTATCCCGAAGGTTACGGGCTGATCCCGGAAGTTGTGGAACTCGCCGGGAAACAGGCAACGGAGAGCGGGGGCAGTTTCCGTACCGTCAATTCGATGGAGGAGGCATTTGAAGGCGCCGACATCGTCTATCCGAAGAGTTGGGCCCCGTTCCAAGTAATGCAGCAGCGAACCGAACTGCTCCGGAACAGTGATCACGATGGGCTGAAAGGGCTGGAAAAGGAGTGCCTTGCCAACAATGCACGTTACAAGAACTGGGAATGCACCGAAAACAACATGAAGCTTACCAGAGATGGGAAAGCACAGTACATGCATTGTCTTCCTGCTGATATTTCGGGAGTTTCCTGCAAGGAGGGAGAGGTGGCTGCTACGGTTTTTGAACGCTACCGCATTCCGCTTTACAAACAGGCAGGCTTCAAGCCGTACATCATCGCCGCCATGATGCTTGCCAACCGGTTCGAAGATCCCGGAGTATTGCTTCAAAACATTATTGCCAAAGCGACACCCAGGACTGAACAAACTTTAAACAATTAACCCAAACACCTCACACCCCGTCCCCTTCTCCTGAGGGAGAAGGGGTGCAGGGGATGAGGTAATTAAAACCTGTACCCCATGAAAAGAGTTATCCTTTCGGTTTGTTTTTTGCTGATCTCCGGATTTGTGTTTTCACAATGGACCGTTCTTTCCAGCGGCACGTCAAATCATTTACAATCAGTCTTCTTTACCGATGTCAATACTGGTTATACGGTAGGAAATTCGGGCACTATTCTAAAAACCATCGACGGGGGATCAACCTGGACCTCAATAGCCAGTGGAACCACAAATGATCTGACTTCCGTCTGCTTCCCGGATGCAAATACCGGATATGCGGCGGGTTACAGCGGAACCATCTTAAAGACCAGTGATGCCGGCGCATCGTGGTCTGCCCTGCCATGCGGCACAATAGCAGATTTATTTTCAATTTTCTTTCTTGACGAAAATACGGGCTTTGCGGCAGGCGGAGATATGTTAGGCAACGGAATTATCTTAAAAACCACGAATGGCGGGACCAACTGGACTGCATACCCGTCCGCAACGGCCGTAGTTTTCATGTCGGTGTATTTTTCTGAACCAGAGATCGGCTACGCAGTGGGTCTTAATCCGTTTGCAGGTTATGGAGGGGTTATTGCAAAAACAACTAACGGGGGCGCGAACTGGACAACCTTATCCAGTAACACTTATTACGGATTATATTCCATTTTCTTTACCGATGCCAGCACCGGTTTTGCCACAGGAATGTTCGGAACCATTTTAAAAACAATGAACGGAGGTGCAACATGGGCAACAATACCGGCAGGTACAAACAGTAATCTTTCTTCGATTTACTTTCCCGATGCGGCCACAGGGTATGCCGTAGGAGACATAGGAACCATCTTAAAAACGACCGACTCAGGAACAACCTGGTCCAAATTAACCGGAGGCACCTCCGACGGGTTGTTTTCGGTTCATTTTCTGAATGCGGATACAGGTTATGTGGTCGGAATTTTCGGCACCATCCTAAAAACGACCATCGGCGGTGCTTTCGCTGTAGGACTGAATCATACGGCATCTGAGCCTGCCTCTTTTAATTGTTACCAAAACCCTGCCGGCAATACGCTGACCCTCGAAACAACTGCAGAGTTAACCGGAAGCCACTTTTCCATCATGAACATGAAAGGCACCGAAATCCTGGGATGCCTGATTACCGGAACCAGGCAGCAAATTGACGTCAGCACGCAGCCGCCAGGGGTTTATTGCGTGCGGTTGACCAATGAACGCATGGTGCAGGTCGGGAAAATAATCATACGGTAAACGGCCTCTCAATATTTAAGTGTGTTTTATACTTGTATTTATAAAATGTTTTATATATTTGTAAAAAACATTGATGTGAAGTCCGTCCAATATACCAGTTCGATCCCTGCTGATCTCATGCACCAACTTGATGGATATGCCGGCAAGTTCAAAATACCCAAGAATCGTATCATTGAAGAGGCAATCCGTGCTTATTTTGAAAAACTGAAGAGAGCAGAATATGTGCATTCGTTTAGGAAAGCCTCATCGAATGATGAGATGTTTTCACTTGCTGAAGAAGGGTTTGAGGATTATCTGAAAATCCTTGACAACAAATGAGACAATGTGAAATCTGGCTGGCAGACCTGAACCCGGTTAGAGGCAGTGAACAGCAAGGCACAAGGCCAGTAGTTGTTATCAGTGGGAATGCTATGAATGTCAACCTGGGAATTGGCATTGTCTGTCCTGTGAGTTCCCGTGTGAAACATTATGCCGGTTGCCTGGTGCTCAGGAAGGACGAGAAAAACGGACTCGAAAAAGATTCTGAAGTCATCACCTTCCAGGTAAGGACCATCGCACAGGAAAGGCTGATGCGAAAATTAGGGGAAATAACCACTAATCAGTTGGAGACAATAAAAGGCGGATTATTGGAAATTTTGACCTTTTGAGTGTCGTTATTACTGGAAATTAAAAATCCTGCCGTTTGAAATAACAGTGGCTGCGTTACCAACTGTTGTCAATCCTTCATAAATCTCCGAATCACTCGCCGAATGATGTGTTGCGGCTGAAATTACTGAACTTGCTTCCGGATCCCAGATCACAACATCGGCATCATACCCCGGAAGCAGTTTCCCTTTCTGCTTGCCAAAGCCGAATATTTCAGCCGGGCGGGTGGAGATAAGCTCAACGAAACGGTTCATGGTAATCCTGCTGGTGAGGACTCCGTAAGTATACAACAGATTAAGCCGGTGCTCGATCCCGCCGGCGCCGTTTGGAATTTTTGTAAAATCGGTCAGTCCGCGATCCTTCTGCCCATGAACATTGAACGGGCAATGGTCTGTGGAAACCACATCGATGGTACCATTGGCAAGTGCCTCCCAGAGCGCATCCTGATCCTCTTTCCCGCGGATGGGGGGAGATAATATAAATGGAAGAACGTCGACGTCCTTATTATCCATACTATATACTGAATCGTCCAGCAGGAGATATTGCGGACAGGTCTCCGCATAAACCTTCAACCCGGATCGTTTTGCAGCTTGAATCGCTGCAGCGCCGCCGAGCGTGGAGACATGGACAATATAGGCCGGGCAGCCGGTCTTCGCAGCCATTTCAATGACCCGCTCAATGGCCATAACCTCTGCCTCAGGAGGTCGGGATGCGGCATGACAGGCTGGCCTCGTGTTTTGTGCCCGCAGGCAATCCTGTTGCATCCTGCTCACCATTTCGCCATCCTCACAATGCACCATCACCAATCCCCCGGCCGGCCCAACGATTTGCATAAGCGCTGAAAGATCATCATAACCGATTCCGATGGATTCGCGGTATGCCAGGTAGGCTTTGAATGAACAGATACCCTCCTGCTGAATGAGCGGAATAATTTCTGCCGCTACTTGTGGGTTCCACTCGCTGATACCCATGTGCAACCCATACCCGCAAAGGCTTTCCGACGCCTCCGCCCTTCGGAGATTCAACGCCTCATGTAGCGATTGTCTGCGAAGCGGGGTGACAAAATCCATAAAATAGGTCGTGCCCCCGGCCAGTGCCGCCCGGCTTCCCGACCTGAAATCGTCGCAGGATTTTCCAGCCGGTGTGGGCAATGCCAGGTGGACATGCGGATCGAATCCACCCGGGAAAACAAAGTTTCCGGATGCATCGATAACCTTAAAGCCGGGGAATAAACCAGAATCGAAATCGCCGAGTTTTAAAATTTTTCCATCCCCGATGGCAAGGTTCCCCTTTCCGCTTTTTTCAGCCGTGATCAGGATGCCGTTGATGATCAGAAATTTTTGCATTCACGTAGGGAAATAAAGGAATGGATTAAAATTCGTTTCTCAACATTTCATTAATTATCAACCTTAATTTCGGCAGTTCTGTTTCAATGATAATCCAGACTGCTCCCAGTTTGATATTAAAATATTCGTGTGCGATAAGATTTCGAAATGATCGGACTTTATGCCAGGGATAGTCATACTTTTCTAATTTTATCTGCTCTACATGGTTTATGGCTTCCCCGATAACAGAAAATTGAAATAAAATTGCATTATTTACCAATGAATTTTCGCAAAAAGACAATAGTGTCTCGTCTTTGACAAAAGATTCAATAACATCAATTGCTTCGATGACATGTTCCAGCCTGATCCTGCTTTCCAAATGTTCATTTTTTTTCATACACAAGGATTAAATCCGGCTTAACATGTTCCAATACATGGGATTTAAACGAATCAATAAATCCAACATCAACTTTCCTGTGCAATAATTGTTCGGCCTTAAATTGAACATCTGCAAGATCAAAATAGCTGAAACTGTCATCCGTTTTAATGGCAACATCAATATCACTGTCTGGCCTGTCGTTTTTTCTTGCAAAAGATCCATAGATCCAGGCTTTTTCAATTCCAGTAAACAGGTTCAGCACCCTTTTCAATTTGTTTACCTGCCCCTTTCTGTCTTCCTTCAAAAATAATTTGTATTTCAGCTTATCCTCTGCTACCTGAAGCGCTTTCATGGCTAAAGGATCCTCCCCTAGCTCATACAGTACTTTGTCACTGAGAAATAATACCATGAACTCTTCTGGGTTATGATTGTATACTTTGGTCAGTTTAAGGACAATTTCCCTGGTCAGCCGCCTTTTTCCTCTTTCCATTTTGCTGAGTATGGCCGTGTCAACATCAATCATTGCAGCCACTTTTCGAAGCGGCAAACCATTTTCTTCACGCAATCTCCGGAGTTTTTCCCCTATATTTCCTGTTGACATTTGAACCTTTGACATTTTTTGTCAAATATAGCCATTAATCAATTATTTTAAACGTTCCCAGAGTCTTTTTGCCTGAACCATTGATTCATCGAGGATTGCTTGTTCATCCACCGTCCTGATTTTCTTATCCTCCACGACAAGCTTGCCCTGTGAGATCACATGTGCGACATTCCGCGATTCGATCCCGAACAGGAAGTGCCCGAAGAAGTTCCCGGCGGTAACCGGGGTAGGCGAATCATAATCAAGAACAACGAGGTTGTTTTCGCCATCGCCGGCGCATTCGTTGACATGAAGATAGTGATGCACATTCCTGAATCTGCGGTAGGTTTCTCCATAATCGATGGCGTCGAAATTGTGGCCGGCAAAGAAGGCCGATTTGGCGCTGCGCAACATATCGCTGTGCATGCCGTCGGTTCCGAGCATGATCCGACTTCCCAGGCCCTTTGAACTGAAAAAACCGACCGAATTGTTCAGGTTGCTTTCCATGTTCTGCACCACCCAGGCCGATGATCCCTCAACCAGTCCCCGTTCGCGGTCATCAAGGTGCAGGCAATGAGCCAGGATGGTCTTCGGAAACCGCAGGGCCCCTGCATCCGAAAGGCGCTCGATGACTCTCTGATGGTAATTTTCAATGCAATGCGATTCATCGCAGGTGTCTTCTGCCACATGGATATGAATGCCGGAATTTGTCGATTCAGCCATGTGGACAGCCTGCTTTAGTGTTTCCATGCCAACGGTGAACGAAGCATGCAAGCCAACCAGGCCCTGGCGTTTGGAAAGATAATCAGCAGTTTCAGCCAGCCCTTTCCGGGAAATATCCAACCCATCCCTGTCGGAGATTTCATAGCACAACAAATGGCCGATGCCAACCTCATCAAATGCCCTGGCGATGGCTTCAAGGCTTCCTTCGACTGCAAACGGCGATGCATGATGGTCGATGATGAAGGTGACACCGTTTTTTGCGCAGGCCATCGCAGTTACCAGGGCGCTCAACCGGATCATCTCCAGGTCAAGGGCTTTATCGAGGCTCCACCACACATATTCCAGGATCTCGAGAAAATTTTCCGGGTTTTTCTTCGGTGCCGGCATGCCCCGCGCCAGGGCTGAATAAACATGGTGATGCCCGTTGGCAAACGACTTGGTGATGAATTTGCCTTTGCAGTCGATTACCCGGTATTTTTCAGCATGCATTTCATAACCAGGATTGAAACTCATCCTGCCATCCGGTCCCTCTTCAACAAGGATATCCGTTCGCTTAAATTCCAGCGTTTGCCAGTCTATAAAAGTGCCATTTTTAAGCAGTATCATGATGATGTTCCTCCCTTTCTCCTTTTCATAGGCAACTGCTTTCTCCTGATCCCGTCAAACTGACATAGCGCGTTGGCCACCGCGGCAGCAGTCGGTACCAGCCCGATCTCCCCGATCCCCTTGGCGCCGTATGGGCCAACCGGGTCAGCCTCTTCAACGCCAATAACCACGATCTCCGGTGTTTGCCGGGCATTGAGCACTCCGCAATCCGACAACTTTGAACTCACCAGCCTGCCATTTCTCATCGGGAGATCTTCGGTGAGCGCATAGCCCAAGCCCATGTGCACAGCGCCCTGGATCTGTCCTTCGAAAAGCATGGGATTCATGATCCTTCCGGCGTCGTGCGCTGCATAAACAGTGTCGATTTCGCCTTCGTCATTCAAAACGACCAACTGCGCTGCATAGCCATATGAGTAATGGGTGACGATCTTTCCCACTTCAGCGCCGGGTTTGGTTGTCCAGTCGCAATAATACTTACCGGTATACGTAATCCCCGCCAGTTGAAGCAATGCATGTTGAAGCTCAATCCCCTGGATGTCAAGGCAGGCCGGGCCAAACTGGTCAAGGTCATGCCTTATTGCTGCCGACGCATCGATGATTGCATTTCCCAGCAAGGCCGTTGCCCGCGAAGATGTGGTCATCCCGGTGGGAAGTCCGGCACTGGTATCAACCACCACATCGATGAGGGAGGCATCGATGCCGGTCTCCTGGTGAAGGGTCTGGATGGCCATATTCTGCACCCCCTGTCCCATCTCGGTCCATCCGTGTTCGATCAGCACCCGGCCGTTCGCGAGAATGCTGATTTTCACATCGCTGAAATCAGTCATTCCATTGCCAACCCCCGAATTCTTGATCCCGCAGGCTATTCCCGCGTATTTCGCCGCATAAAAATGATCTTTCAACGCCAGCAAGCAGGCTTTGATCCCGACGCCCTTACCCAGGATCTGCCCGGTGGCGGTCATCTTCCCGTCGTCAAGGGCATTGTCGTACCTGAATTTCCAGCGGTCGAATCCTCCCCGGGCGCATAATTCATCGATGCAGCCTTCAAGGGCAAAGGCAACCTGGTTGGCGCCAAATCCACGCATGGCGCCGGATGGTATGTTGTTGGTATAAACGGTGAGCGATTCAATATCCACCGCAGGAATGTGATATCCTCCGCTGGCGTGGCCCGCCACACGCTCCATCACCTTGGTTCCAACCGAGGCATAGGCCCCCGAATCGCCAATGGCTTTCAGGTGCAAAGCAGTAAGCAACCCGGATGTATCGCAACCCAGCGAAATATCCATCCACACCGGGTGGCGCTTCGGATGCATGATGATGGACTCTTCCCTCGACAAGTGCAATTTCACAGGTTTTTGCAGCAGAAAAGCAAAAAGTGCAGCATGTCCTTGGACGGTCATGTCCTCGCGGCCTCCAAACCCTCCTCCGCACGGGACAAGCGTTACCCTTACCTGCTCCTCATCAATCCCGAGCAGCGAGGCCACCTGGTGCTGATCCACATAAATTCCCTGCCCCTGGCTGTAAAGGTGAATACCGTTTTCCGTAGGAAGTGCAAGCGCAGCTTCAGTTTCGAGGAAGGCATGCTCGATGCGCTGTGTCTCGTAAATCCCGGATGAACAGTATGCCGACTGTTCAAGGGCCGTATCAACTTTATCCCCCCGGCGGACAATGCATGTTTCAAGGAGGTTCTGCTTCCCGGGATGCACCATGGCTGAGCCAGCCTCAAGGGCATGATGTATATCTGAAACCGGCTCCAGCACTTCATATTCAACGCTGATCAGCCTTGCAGCCCTGCGGGAAGCCGCTTCATCCGTGGCAACGACCCCGGCAATGACATCGCCGATATATTTTGTTACTTCGCCCGCAGCGATCATCAAGGGCCAGTCGCTGATGATCAGACCGGTAAAACGATCGCCGGGTATGTCTGCTGCAGTAAATACCCCGATCACGCCTTCAGTTTTCCTGGCTTCAGTGGAGTCGATCGATATGACCCGGGCCCTGGGATGGTCGCTGAACCGCAGTGCGCTGTGAAGCATTCCGTCTACGCGCATGTCATCGACAAAATTCCGCTCCCCGATGGCGGTTTCATAGGCCTCGTATTTGGGCAATGATTGTCCTATTCCTGCTGAACTTATCGCGTTTCTTCTACCGGGAGATTCCTGCGGTCTGCCAGCGAAACTTGTTGCAGGACGAAGGTCGGTTTCCCGCAGGACTTTCAATGCAGCCTCGATGGCATCGACGATTTTGACATAGCCGGTGCATCGGCACAGGTTCAGGCTGATGGCTTTTTTGATCTGTTCCCTGTCCGGGGTTGAATTTTCGGCGAAAAGCACCTTGGTACGCATGATCAGTCCCGGGGTGCAAAATCCGCATTGCACGGCGCCCTTCTCCACGTAAGCCCTCGCAATGATATCACGAACATCGTCAGGAATTCCCTCCATGGTGATGACTTGCGCCCCTACAAGACTCTTCATCTTCCGGGTACACGATAACCTGGCTTTTCCGTCAATTTCCACCATGCAGGCCCCGCATGCGGCCTGCCCCGAGCATCCGTCTTTCAGGGAGGTGATCCCGGCATGTTCCCGCAGGTAATGCAGCAGGTCCAGGTTTTCATCGCCTGCATATTCGGTTTTCCGGTGATTCAGGTAAAATGTGATCATTATTTTTGTGCAAGGTGCTTTTGAATGATTTCCTCCGCCGATTGAATATCAGGACTGACCGGATCGGGAATGTGAATGGATTTCTGGACGGCAGCCAGGTCTTTAAGCCCGCTTCCGGTCAGCAATACGACGTTTGTTGATCCGGCAGGGATCATTCCCTGCTCGTGGTATTTCAACATGCCGGCATAGGCAGCGGCGGCGGCGGGCTCAGGGAAAATCCCGGAATATCGGGAAAGCCTGAGCGATGCATTAAGTATTTCTTTGTCTGATACAGCGATTGCCTCTCCATGATATTCTTTCATGAATGCTGCCGTCATATGAAAACAACGTGGTACATCCACCGAAATTGAATCGGCAATTGTTTTCGAGGGTTTAGCAACAAATAAAGTGGCATTCAGGTTACTGATCAGGTTGCTGCTCCCCAATGACTGAACTGCAACCAGCACAGGCATTTTATGAATGATCCCGAGTTTCAAAAGGTCCTCAAATCCCTTGCAAACTCCTGAATAGATAACTCCATCCCCCGCAGGTATAAATATCCGGTCGGGAACCTGTTGACCGAGCTGCCGGAACAGTTCGAACGAGACGGTCTTCTTGCCCTCGATGGTCAGCGGGTTATACGCGGTGTTCCTGTTATAAAATCCATATTTATTGGAAATCTCCACACTCAGGTCGAAGGCATCGTCGTAGGTGCCCTTCACCGGAACGAGGGTGGCGCCATACATCAGGATCTGCGTTAGTTTGCCCAGTGGCGCAGCAGCCGGCACAATGATCATTGCCCGCTGTCCCTGCGATGCGCATATCCCGGCAAGCGACGACCCGGCGTTGCCTGTGGATGCAGTGACAAGCGTAGTTACTCCATTTTCCTTCGCCCATGCAGAAACCAATGCCGAAGCCCTGTCCTTGAAGGAAAACGTCGGATTTTGAGAATCATCCTTCAGGTACAGATCAAATTTCCCGTCTGTCAGCCCGTCTGCCCTGTATAAAGGTGTTTCCCCGATTCTCAGCACAGGCCAATTGTTCCTCTCTTTAATCGGCAGCAGTGGAAGAAACTGTTCACCCAGTAACTTTTCGAACAGTTTCCCTTCAGCTCCTGACTCTTTGAGTTGTTTGTATTGATATACGGTCTTGAGAACGCCCCTTGGCGGAATGCCCGGTTCGTTCAACGCTGCACAGGCCGAACAGAGGTAAATTACCCGATCGCCCTGATATTCTGCCTTGCAATCAACACATTCGAAGTGAAATTTTTCAGAAACATTCATGGATCTCTCTTTTTATCCCTTTTACTCTTTTATGGGGCTGAAGCCCCTGTTTACATCAGTTGCCCTTTAACAGTCAGCTAAAGCTGACTGCAATAGATAAATATTCCCTGTGTTCCCTGTTTATCTTCCATCTATTGCAGTTGGCTTCAGCCAACTGTTTATGATTGTATTCCGACCCATTGGCTTTAGCCACATTAATTGAATACTCAATTTGCTTCATCGCGGATAAAAGCCCACCCGTATCTTTCCATAAATTCGGTAACTTCTTCTGAAAATGATTTATTCCTGTGATGTTCTTCCTGGCTGTGGATATACTTCCTCACATCCTCCAAATGACTTTCGCTCACGCCCACGGCCCAATAATCATCCTGCCAAACAAATTTATTCTGAATTAATGAACTTTTATTGATCCAGAAAGAAGATTCTCCTTTAATGAGTTGGGCGACCTTACTTACAGATTGGTCTTTAGCCATGGAAATCAAACAATGCGCATGTTCTGCGTATCCACTGATACAATCAAGCCATACCTGTTTTTCTTCGGCATTCTGTTTGACATGCTGAAAAAATTGTCTCCGAAGCTCCGGTGAATGCAGGAACGGCTCCCGGTTTTTTGTGGAGAACACCAAATGCACCCAGATTCTGACCCAGCTCATAGTGCTTAGATTTATGGGGCTGAAGCCCCTGTTTATACCTGACAACCCTGTTAACAGTCAGCTAAAAGCTGACTGCAATAAATATCATTCACTTTGCAAGCATTTATTTGAGTAGTCCAGTCCTTTCATTGAATTCATTGATCAGTTCATCCCATCGGGCCGGCTGGCTGAATATCTGTGGCCAAATGTGACGGTCGCTCCATAGCTGGCGGAGGTCTTCCACATCTTTTCCCTGCTGCTCGATCCAGGTAAAATACTTCAGGTTATGGATGGCCTTGCGATCGTTGTATCTGAGCTCCTTCATGGTTGAAGGAGCTGTTCCAAGCATGCATTTCTCATGGTCGCGGGCGGCCTGCAACAATGAATACGGGCCACGCTCAGCAGTGAGTTCTTCGAGCCGTGAACCATACATCTGGGCTGAATCGGTTGCAATGGTCACCATCACATCTTCTCCGGTGAATTCAAAATGCTTCGCGGTCTTGATGGCCGAAAGTATGTTTCCAATACCGGAAATACCAATCGTGTCCAGTTTGGAAATAAGATCCTTTTCCAGCCCATTCGACGCCAGGTATTCATGGCCCTCCTTTTCATTGAAAAGCCTCAAAAGCCTCATGCAATCCTCGTCATCAATTGCAGTAACCACATCGGTATTGCGCACATTATGGATCCAGGGAACATGCTTGTCGCCGATCCCTTCGATGCGGTGCCCCCCAAAGCCGTTTTCCAGCAATGTAGGGCATTGCAGCGCTTCCGAGGCAACCACCTTCATGTGTGGAAACCTGGTACGCAGGTAATCGCCGGCGGCAATGGTGCCGGCCGATCCGGTGGCTGAAATGTAAGCAGCAAACGAGTCATCTTTCCGAGCTGCCAACCCGAAAGCCTCTTCAATGGCATGACCGGTAACTTCATAGTGCCAGCATGAGTTTCCAAACTCATCGAACTGGTTGAAGATCATGCAATCCTTCCTGGTGCGGCGGATTTCCCAGCATTTATCGTAAATTTCCTTCACATTCGACTCGCATCCGGGGGTGGCGATCACCTCCGCGCCAATCTCCCTGAGCCATGCAAACCGTTCGCGGCTCATCTCCTCGGGAAGAATAGCCACAGCGGTAACATCCATGAGGTAGGAATCAAATGCACCCCCCCGGCAGTAGTTCCCGGTCGACGGCCAAACGGCCTTATGATAGGTCGGGTCAAAGCCCCCTGTAATGATGCGCGGGGCAAGGCACCCATAAGCCGCACCCACTTTATGCGCCCCGGTCGGGAACCATTTGCCAAGCATCACGATGATCGGGGAATCGATGCCGGTAAGTGATTTGGGCAGCTTTATAAAATTCGGGGCCCCATATCCCCCCCCCGAAGCCTTTGGCTCGTTTTTCCAGGTGATCCTGAATAAATTCAACGGATGCAGGTCCCACAGGCCGATGCTTTTCAATTTATCTTTGATTTTCCCCGGAATCAATTCAGGATTCTGCATCTGGGCGAAGGTCGGCAGAATAATGCCCTTGTCGCGGTAGTGCCCGACAGCCTTTTCCAGTACTGCCTGGTCAACAATCTTATCTGTAATTGGTATCATAATTTCAACTGGTTAATTTCCTGTTCATATTCACGACCGATCAACTGTCACCCGTCACGCCTATTTGCATGGTTCCTTTCAGGATCACACTCATCTCCGCGGCAAATTCAAAACGAAATTCCTTCACACATGGCGTCAGGAATTTTACATCCAGGAGGCCGAAATTATCCGGATCGATGACGGCTTTAACCTGATTTGTTTCATAGAGATACCTGCCTTCAACCAGGCTCAGTGTTCTGATGCTCTCCTTTTCCTTGAAGATCAGCACCTGCTTTCCAGGAAGGCGGCTGAGAAAAAAGCCTGTATCCTCCTGGCTCAGCGCTTTCAACGAAAGGCTGATTCCGGGCTTGTCGGCAAACGGCCGGCCGCTGCCCGGGCAGAAAGTTGTGCAGTTGCCGCATTCATTGCACAGATCCCGGATATTCAGAATCTGAAATTGCTGGTCAACCCTGAAAACCTTATCAGTTTCAAACGCAATGCGGCCATCATCCTTCAATACCGCCTTCTGCAGTGAATAACAGACCGGTTCGACCTCATACCCGAAGTTGGCCAGGTTCGGGCAAACCGAAACGCAAACATTGCAAATTACATCACATTGCAAACAACGGGAAGCCTCCTTGCGGGCATTCTCAGCATTCAAAGAAGAGATCACCAGGTCGAAATTCTGCCGTTGGTCCAAAGCGGTTTCGTACGGATGATGGCCGAATTCCCTGTTCGCTTTGCGCTGCTGGAGTTCCCTGATTTCCCCGTCTGCTCTTCTTGTGAACGTGGGGGGCTCGGGTGCTGTGCCTCCAACAATCTCCGCTGCCGCTTTACGCCCATCGGCAATGGCGTTGATCGCAGTGGATGCTCCGCGAAGGGCGTCACCGCCGATGTACAGCCCGTGGATTCGCGTTTGGTAACTTCCATGGACGGTTTTTAACAGTTGCGGATCGAGGAAGTCGATTGCGAGCTGCTGACCAATTGCGGGGATGACGGTATCGCAGGAAATTTCAAATTCCGACCCGGGGATCCTGACAGGCACCGGCCTGCCGTCTTTTCCCTTCATCGCCAAAATATTGCGCGAGCATATAATTGCCGTCACGTTCCCATTGGCGGATTTGATTTGTTCGGGGTTCACAAGTTCAACAATACGTATCCCTTCCCGAATTACCGCTTCGATCTCGCCATGGTCGGCAGGCATCTCCTTGGTGGTTCGGCGGTAAACGATGGTCACGCTTCCCTCCCTGCCAACCATCCTGTAAGCTGTTCGCGCCGCATCCATGGCCGTGTTTCCGCCTCCGATGATCACCACCTTGCGACCCAAAAGGGTTGGACGTTGCTGCCGCACATCAAACAAAAAACCGAGAGGGTCGATCACCCCCCTTGATTCAGCCCCGTCAATATCCAGGGGTACAGAATTCTGCGCCCCTGCAGCCAGGAATAAAACATCATAATCGTGTTGAAGTTTTTCGAACCTGATGCGATCAATCGCATGGTTATCATGCAGCTGAATTCCTGAGTCCAGGATTCGTTGAATATCCTTTTCAATGGCCTGTGAAGTTAGGCGAAACGCGGGAATAGCCGCTGAAACCATCCCTCCGGCCAGGTTTTTCTGTTCAAAAATATCCACTTTAAAACCTGCCTTTCGCAGGAACCATCCGCACGACAACCCGGCCGGCCCTGCTCCTATAATCGCCGCACTCCGCTCTATTCCTTCCACGCTCCCCTCTCCTCCCAGGAGAGGGGCCGGGGGTGAGGTGTGTTGAGCCACCAGGAGAGGGGCCGGGGGTGAGGTGTGTTGAGCCACCGGGAGAGGGGCCGGGGGTGAGGTGTGTTGAGCCACAAACCGCTTGATCTCCCTGATCTGCAAGGGCTCATCATAATTGATACGGGTGCATTTCAGCTGGCAGAGGTGGTCGCAAACCATGCCGGTCACCGATGGAAAAGGGTTGGTTCTGAAAATGGCGTCAAATGCTGCGGGGATATTGCCTTGGGCCGTTTGATGCATATATTCCGGAATGTCCTGGTTGGTGGGGCAGGTATCGGTACAGGGTGCATGGATGCAGTCAAACCAGCCAAGCTCACGGGATGTTTTGATGGATGGATCGGACAAGGATGATTTGTGATAGGCAGGGTTGCCGGCTACCCGGTCGGCATAGTTGTTCAGATTCTGAAGGGCGGCATGGATTACCGATTCCGGGGAACCGGAACGTTTTAATACATAGTCATCAAGACTTCCTGCCTGTTGCATCGCAAATTCCGCCCTGATGTTCGCAATATACTGATGCAGGCGGCCGTATCCGCCGGGCTTTAGCAAATCGCTGCACACTGTTGCAGGCTTCATCCCGCAGGCCAGTACCTCAGAGATATTGAAGCAGTCAACTCCCGCCGAAAACGAGATATCCAGTCCACCGCCAAGATCATTCTGCAGTTTCCGCGCCAGGAAGATACTAATGGGATGAAGCGCTCGGCCACTCATGTACATCATGGTTTCGGATGCGGGAAATACACTTTTATGGTTTAAGCTTTCGAGTGTGTTGGTCAGCTTAACGCCAAACTGCAATCCGTTTTCCAGGGAGGAAACTCTCAAGGATTCCAGGATATTCAGGGCATCCGGGTATTTCAGGTCGTGTTCAAAAGCAAGGTCAGGAATTTCGGTGGTGAAACCCAGCCTGTTCTTGAGCAGCCCACGTAATTCACCGGCACCCAGCAACGTCGGATTCAGCTTGATTGCCGTATGCAGTTTCTTCTCCTTTATAAGGTAAAGGCCGATTTTTTCGATCTCCTCCGGCGGACAACCATGCATGGTGCTGAGGGTGACGTGATCGGAGATCAGGGGGGGAATTTCGAGCAAATCAATATCCGGGTAAACGTCGCGGATAGCCTTCCTGGCAACAACCAGCTCAGCGCTGCAATCCAGCATACGGTCAAAGAACCACTGAACATTGGCGTTCATGATGCCCTCAAGGTTGTACCCGACGCTCATGTTAAACAGGGTTCCGGCCGGGCCGTCAAAACCAAGCTCCCGGCGGAGGATGTGGATAAGGATCCAGGCATTCAGATATTCCGTAAAAGATTCATGCACCTTTAACTCCTGCGACCATTCACAGTTGTAGCCCTCGTCCTGCATGTCGATGCAGGGTTTGGAAACCTCCAGTTCATCAAGGGTTTGAATGGTCTTCAACTCGATATACCGTGCCCCGCAAAGCCAGGCGGCAACGATATTCAGGGCAAGCTGTGTGTGAGGACCGGCGGCAACTCCGATCGGCGTCTCCAGGAACCTTCCATACCGTGTGCAACAAAAATGATCACCCGTTTGCGGGCGATAAAATAAGCTGCCGGGAATACCCATGAACCGGTATTGCCGGATTTCGGAAAGGGTTAGATTAAGAAGGCCCGGCAGTGGTATGGGAGTAAATTTTTCTGACACAGTTCCTGGTTTATTTCCGTCGCATGAGGAGGCCCAAAATTAGAGATAATGCATGACAATTGACCCTGAAAAAGTCAAAAATCAGGAAGATCATCCGTTGAAATGTCTTTTGAGTTGTTTTAGCTGCTAAATTTGTCACCCGGATGATGATGACATCCCTGGACTTTTGCAATTCTGAAAATTGATATACCCGCTATGGAAACTGATGAGATTTACCTGGATGAAGCTTTCAAGGAAGCATTTCAATCCGTACGAAATAATGTTGGCGGACCGTTTGGCGCAGTGGTTGTGAGGGATGGAACAATAATCGGGAAAGGCGGCAACCGGGTCAGCTCGCAAAATGATCCCACCGCTCATGCCGAAATCGTGGCCATCCGCGATGCATGCAAGAACATCGGGAACTTCGACCTTGCCGGAGCCGTTTTGTATGCCACCTGCGAACCATGCCCGATGTGCCTTTCAGCCATCTACTGGGCGAATATCAAGGCTGTCTATTATTGTTCAACCCGACACGATGCAGCGTCTGCGGGATTCAAAGACAACCATATCTATGAAGAGCTGGGCCTGCCACCGGAACAGCGAAATATTGAATTTAAGCAAATCCTGTCTCCCCTGTCCATTGACCTGTTCAGGGAATGGTCCGCCAAAAATGACAAAATCCCTTATTGAAAGGAATTGTCAGAATCTCTGTAAACTCATGCAATGCACGTAATGCATGCGTTGCATGCATTACGTGCATTCCTTCCTCATTGTTTGATCAGTTTCTTCGTGAAACCCTTGTTCCCATTCACTACTCTGACTAAATACAACCCGGCTGGCTTACCGGAGAGAGAGAATTCCTTGCGTGACAAGCCTGTCATTTCATCGCCAAAGATCATCTCTCCATAGGTTCCATATACTGCAACATATACACTACCCAACGTGCTTTCATCCGTCAGTTCAAGTGAGAACTGACCATTGGTCGGGTTAGGATAGAGTCTGAACATTGATTTATCTGATGGAACAGGGGAAAGCTCTTCCATAACTGTTGCGACCATCGGTGGCGGTAATGTATTGCAATACTGGCCGTTCGTCGTGATATAACCGTTCAGGTATCCCCCGGAATACACTTTTGTCCCGTAAAGGTAACTGATTGTCTGGCCGGCAATCATTGTAACGCTACCACCATTCTGAACAACGAACTCAGTTCCACTGCCTGCAACGGTAATTTTTTGAGATGCATTGAAGCAAGGTGCCGAGCCGGAGCCAACATTGATGTTCTGTACAGTCAGTTCGGAGGATGGTGTAGTGCAGTATTGCCCGTTCATTGTGATGTAGGCATGCATATTCCCGCCTGAAAGAACAGTGGTTCCAGGCAGAAGATTGATTTTCTGGCCGGCAATTATGGTTGCGGTGCCCCCATTCTGCACAGTGAACGTCGTTCCATTGCCTGCTATGGTAATGGTTTGGTAAGCATTGTAACAATTACTAACTCCGTTTGGAATGGTAACACCCTGAATCGTGAGGTTTGACGGTATCATTCCAACCACGACCTCCATATAATCGCTTCCAACACATCCATTGTTTGCTGTTACAGTCAAATTGAACGTGGTGGTGGAAACGGGTGAAGCAACCGGATTCGGTATCAGTGGGTTGCTCAGCCAGGTCGTTGGGGTCCATGACCATGTGTAAGGCGGTGTGCCTCCCGTTGCCGAGCCATTCAACTGTACTGAACTTGCCTGCATTATGATGTCGCTTCCCGCATGAACGATGAGTGCATTCGCAACGACCGAAATGTTCGAACCATTATAAAATGAAGTGATAACGGATCCATTGGGGTCTGCATATTCGCAGGCGCCTGGTGTCTGGGTATCCCACGAGAGGCTGGTGGAAATGTTGGCACTGGCTTTGAAGCGAACCTGTAGCAACGTTCCCGCACCAATGTTTGCAGCCGTTATGGATGCCCAAGATATGATCACCTTGTTCAGGTATCTGTTGACTACAAGCAACCCATTGTTCAGGGCAGCATTGACTGAATGATACCCTTCAAAGGTCATCTTGGTGGTATCAAAGATCATCACCAGCGATATACTTCCCACATTGCTGCAATTTATCACGTTAACCGGAACATTCAGATTTCCCGTGCATGAATTGGTGATTGTTCCCGGGGTGGTGGATATCGCCGCCTGTGTCACAATGAGACTGGCAGCATCGGAGGTTACGGAAGGTGTGCAGGTGCCTGAAACAATGCAACGATACTGGTAGCCATTCAACCCGGTTGCAACAGGATTGATGGTGAGGGTTGAGGTGAATGCTCCTGAATAGGGCGCGGTATTGGACAGGTTAGTCCAGGTACCACCGCTATTGGTGCTCACCTGCCAGAGGTAGGTCAGCCCTGTTCCTGATGCCGTAACTGAAAAGGTGGTGCTTCCTCCTGCATAAATGGTCCTGTTAACCGGTGAAAGAGTGATGGCCGGGATTTGATTTACTGTTACATTTCCGTTGTTCCAGGTTGAGAAGATTACAAGCCCGTCAAGATCGCTGTATTCGCAATTTCCCGGGGTTTGGGTATCCCAGGTAAGCGGGCTGGTTCCGGTTACCCCGGTAAACTTCAGTTCCACCAGCAAACCGCCGGTTGGAATTGTTGCCGCCGATGTATTTGACCAGGCCAGGTAAACCTTCCCGCCAGCGGCATTTGCAATGAATGAGCCCCCGGATACAGCAGCATTCAAGTTCTGAGAACCGGTATAGGTAAGTTTGGAAACATCGTAGTTCAGGACAAGCGAAAAGGCCGCCACACCAATGAAATCTGTTACATTTACCGGGATAATGATCTGCCCGGGACATCCTGTCACAGTGCCGCAGGTAGTGATTACATTGGGTAATACAATAAGCGTCGCAGGATTGGAATAGACCACCGGCGGGCAGGTTCCGGTTACCCTGCAACGATACTGATTTTTGCTGTGGGAAAGTTGGGCACCGGTAATGGTCAGGGTGGGTGTGGTAACATTGGAATAAATTCCCCCGTTAGACAAATTGGTGAAGGTGCCTCCTCCATTGGTGCTGACCTGCCATAAATATGACAATCCCGACCCCGTTGCAGTCACACTGAAGGTAGTGGTCTGCCCTGCGGCAATGGTTTTGTCAACCGGCGGCTGAACGGAGATCACCGGAGGCTGATTGACAGTAGCCGTGCCGCTGGTATAGGTCGATGGCAGAATGGTGCCGTTGACATTTGCATATTCGCAATTCCCTGGCGTTTGGGTATCCCAGGATAGCGTGGAGGCCCCCGGGGTGCCGTTGAATTTAAGCTCCACCAGGGTGCTGTTTCCAAGGTTTGCAGGCGTGGTGTTGACCCAACTGATCACAACAATATTTCCAGTCGAATTGATGATTAGCATGCCGGTTGCAAGGGCACTGTTCAGATTCTGATATCCCTGGTAAGCCAGGTTGGTATTGCTGAAATTCAGCACAAGCGAAATAGCTCCAATGCCATTGCAGTTGGTCACATTGACGGGGACCACGGTTTGACCTGGACAGTTGGTCACTGTCCCGGCAGTGGTATTGATGGGCTGGGCATGGATTGAACCAGCCCAGATCGCCATCAATAATAGCGGTACTATTTTTAAAACCAGTGTTTTCATGTTGCAGAGATTTTTAGTTAGATACAACTAACTTAGTCATGCCTGAACTGGTTTTTCCCTTGCTCGTAGCTTCTGTTTTTAAGAAATATATGCCTGGTTTAAGATTTGATGCCTTCATCCCAATTTTATGGCTCCCGGCTGAAAAATCACCGGCTGCAATTTCCATGACATGGGTTCCGACAACGTTCAGCAAGGAAATCCTGATACCGGAGTGATCAGCAAGTGAAAACTCAACGACTGAATTTTGTGAAACCGGGTTTGGGTATACAGATAATCCTGTGAAACCCAGGTCCGGGATGTTCCCTGTCGATGTCGTGTTGATCGTTGGAATTGAAACAACCGCTAAATCATTGGGAGTTGCAAGTGCATCAGCAAATTCACAATCCTCATAAATCTCCAGGGCGATGCCTGAGTTAAGGGATGACATATCTTTTGCCTTCATGGTAAGGATAACCACCACTTCATCGTTGCTGATATTCAACGGATCCGTGCTGCACCACCCCATGCGGAACAGTCCGTCAATCGCTGTCCATGAAAATCCGGTCACGCCATTGACAAGCCGGGCCCCGGTTATTTCAAGATATTGCTCCGGGAAATAAAAGCCGAGAGAAATCGCTCCTGTCTGCATGCCTGTTTTCAGCTTCACGGGGAAATCGAATTCAGTGAAGGATTCGACAAGTAGTGAGCCTTCATGAACGAGTGAAAGGGAGGCTGAGCTTTTTTTGGCAGGAGCATATGAGGCATTCACATCCCCGAAACATATCATTTCTATGTTGCCTGTCACTGCGAATCCGCTCATGATCACCGTATCGTAGTGGTATAGGTAATTACCGGCAGGGAACGATGAGATCATGGCTGAATAACGCTTCATCACAAAAAGGGCATCCGTTCCGTTTACAGTATGGCTGGCGTTAACATCAGCAGCAGCCAGATTCATGCCTGAAAGCGGGGCTATCAGGGCAAAATGATTCAGGATATTCAAGGCATCGGTCGAATTCACCCCACCCCATGGGTTTGAAGGGACGATATCCATCCTGTAGTTACCTGAAGGCATGGATGGAAATGCATAAACCCCGGAGATATTCGTGGTGGCGGAATTGATCGTAGCACCCGAAAAATCCTTGATCGTCATGACTGCATTTTTCATCGGGTTAGCCCCGGTATTGGCATATTTTACAGTTCCGCTCATCACCGTTGTTGCAGTAAAAAGAGAAGGCACCTGTGCAAATGGGCCGATGTAAACCCTACCCTTGGCAGCATTGTCCAACTTGTCGTAAATTCGACCGTTAATCATGGTCGAATCACCTGAACCAAAGAAATTATAGCGTGCATCAATATTGCTTATCGAATTGTTGTAGAGGTCGTGCGTCCCGTAATTGTTAAGGATGTTGCAGGTAAAGGCGGAGGTATTGCCAATTGTTGCGCTGCCCGTACCATCAAGATAAATCCCGTAACCTGTATTGTAATTGAAGGTGGAATTTTTAATCGTCAGTGTGGAGTTACTGATGTTCAATCCATTACCTGTTGATTGGGTCAGGGTGCAGTGATCTATGGTGGGCTGGCTCGAATTAACGCAGTTAATGTTATAAGAAGTACCCTTTTCGATGCTGCAATATTTCAGGGAAGATGTCCCTCCCCAGTTATCATTTTGATCGATGAAATTAATCCCGGCCCAGCCTCCCGCTGTATTGTTGTATGGTTTGAATGCGATAAGACTGTCTGACTTACCCTCGGCCCAGAGATCGCCCCCGGAACTGTTTGGCCAGCCAAGTTGAATTTTCAGGCCTGGATTAAACGCCATCGTCACCCCTGGTTGAACAGTTAAACGAGAATGATTCCCATATTGCGCCATGATGATATCGCCCAGAACATGATATGGAACATTATCGAAGTAAACCGTGCGGCTTGCATCATACGAACCTCCTGAGAGTGCAATGTAGTTGAGGGTATTGGCCGTATAGCTATTGTTTTTCAGGTATGGATCGCAGGTCCAATCGTTAAGTTGCAAAGGATACGCTGCGCAGGTTGTCAGAACCGTGTTTGTAATGTTCGGGTTTGACTGATACAGCGTTATTCCATTTCCTGCCGAATTCTGTATCGTGCAATTGTTGATTGATGGCTGTGATGAGCCTTCAATAAGAATATCCTGGGCATTACCATGGCGGACTCTGCAATATTCCATGGTCGAAACGCCACCCCAGTTGTCATTAAATGGCGTGAAATAAATCCCTTCCCAGCCTCCGGCAGTAACATTGTATGCCCTGAAAGTAATTTGACTGGCAAGTGTTCCAACGGCATAAAGCTCTCCCCCGTAAGAATTTGCTGCGCCAAGCTGCAACTTTTTGCCCGCAGCAAAAGCCATTGAGACGCCGGGACTTATTGTCAGCCTCGCTTTTCCTCCATACTCTGCCATGATCAGATCGTCGAGCACATAGTAAGGAACCCCGTCAACGTTGTACGTTCTGTCGAAGGAATAGCTTCCACCCGAAAGCGTGATATAGTTGATCACATTCCCGGTATAGGTGTTTCCGGTGTGCACCGGGTTTGCCTCGGGGTTCAGAAAATAGAGCGGGTATCTCCCGTTGGTGAGGAACTGGCAATTGGTGATGCTCCCGGTCGAGTTATTGTACCTCGCCCCATCCTGGAACGAATTACGGATGATGCTGTGATTGATCAGGTTGGGTTGTGAGGTGTTTACTGAAAGGTAATTATAATCATTCCCTTTCTCGATCACGCAATAGTCTAACTGTGATTGCCCCCCCCAGTTATCGCTCTGGTCCGTAAAATAGATCCCGTCCCATCCGCCGGCCAGTCCATTGTGCGATGTAAAAGTGATCAGACTGTCTACCGTTCCCAAAGCATACAATTCACCTCCATATGAACTTGCAATGCCGATTTGAATCTGGAATCCCGGAAGAACCTTGATATTGTTACCCGGTTCGATTTTCAGTCGTGAAGCTCCGGCATATTGCCCGATGCGCACCGTTCCCAGGAGGATATAATCGTATGTGATCGAATTCCAACCCTGGTTAGCATCGATGTCACCGCCGTCAATGGCAATGCCATTGTAGGTATTCAGAGACAGGATGGGAGAGCCATTTGGCTGATAAATTGTCAGGTTCGGGGTCGGATACCGCAAAGCATACGTATTGTGATCGATGGTGGTGCTGCCACTGCTGAAATTTGGTGCCGAAGTAGCTCCGGTGAGGAAAACCCCCGCACCTCCATTGTAAGAAATCGCTGTGGATACAAGCGTTGGATTGGAAGAGTTAAGGTACAGCCCATTTTCAATGTTGCCCCTTATTATTGAGTTCTGAACATTTATATGAGCTGAATTGAGCCTGATCCCGTTTCCGTCCGCATTACGGATATTGCAGCGCGAAAGCAGGGGTTCACTGGTTTGATTGCAGTAAAGGTTTGCATTGTTTGCACCATTGCCGGCATTGGCGATGACTGTATAATTGAACTGGGATGAAACGCCATTATCGCTATCGGGGTCAAAATAGATCCCATCCCATTCGCCGGTTGCATTCGTATAAGAGAGGAACTTTACAGAATCAGCGACAGTTCCGCTGCAGACCACATTGGCCTGGCCGATGGACAGACCGGTGCCTGGCAGAAACAGAACTGTCGTTCCGGCCTGGAATGTATGCGTGCCAGCGGTAAATGAAATATCGGAGGTGGCCCAATATGGGCTTTCTGCTGCCGTAAATAAAAGTTTTGCATTTAGATTTCCTGTCAACTGTGTTCCCGGGGTTGTTAGGGTCATGTCAGAAAAAGTAGCATTGAGCGCAGCAGATCCTGTAAGGGCAACTGCATATTGAAGATATTGCTTGGTGAGGCCAACTGCGATCGGCGACACGGTGGTCAGTGCCGTCCAGTCGCTCCATATCCCATCGGCATCGGCCGTACGATAATTTACCTCTGCCTTGGCGGGAAGAGTGGCAATCTTGTTGAATGCGAGCTGGCTGATTACCCTTGGTGCTCCCAGTTCAAAAAACGGGTTCGAAACAAATACGCCACGTCCGCTGTAATTGGCGGTGAGTGTCATGAGCGCATACCGGCAGTTGATGATCGGGGTTGCAGAAAGGTTGGTCCCTCCGGTGTAAAACACCATGCCATTACCCGTAAAGGCTGAACCGTCCTTGGTAAAATCGTACATGACATTCCCTGAAGTGTTCCATGCCAGCGGTGAACCATCGGCATTGGCATAGTAGACCGTATTGCTGAGGGTGGCTCCAACAGCACCTGCCATAACCGAAATCACGCCATTCGTAACAGCCGAGGAATGGTTGCTGACAGCTACCGGCAAGTTAGTTCCCAGGGCCCAGCCTGCAATGGAACCGTTTAACGCAGGATTGGCAATATAGACCGAATTTGCCTTGGTGCCGCTATTATCATACCCCCCGAGCACAAAAATTTTATTGTTGTAGGTCACTGCACTATGTCTGTTGCGGGCTCCGAGCAGAACCGGGGCAGTAGAAAAGGCGGAAAGTGTATTCAATGCATTCACTTTTGTATAATAAACAGTATTCACGGCCGAGTTCTCCGTCATTGAACCGGAACCTCCGATTACATATATATAGCCCATCATATAGGTGGCCGTATGCCCCCAGCGATTGGCGGGCAAGGTAACGGCTGATGTCTGCCATGCACCAATCGTTCCGTCGGAGTTGATGGCTGCATAATATATGGTATTGTAAACCTGCGATCCATCGCGGCCTCCCATCACATAAATCGTATTCGTCCCGATCACCACTGCCGGATCGCGCAAGGCCACCGGCAATGGGTTCAGCGCCGTCCAGCCGGTAATGCCGGTTGTCTGGATCGTGGCAACATAAACCGTATTCACATAGTTCAGGTTGTTGAACCCCCCAACCATATAAGCATACCTGTCGTTCCACGACACGGTGCATTGTCCCGTCAGCGTCTGGGGCAGAACGGTTGTGGTTACCCAGGTGCCTACATTGCTGGCACTGAATTGCAACGAGACATTGTCGCCCGATACAATCACATTATTCAAAACACCTTTATTGAAATCGGCATTGAGTGTTTGCGTGAAGGTGACCTGGGCATTAAGGATATCAATACTCATAAGCATCGCGGAAAAGATTCCCACGAATAAAACTTTTAGGAAAAGTTTGTTTGCCGGAAAATGTATACAGTCTTTCATAAGGATAATATTTAAATGTGTGAAAAGGTTTATAATTAGTTACAAAATTGTCTTTAAATATCTTAGTTGTAATAAAAGGGGGTAAATATATGAAGATATTTAATAAATGTGAATAAATAAATGAATTTTGTTGTTCACTTATTTACATATACATGCACATATATGTTCTGTGATTGTTATATACATTCGTTTTTCTTCGGTTTTTCAACCAAACCCCTGCAACAAAAAATACCGTACTTTTACATGCTTCACCGGATAAAGAACTAACCAACCCGCCGAACCATGCCCGACCATCATCATAAAAAGCAATTCCTGAACCTGCCGAAATATACCGGCGGAAGCAAAGCCTTCAGGGAATTTATTGCAGCAAACCTTCGTTATCCGGATGCCGCGTTAAAGGCCGGGGTGGAGGGATCGGTAATGGTTGAATACGATGTTCATGACAGCGGCGTGGTGCAGCACCCGAGGATTTTGAAAGGAATCGGCCATGGCTGTGACGAAGAGGCGATGCGTGTTGTCGGGCTACTCCGTTACGAAAAGGTGAAAAACAGGGGGATGCGTGTAAAAATGACGACCAAAACCACGATCAATTTCAGGTTGCCTGCAGGCGTAAGAATCAGCTATTCAACTGAAGCAAAAGAAGATCCCGCAAAAAAAACCGGAACGGACCAGGAAAAACCCCTGCCCGTGACCTATGAGTACACGATAACGTTTTAGGGGATCGTAAGGGTTCCCTCTACTGTCAAAAATTTCAGCGTCCCGATCGTCAACGATGCCCCTGCCTGAATGGTAAGGTCGTGGCATGCTGCAGGATTAACTGTTGAAACGACGGGCATATGAGCCGCGCCGGCCGCGACAATCACATTATTTGACGCAATGGGCACCCCGCTGATGAAGGCATGGTTAAGCATTTGCCAATTTGCCGGATTATGCCATTGTTCGTTTTCCTGCCCGGTCCATACCCAGGTCAGATCGGCCGGCCCGAGAATAAAATTCCCTTTCCCGTTGAATACAACGACCACAAGGTGATGAACCGAGTCGTAAGAGATGGCGAACGCAGGTCCCCGAAGGATCTGCATTTCCCTGTCCATATAAAAACTGACGGTGTCGGAACCGGAAACGTAGCCACCTGAAAGTTCTGCATCGATCTTCATCCAGGCAACATCCATTTTTTTATGGGTGCGTATGATGGTTTGTGCCGCAGATACAATGCTGTCGCCATCCTGGAGAAAAGCGGAAGAAAATTGTCCATCGGATGTCTCAGACAGGAAACAGATCTTCCCGTTGCCCTTTACGGTCTTGTTCATTCCCGAGGAATCGGCGGCGATGACATGCAGCAGGTTGTTTTGTGAACAGAAAACCAGGTCGCTGAATGAGCCTGACTGGATCCTGGCCGATGTTGACGAACTGCTCTGACCGGCAGTATAAACCTGGGGAGGAGTCGATGTGTATGGGAACAGGGTTGAAAGAAACAGGGTGGCCGAAATGTTATTCTTCTGCACCAGCATTTTCGAATATTTTCTGAAACCGCCGTAAATCGCCATGCTGTCGGGCTCATAAGCGTATCCTGCTGCATTTCCGGGGACAGTGACCCGTGCCAGCATCGAAACCGAATTCCTCGAATAAATACCCTGCGCATTGGCGAAGTCAGGAACAAAAGCGCCGGTTGCAGCAGACGGCGTGCTTCCGTACAACCCGTTGCCGTGCAATTGAAATGTGAAATTTTTTGGCGATGCCGCTGAGGCAAAGTCGGAAAGAAGGAAATATTTATTCCTGACAAACAGGTTTTTCCGGATGATATCGGCGCCCTGGTAAGCAACCCTCACCTCTCCGTAATCGAGCATAGGGGTGTCAAAGCAATGCTCGATGTACGCCGTATTTGTTGCAGTGTTCACATTCTCCCCCGTTGGTGGCAGTGGCCCGTTCCCATTGACAAGAATCAGGCTGTGGTCAATGGCTTTATTTTCGAGGTCGGCCAATGACGCTCCGGGATACCCGGGATCAACTGCCATAAGTTCGCCGTATGCCATCAGTGAAAAGCTTGAGGCATCTCCCTGGTGGTGCGATTTGGCGCCCGTGAGTGCAATCCCGTGTTTGCCGATAAAATGCATGTAGATCGCTGCTGGTTCCCAGGATGAGCGGAAAACCAGGCTCCCGGCTGCAGGCAAAGACTGGAACAGGCTGTCTTCAACCGGCCCATGCGCCACATTGGTGGCGATATACTGGGTTCTCACGGCAGGATCATCCGCATTATACGGGTTGAGCGGGTTAAACTTTGGTTTTCCCGAGAGGGCCATAATCGATGTGCCAAACCCCATGCTGCTGTCGTGAATGGGAGGGCAACTCCCGTCGGGCATGCGGATCTTGTTCATCCAGTCATAAAGGCGGTCGTAACGTGTGTCGTACCATGGATTCCGGATGTTTCGCGTGGTGCTGTTAAATGTGGCTGCATAAAATCCGTCCGGTAAAAAATTCTCCATGGAACGGATGAACGGGAAGGCGTTTTCAAAGCCATATTTGAAATAGTTTGGCCCTTCAGCGTAGCCCGCCAGGGTATCAGGCTCCGAAACCCGCGGATAGATTCCGTTTTCCATCCACAGGGTGTTGTCGAGGTTATAGAGCCCGGCATTGATCCAGTTCTGTGGCTGATAATTCACATTGGCGCTTTCATGATCATTGAACACGATGGCTGCCAGTCCGAGGGCAGATGCGGTCATGATGCTGTGGTTGTTAAACTGGTAAGTGAAAAATTTAAGGTTCAGAAAGGTATAGGTTGCCATCGACTTCTGGTAAAGGTTTGCCGTGAAGGTCAGCAGTTTTGTTTTTGATGGCTCCAACAGTGTTTGCGGCACACCACCTCCTTTCAGCAAGTCGTACGCAATGAGGTACGAGATGAGCTCTTTCGACCGGTGCTGCCAGGGAGTATAGAAGGTCCAGAAAGTCCCAACATCCACATCGGTATTCATTTGTTCCAGCAACCCCAGCACCCGGTCGCGCAGGGAATCCCGCCCGTTTTGAGACAACGGAACAATGGTTCCGGCCGAGAATTTCCGGCCCATCAGGTGCCCGAATGCCGCTTCACGGGCTATCATCGAACGCGCAGCCCGTTCTTCAATTGTTGAATTGCCTGCCGGAATTACCGAATTGGCATTTAACCAGATGCTACCATATAAAAACAGGTGGTCCGGATCCGGTAACGAGGCTCTGACGACAGGAATATCAATGCTGTCAAGCAATGTCCGTGGATATCCTGAATCCATTCCGGGAGGATTCCAGCTTCCCTGGCCAAAAAACCGGCATGGCACTAAAACCAGCAAAAGACAATAAAATAGAGACTTTTTCATTTCACTTCAGCGTAATCAACTATTTTTCCATTGTGTTTAAACTGCTTATCCCCTTTAAGCAAGTTTAGATTTTAATACAAATTTTAACCTAGATATAAGATAGATTCGTCTTTCTTATTTTCATTATTCTTCACCACAATAGGCACAATAGTTCACAATAGATATTTTTCCGGCTGAT
>JBBQUQ010000033.1:0-31443 GCA_038212325.1 Bacteroidales bacterium
CACCCGGTGGAACGCAAACTCATGCGCCAGTGGTTCCTGCGAATTACTGCCTATGCCCAGCGTTTGCTCGACGGGCTTGAGACCGTTGATTTTTCGGACTCCCTCAACGAGATGCAGCGCAACTGGATCGGCCGGTCGGAAGGCGCAGAGATCCATTTCCCCATCCAGGGACAGGATTTCAGCCTGAGCATCTTCACCACCCGCCCCGATACCATCTTCGGGTCGACATTCATGGTGCTGGCGCCCGAGCATGAACTGATCGCGAAGATCACCACCTCCGACCGTACTGAGGCAGTTGAAAAGTACCTGCTGATGGCCAAAAACCGCTCCGAGCGCGAACGCATGGCGGAGGTGAAAAAGGTGACCGGCGAATTCACCGGGGCTTACTGCCTGAACCCGTTCAATGGCGCACCCATCCCTATCTGGGTGGCCGATTACGTGCTGGCCGGATATGGTACCGGCGCCATCATGGCCGTTCCGGCCCACGACAGCCGCGACTACGATTTCGCAAAGCATTTCGGCCTTCCCATCGTGGAGGTGGTCGCCGGCGGCAATATTTCAGTGGAGTCATACGACGCCAAGGACGGCGTGCTTGTCAACTCCGGCTTCATCAATGGCTTGAAGGTGAAAGAGGCCATCAGCGCGGTGATCGGCAGGGTAAATGAAATGAATATCGGCAAGGGGACTGTCAATTTCCGCCTCCGCGACGCCATTTTCAGCAGACAGCGTTACTGGGGCGAGCCTTTCCCGGTCTATTACAAAGACGGAATTGCGCACACCCTTGAAAAAAGCGCACTTCCGTTGAGGCTCCCCGAAGTTGATGCATACCTGCCCACAGAAACAGGCGAACCGCCTCTGGCCCGTGCCAAAAACTGGACCACGAAAGAGGGATATCCCCTTGAAACCAGCACCATGCCCGGTTTTGCAGGCTCGAGCGGGTACTATCTGCGTTACATGGATCCGCGCAACGACGAGGAATATTTCTCGAAAAAGGCTGTCAACTACTGGCAGGATGTTGATCTTTACATCGGCGGCGACGAACATGCCACCGGACACCTGATCTATTCGCGGTTCTGGAACAAATTCCTGTTTGATACCGGCTATTCCATCAAAGAGGAGCCTTTTAAAAAACTCATCAACCAGGGAAAGATCCAGGGAAGGTCGAGCCTGGCGTACCGCATCAAAGGGACCAACACGTTTGTTTCGGCCGGGCTGAAAGAACAGCACGAAACCACCGAAATGCATGTGGATGTGAGCCTGGTTGACAACGATGTGCTCGATACCGCAGCTTTCTGCCTGTGGCGCCCCGATCTCGCCGGATCGGAATTCATACTCGAGGAGGGCAAGTACCATTGTGGCTATGCGGTGGAGAAGATGTCGAAATCGCTCTACAATGTGGTCAATCCCGACCACCTGATCGAAAAATACGGCGCCGACACCTTCCGCCTGTACGAGATGTTCCTGGGGCCACTTGAACAGTCAAAACCATGGGATACCAACGGAATTGAAGGCGTATTCCGCTTCATCCGCAAATTCTGGCGGCTTTACCACGACGACCAGAATAATTTCCGCGTGACCGGAGAGCCGGCAGACGCGGCGGAGCTCCGGGTGTTGCACAAGACGATAAAAAAGATACAGGAGGACATCGAACGTCTTTCATTTAACACGGCTGTAAGCAACTTCATGATCTGCGTGAACGAGCTCACCGAGCTGAAGTGCAACAAGCGCAGCATCCTGAGCGACCTTGTCGTGCTCATCGCCTCCTACGCCCCGCACATCGCCGAGGAGCTGTGGAGTTTGCTTGGACACAATTTCAGCGTTTCCATTGCCGTATTCCCCGAATTCAAACCCGAATACCTGGTCGAAAACACCTTCGAATACCCGGTTTCTTTCAACGGAAAAACCCGCTTCAAACTTGAATTGCCCACGAATCTTACGGTTCCTGAAATTGAGAAAGCGGCCCTTGAGGCTAAGGAATCAGAAAAGTGGCTTGACGGAAAGCCGCCGAGAAAAGTGATCATTGTTCCGAACAAGATCATCAATATTGTGATTGGCAGTTAGATTTTTCAGCTATCACGCTTTTGCCGTAAAAGGCATGTTTAAAAAACTAAACGTTATGAAAATCGACCGTTCTTTCCCGTTCCTCGCAATCATTCTCCTGTTAATTGGCATCTCCGCACATGGAAATCCACAAAATCGACAGCGCAAACAAAATTCCAAACTGACAAGCACTACAACAAAGCCTTTCACCATTTCACCATTTCACCATCTCGATATTCTTTGGAAGCAGGCCGATTCCCTGGCCAATCTCGGCCAGCCCCGGTCGGCGCTTGAGATCGTGGATAAAATTTACGCGCAGGCCAAAGCAGGGAAAAATGATCCGCAGGTGATCAAAGCCATTATTTACCGTATCCGGCTGAATTCCGAATTCCGCGAAAACTTCATGGCAGGCACCATCGCCGACCTTCAAAAAGAAATTTCAGTTTCGGCTGCACCTGCGAAACAGGTTCTGCAGTCAATATTGGCTGAGGTATACTGGAAGTATTACCAGAACAACCAATATCGTTTCCGCGACCGCACACAGGTGAAAAGCAACCTGCCCGACAGTCTTGAAACCTGGGACCTGGCAACAGTTTTCAGCGCGATTACCACCACCTGCGGGCTTTCGCTTGGAGACCCAGACACGTTGAAAAGGATTCCCATCGGGAAATTCGAAGCCATCCTGGAACTGGATGTTTTTGATGACGGCAGGCAGGATACGTTGGTAAAGGAAGCGGCCAGGTATCTCCCAACCCTTTATGATTTTCTGGCAGGCCGCGCCCTGGATTTCTTCACTTCCGGGGAGGTTGGCATGAGCCTGCCTGCACATCATTTTGAAGTCGATCAGTTATGGTTCTTCGCCCAGCCCGCCAACTTTACCAGGAACAGGATGATGATCGCGGAGGATCCTGCTGCGCCGGCCAGCTTCGCCCTGCGAATTTTCAGGGACCTGGCCACCTTCCATCTGCAGGATAAGGACCCGCGGGCGCTGATCGGGACAGAACTGAAGCGGTTTGAATTCGTTCATGAGAAGTACATCCTTCAAGGCAATGACAGCCTGTATGTTGATGCACTGAGGCAGTTTGAACAGGCCCAGTCCGCCTCACCCTGGAGCTCGTCCATCTCATACGTCCTGGCAACTTTCCTGGGCGGCCAGGGCGAACTTTATCAGCCACTGGTTTCAGACCTGCACAAATGGGACAAGCGGTCAGCCGCGGAGGTGTGTGAAACAGTCATTCAGCGGCATCCGGGATCGGAGGGATCGAAAAACTGCAAAATCCTGTTAAATTCAATCAAAGAGCCATCGTTGCAGGTTACAACGGAGATGGCAGTTCCCAAAGAGAAGCCATCACTGGCCCTGGTTGGGGTAAAAAACCTTAAGCAGCTCTTTTTCCGCCTTGCAAGAACCGATCCTGACATCTATGCAGAAAAGGCCGGAACCCTTGCTCGCGAAGGGTATATTGCATTCCTGACCTCATTGCCTGTCACCGCTTCATGGATGCAGGATTTTCCTGATGACGGCGACTTTCAGAAACACCAGGCTGAATTCCGGATTCCGGAGGTTCCGGTTGGCTTTTGGGTATTGATGTGCTCACCCGACAAGGATTTTTCCGGTTCAAAGCAGGTTTTTTCCTACACCCCGTTCTGGTCAACGCAGATCAGTTACATCAGCAAGCACAATGATGACGGGAGCTATGGGTATTTTATCCTTGACAGGGAAACAGGCCTGCCGCTAAAAAATGTACGAGTGGAATCCTGGGAAAAAAATTATAATTCCAGGGAGCGGCAATATGCGAGCGTTAAACTCAGGGAATATACTACAGATGAGAAAGGATACGTTGAAATTCCGCCTTCCCAGGATAAAAGGCACAGCTCCAATCAGTATTTGAAAATTTATTACAAGGATGACTTCCTGGTAACCGACAACTTTTATCAATACCCGGTTTACAAAGGCCAGGAGCAGACCACCTTGCAAACCATGTTTTACACCGACCGTGCCATTTACAGGCCGGGACAAACAATTTATTTCAAGGGCATCGTTGTGGAGCGGAAGGGAGAGCAGTCGAGGATCAAAACAAACCATGCGACAAAAGTGGTCTTTACCGATGTCAACGGGCAGAAGATCTCCGAACAAACCCTTACCACCAGCGAATTCGGTTCGGTCAATGGCTCCTTTGTCGCACCCACCGGCGTTTTGCCAGGGCAGATGACCCTCTCGAACGAATCAGGTTCAACCTATATTTCCGTGGAGGAGTACAAGCGCCCGACGTTCGAAGTAAGCTGCGAACCACTGGAGGGAAACTACAAATTGGGAGAACCGCTCACCGTAACCGGCAAAGCCCTTGCCTATGCAGGCAATCCGGTCGATGGCGCCATGGTGAAATACCGCGTGGTACGCACCGCCCGTTATCCGTTCTGGGATTGGGGCTGGCGATGGCCCATGCCTGCTTCTGCGCAGGTCGAGATCATCAACGGTGTAACCACCACCGATGCCGGGGGGAAATTTGTCATCCTGTTTACGGCCATTCCGGATATGAACATTGACAAAAAAAACTGGCCGGTATTTAATTATTCCATCACCGCCGACGTGACCGATGTCAATGGTGAAACCCAATCGGCGGTTCAGGATGTATCGGCTGGTTATAAGGCCCTTGAGATTGGGACCGATATCCCCGACCTCATCAATCTTGCCTTCGATACCAGTTTTAAAATTACAACTTCCAACCTGAATGGCAGGCCCACGCCGGCCATGGTCACCATCACCCTGCAACGGCTTCGCCAGCCCGACCGGGCGTTCAAAGCAAGGTTGTGGGATCGTCCCGACAAACATGTAATGACACCGGAAGAATTTCATTCCCTGTTTCCGTATGATGTGTACGATGACGAAAACAACCCGGTCACCTGGGCGAAGGAAGAAACTGTGTTTGAAAAAACGATCAATACCTTAAGCGATTCAACCTTTAACCTGCATGATTTCGCATCCGGCGCCCTGCGTTCCGGATCTTATTTGCTCCTGCTCAAAGCAACCGATCCGTTCGGCGAAGTCGTTGAGGTTAAGAAGCACCTGACAACCTTCTTCCCGGAATCGAAGGAGGTACCGGTGAATACCCTAAGCTGGTTTGTGCCGCTGAAGGCCTCCGGCGAGCCTGGTGAAAAAGCACGGTTCCTTGTTGGCTCGAAGGAGGACAATGTCAGCATGATTTACGAAGTGCGGCTGCGCGACAGCCTGGTTTCGCGTGAATTGATTAAAATCAGCGACCGGGCGATGCTCCTCGAAATCCCGATCAGGGAGCAATACAGGGGCAACGTGGGAATTAATTTTGTATTTGTAAAACACAACCGGGTATTTCAGAACAGCCAGGTGATCAGTGTTCCTTACGCCAGCAGGAAACTTGGAATTTCATTTGAGACATTCCGCAGCAAGCTGGATCCGGGGGCAAAGGAGAGCTGGAAAATGAAGATTACCGGTCCGGACGGCAAACCTGCCAGCGCCGAATTGATGGCAGGGATGTACGATGCGTCGCTCGACCTGTTTCGGCCCAATGAGTGGGCTTTCAGCATATATCAGCGCTATTCGGGGATCATTCCCTGGGATGTCGACAATGCATTCCGCACATCAACGGGACAATGGGCGGCCCCGGGCGGCATGAATGAAAACTATTTGTTTCAACCCGGGCTGAAGCTGAACTGGTTCGGCGTCAATTATTTTGGCGGTCAGGGGCGGTATTCAAGGCATTCTTCCAGGGGCGGTGTCAAGGCCATGCCCATGATGGCCATGGACGAAGCGGCTGATGCAACAGGTCAAGCTACCGGGACGACGCCTCCGCCTTCAACCGAAATGAAGGAGAAAACGGTGAACGATTCGGCCGCTATCGGAGGGAATGGTCAGCCCAAATTAAAAATAGCGCCGGAACAAGTCATCCAGGTGCGCCGCGATTTTCGTGAAACAGCTTTTTTCTATCCGGCCCTGGAGAGTGATTCAACCGGCAGCCTGGTGCTGCAATTCACTGCTCCTGAATCGCTTACCAGGTGGAAGATGCTGGGACTTGCCCATACCAAAAATCTTGATTACGGGCTGATCGAGAAGGAAATTATCACCCGGAGGGAGCTGATGGTATTTCCCAATGCTCCGCGGTTTGTGCGGCAGGGCGATACGATGATTTTCAGTACCAAAATTGTCAACCTTTCCGACCGCATCCTGGCTGGCAAGGTTTCGCTGGCCTTGAGCGATGGGTTGACCCTTCAGCCGCTCAACAGCCTGGCCGACACGATGCAGGAGGCGGGAGGCACGATTCCTGCCCGGAATTTTGCGCTCGAAAGGGGCCAGAGTTCCGTGGTCACCTGGAGGCTTATCATTCCGGTCAATCCTGAACTCTCTGTGCTTCAATACCGGGTTACTGCAGCTTCGGAAAATTTCAGCGATGGAGAGGAAAAAGCCATTCCCGTGCTGACAAACCGGATGCTGGTTACAGAAACGCTTCCATTACCCGTGCGCGGCAAAGGAACCGTTCAATTTTCATTTGAGAAGCTCCTTGCATCAGGCCTTCCGGGCGGAGATGATGTGTCGCTCAAAAATTACCGGCTCACCCTCGAATTTGCCTCAAACCCGGCCTGGTATGCCATCCAGGCCCTGCCATCGCTTAGCGAAAGGCAATATGAAACCGCCGATGCCATTTTCGCAGCCTACTGGTCGAATAGCATGGCAGCGTTCATTGCGAATTCAAACCCGAAAATAAGGGCTGTGTTTGAATCATGGAAAAACCTCACCCCCGATGCACTTCAATCGAACCTTGCCAAAAACCAGGAGCTGAAATCTGCGTTGCTGCAGGAAACCCCCTGGGTGCGGGAGGCCTTAAGTGAAACCGGGCGCAAGCAAAAGCTGGGGCTCTTTTTCGACACGGACAACATAACTGCGAATCGGGATGAAAATCTTAAAAAGCTTCAGAAGCTGCAAATCCCGAACGGCGGATGGACCTGGTTTGCAGGCATGCCTGAAAACCGGTACATCACCCAGACCATCCTGACGGGGCTCGGGAAACTTCACCACCTGGGCATCACAGGTGTCATGAACGACCCTGCCACCCGCGAGATGGTGTTGAAGGCAATCGGGTTTCTGGATGGCGAGCTTCAGAAAGATTATGAGAACCTGAAAAAGTATCCGTCGAAAGACCTTGATGGCAACCACCTTGGAAGCACCCAGATCCAGTATTTGTATGCCCGTTCATTCTTCATGACCGATCCCGGCTCCCGCATCCCGGCTCCAGGCCCGGCATTCGCTGAAGCGTTTAGTTATTATAAAAAACAAGCTGCAAAATACTGGCTGCAAAACGACCGCTACCTGCAGGGAATGATTGCTCTGGCCCTGAACCGTCTCGGCGCAAAGGATGTTGTTCCCATGATCCTCAAGTCATTATCGGAAAAGGCACTTCATTCAGGCGAAATGGGAATGTACTGGGCCGGGGAGCGTGGATTTTTCTGGCACCAGGCGCCCATTGAAACCCAGGCGCTGATGATCGAAGCGTTTGATGAAATTGCACAGGATAACCAAGTTGTGGAAGAGTTGAAAATCTGGCTGCTGAAACAGAAGCAAACCCAGGATTGGCGATCTCCGCCTGCAACACTGGAGGCATGTTATGCACTATTGCTCCGTGGAACAGACCTGCTTGCCGAGGATCCCGGTGTGAAAATCTCACTGGGTAAAGAGAAGATTAGTTCCGATAAACTCACTGATATTAAGAAGGAGGCGGGAACCGGCTATTTCCAGCAGTCGTGGACCGGAAATGAGATCAAACCTGAGATGGGGAACATCACGGTTTCAAAAACAGGAGAGGGCGTGGCATGGGGTGCGGTTTACTGGCAGTATTTCGAAAATCTGGACAAGATCACCCCGGCGGCAACGCCGATGCATCTTGAAAAGAAATTATTTTTGGAAAGAAATACCTCCGCGGGACCTGTGCTTGAACCAATAGGAAAGCACGAAGCACGAAGTACGAACGAGGTTTCTGATCCGGGTTCGCCCATTCACCCGGTTGCCGGTTCACTGAAGGTTGGCGAAAAGGTTGTTGTTCGCATCGTTCTTAAGGTTGACCGCGACCTTGAGTTTGTTCACATGAAGGATATGCGGGCAAGTGCGTTGGAACCCCTCCCCCCGACCCCTTCCCCAAACAGGGTGGGGGGGGGCAGATCGGCTCTTTCCGGGTACCGCTACCAGGACGGACTCGGTTACTACCAGAGCACCACCGACCAGGCGACAAACTTCTTCTTTGACTATCTGCCGAAAGGCACTTTTGTGTTTGAGTACGCATTGAAAGTAAATGCGGCGGGGGAATATTCCAACGGCATTACCACCATTCAGTGCATGTACGCCCCTGAATTTTCGGCTCATTCGGAAGGGATCAGGATCCGCGCCAGGTAAAGAACCAGATGTTCATGACCTATTTCTGGAACAATGATCAGACCTTCCAGGTTTTTAAAACCTGGAAGGTCTTCCGATTTCTAAACCGCAAGCCATTTTTCAATCCGGGTGAATTCATCATGACAATAGTTGAAATTGCCAAGGTCATCGAACCATCCAATAACGGCATCGCGATGCAGATGTGTTGGCTTTATTGAAACACAACTCAAATATGACGACCATGGATATTCTGAAGGGTGGTCGCAGAACCCATGGTGAACGGGATTATGATGAATGTATAATAGTACTTGTTTAAGGTAGTCCTCGGTTGCAATGTGTTTCCGATGAAAATTCTTTTCAAACAGGCTCCCTGTGCGATCGTATTTTCTGTTAAAAGCTTTGGTGTATGCATTGAAAAGATTTGAAAAATACTGATATGGGGGTTTTTTAACAAGACCTTCCAGGTTTTTAAAACCTGGAAGGTCTGATGAACCCGACAGGTCCTTTATTCTTAATAGAAAATGAAAATGATTTTTCATCAAAACCCATGCAAAGGTATCGGCAATGGGTTCTATATGTTTGAGATATAAATTGAAGAAATATTCGTAATTGGTGGTTTCCCTGAATAAATCACACCCGTCTATTCCCCGGTTGTAAAGGTGGTAAAAGCAGCCATGCTCTAAGGTTTCATTTCGATTCATAACTGGTATTTCGTTAAGAGACCTTCCAGGTTTTCAGACCTTCCAGGTTTTAAAAACCTGGAAGGTCTGTCAGTTATTTGATATCAGCCCCATTCATGCACCCTTCGTCGGGGGTGACAAAGAACAGGGTGCCGTCGGGATTTTCGCCCATCAGGATCATCCCCTGCGATTCGATGCCTTTGAGTTTCCGTGGCTCGAGATTAACCAGGATGCTGACCCGCCTGCCGATGATTTTGGCCGGGTCGAAGTATTTGGCAATCCCCGACACCACCGTGCGCTGATCGAGCCCGGTATCTATTTTCAACTTCAGCAGCTTGTCGGTCTTTGCTACCTTTTCCGCCTCCAGGATGGTCCCTGCGCGGATATCCATTTTAGCAAAATCTTCTAAACCGATGGCTTCTTTGCCTGGTTTTACCGGTGTTTTAGCCTGCGCCGATTCATTGGCCCGCTTGGTGTCGAGCAGTTTTTGCACCTGGGCCTGGATAGCCGGGTCTTCGATCTTTTCAAAGAGAAGCTCGGGCTGGCCAATGACATGTCCCGGCCTGAGCCAGTCCAGCAACGAGGCTTCATTCCACCTGTAGACCGGCAGGTTCAGTGTTTTCCTGATTTTGGCAGCAGAGAATGGCAGGAATGGTTCGGCCACAATGGAGAGCTGGGCGCAAATCTGCAGGGAGATGTTCAGAACGGTACCCACCCTGGCAGGGTCGCTGGCGAACACCTTCCATGGCTCATTCTCAGTGAGGTACTTGTTGCCAAGCCTGGCAAGGTTCATCATTTCGGCCAGCGCTTCACGGAAGCGGTAATTATGAATGCTTTCGGCAATACGGCCGGGGAATTGCCGCATCTCTTCCCGGGCCGCCGTGTCACTATCGCTGAAAGCGCCGGCACCAGGTACTTTCCCTTCGAAATACTTGTGCGTTAGGACAATGGTGCGGTTCACGAAATTCCCGAGGATGGCGACGAGTTCGCTGTTGTTCCTGGTCTGGAAGTCTTTCCAGGTAAAGTCGTTGTCTTTGGTTTCAGGGGCTGCAGCGGTGAGCACATACCTCAATACGTCCTGCTTGCCGGGAAACGCTTCGAGGTATTCGTGCAGCCACACCGCCCAGTTGCGGGAAGTGGATATTTTATCGCCTTCAAGGTTCAGAAATTCGTTGGCAGGAACATTTTCGGGGAGGATATAGGTGCCTTCGGCTTTCAGCATCGCCGGAAAAATGATGCAGTGGAAGACGATGTTGTCTTTGCCGATAAAATGAACGAGCTTTGTTTCCGGGTCTTTCCAGTATTTTTCCCACTCTGCGGTAAGTTCCCTGGTGGCGGAGATATAGCCGATAGGTGCGTCGAACCATACATATAGCACTTTTCCTTCTGCGCCATCCACGGGCACCTTCACACCCCAGTCGAGGTCGCGCGTAACAGCACGTGGCTGCAACCCCTGGTCGATCCATGATTTGCACTGTCCGTAAACATTGGTTTTCCAGTCATCCTTGTGGCCCTCCATGATCCATTCGCGCAGCCAGGGCTCATATTGGTCAAGCGGGAGAAACCAGTGTCTTGTTTCACGCAATACCGGCTTGTTGCCGCTGAGCACTGATTTCGGTTCAATCAGGTCGGTCGCATTGAGCGTGGTGCCGCATTTTTCGCACTGATCGCCATAAGCGTTGTCAAATCCGCAATGGGGGCAAGTGCCTGTGATGTACCGGTCGGCGAGGAACTGCCCGGTAGCTTCATCGAAGTACTGCTCAGAAACTTTCTCGATAAACTGTCCTGCTTCATACATTTTACGGAAGAACGCCGAAGCAGTTTCGTGATGCACAGGGTTCGAGGTGCGGGAATAAATGTCGAACGAGATCCCGAAATCTTCAAATGATTTTTTAATGATGCCATGGTATTTGTCCACAATGTCCTGCGGAGTCACTCCCTGCTGCAGCGCCTTGATGGTGATGGGAACGCCATGCTCATCCGATCCGCCGATAAAAACAACATCCTCCTGATTCATCCTGAGAAACCTGACATAAATGTCGGCAGGCACATAAACGCCGGCCAGGTGACCGATATGGATGGGCCCATTGGCATAGGGCAGGGCGGAGGTAACAGTGTATCGCTTGTATGCAGGTTTATCGCTCATGGGAAAGGTATCTGAGAAATGACTAAAAATGAGGCGCAAAGATATGAAATTATGAAAAATAGCGACTTAACAATTCACCCGGGTAACCTTCTTTTTTGTTACTTTTGGCGCATGGTACGGCCAGCTTACCTTAAGAAGGGCGATAAAATCGCCATTGTATCCCCGGCACGGAGCATTACGTTCGAAGAGGTGCATCCGGCCATCAGGTTTTTCCAGCGGCACGACATCGAGGTGGTACTGGGAAGCTACGTTTTCAGCAAGCAAGATCAGTTTGCCGGAACGGATGCGCGGCGGCAACGAGATTTTCAGCATATGCTGGATGATGAAAAAATCAAGGCAATTGTTTGTTCCAGGGGCGGGTATGGAACACTGCGGATCATCGACGACCTGGATTTCACGAGGTTTTGCAGCCATCCGAAATGGATCGTCGGATACAGCGACGTGACCGTGCTTCATACACACATTCACCACCTGTTCGGAATCGAGACCCTGCATGCCACCATGCCTGTCAACGTAAAGGGCGATCATGAGGATGAAACGTTGCAAACCATGATCAATGCCCTTTTCGGGAAGCGGATCACCTACTCTTATCCCAAACCCGCTCTTTCGCGCGAAGGCCATTCAGAAGGATTGATTACCGGCGGGAACCTCTCCATCCTATACAGCCTGATGGGCACTGTTTCCGAGCCTGATACGGCCGGCAAAATTCTTTTTATCGAGGATGTGGACGAATATCTTTACCACATCGACCGGATGATGGTGACCCTTAAAAGAGCAGGAAAGCTTGATAAGCTCAAAGGGCTCATCGTCGGCGGAATGACCAAAATGAACGACAATGCCATCCCCTTCGGAAGAAGTGCCAATGAGATCATCGCCGATGCGGTAAAGGAATACAAATACCCGGTCTGCTTTGATTTTCCTGCCGGGCACGTCGACACCAACCTTGCCCTGATCATGGGCCGGAAGGTCAGTTTCAACGTCGGCAAAGAGGTAGAACTATCTTTTTATTAACAATCCGGTTACCTTTCCCGGTATTTCCGATAAAGGGCTTATGAAAGATCCTATCGAGCTGGGAAAGGCAGGCGAGAAACTCGCCCAGGATTACCTGGAAGGCAAGGGCTACCGCATCCTGGAGCAGAATTGGAGGTTTGGCCGCGAGGAGATCGACATCATTGCCCGCGACGGCAATTTCCTGGTGATCGTCGAAGTGAAAACACGCAGCTCAAATATGTTTGCCGAACCTGAAGCATCGGTGACAAAGGCCAAGCAGCGGATCCTCATCCGCGCTGCAAATGCCTATGTGAACTATCGCAGGCAAAAGGGCGAAGTGCGGTTCGACATCATCAGCATACTGGTAAATGCTGAAGGCGCCGAGATCAACCACATTGTTGACGCATTTTATGCAACTTTATAAATAGGTGAATTTCCGGAAGCCGGTTCCAAATGCATCGGTTTGTGTTTCCCATTGTACCCTGTTCAAGGAATCAAAGGTAGTAACCAGGCCGGTTGAATAGCGGTATCTTTCAACGGTATCCGCGACACCCCCCTCCGACATGAGTGTATAGACCAGCCGGCCGGCAGTATCATAAATGTATATCAATTTCCCCCTGAATACCGTATCGGGGCCATCGTAGCAGAACTCTGACAGGGTGCGCATAGCGCAAAAAATCATCCAGCGAAGGTAATCATTTTCGTCCGAAATCGGCCGGAATCTCCCCCCAGAATTCTGTTTCCCATTTAAGGATCTTATTGGGCCAGCTGTTTTCCTTCAGCCATTTCAGCGCCCGGCCAACCAGTTCGAAGAGTTTTTCGTTTTTCGGGGAGACAACCAGGTTGGTGTTGATGGCTTTTTTCCGCACCCAGGCGAGGGCGGTACGTGAATCGGAATAGACCGGCCAGTCGCAGTTTCGCTGTTTAAGGTAAGCCAGGGCATGAACAATACCCAGGAATTCGCCCAGGTTTACGGTGCCTTCGGGGAATGGCCCAAGGTGGAACAGCTCGGCCCCCGATTTTGTATCCACTCCCCGGTATTCAAGGATTCCGGGGTTCCCGGCGCAAGCCGCATCCGTGCAGATACTGTCGGCAATGGGCTCCCCGACCAGTGGATTGGAGCAGGTGATCTTTTTCGGGGCATTCAGTCCTTTGGTCATGTATTTCCGGGGGTCGTCGCTCAAGGCGCTCTGCGCAAGGTCAAGTGTTGGAAACCCTTTGTAAACGGCCCCGTTGAATCCGTCAACCTGCTTTTTGCAATCCGCCCAGCTGTGGTAGATGCCGGGTTTTTTACCCTGCCACACGACGTAAAATTTGTTTTTCGGCATTGTTCAGATTATCGTGCAAAAATAGGTCATTGCATCTCCGTAAACAAAATTTTGGGCCATTGGCGCGACGGATGTGCAATATGGGGCGACAAATTGTGTTATTCAACCGAAACAAATATCTTTGTCCGGATGAATCCCCTTAAAAAACTGGCCGGGCAAACCGCCGTTTACGGCTTGTCGAGCATTCTCGGAAGAATCCTCGGATACTTGCTGGTGCCGCTATACACGCGGGTGTTTTTGCCGGCAGAATATGGAACGGTCAGCGTTTTTTATGCCTATGCCGCCTTCCTGGTTGTCGTGCTGACGTATGGCATGGAGACGTCGTTTTTCCGATTCAACGAAAGCGAAGCAGATAAAGAGAAAGTATTCAGCAACGGGATGATCGCGCTGGTTTTTTCGTCGGTGGTTTTCCTGATCCTGACCACAATTTTCGCGCGACCCATCGCCGCTTTGATCGACTATGCCAGTCATCCCGAATATGTGTTGTGGTTTGCATGGTTCCTGGGGCTGGATGCACTTTCCAAGATTCCCTTCGCCAGGCTCAGGGCTCAGAATAAAGCCTTGCGGTTCGCCGCAATCAACCTTGCAAACATCCTGGTCAACTTCGGACTGAACCTATTTTTTCTCCTTTTCTGCCCCTTTGCCCTGCAGCATGATTCGTGGAGCCTCATCAACGGGTTTATTCACCTGGTATACAGGCCTGACTGGGGCATCGAATATATCTTTATTTCGAATCTTGTTGCCAGTGCGCTTACGCTGATCCTGCTGGCTCCTCAGTTTGCCGGGATGAAATGGAAGCTGGATCCGAAACTGCTGAAAACGATGCTGATTTATGCCTTCCCATTGCTGTTTGCAGGCATGGCGGGCATGGTGAATGAAACCTTCGACAGGTTGCTGTTGCGGTATTTGCTGCCCAAAGACATTTCGGCATACCAGGTGGGCATTTACAGTGCCTGCTACAAGATTTCCATCCTGATGACTATCTTCATCCAGGCATACAAGTACGCGGCCGAACCTTTCTTCTTTGCCGCAGCCAGGGAAAAAGATGCCAAAATCCTGTATGCCAAAATCATGGACTATTTCATCATCATCGTTTCATTTATATTCCTTGCAACAATGGTCTTCCTCGATGATTTCATCATGCGTTACCTTATCGGGAAAAATTACTGGGAGGGCAAGGCTGTTATTCCGATCCTGATGATGGCGAATCTTTTCCTGGGTGTTTATTATAACCTGGCAATCTGGTATAAGCTTACCTCAAAAACCATCTGGGGGGCCTGGCTGTCGCTTATCGGGGCTGTGATCACACTATCGTTGAATTTCTGGTGGATCCCGTTGAGTCCCGATCATCTCATACACGGATATCTTGGTTCGGCATGGGCCACTTTCATCTGCTACGGAGCCATGATGACGATTTCTTACCTTGTCGGGCAACACTTTTTTCCTGTGAAATACAACCTCGGCAAGTTTTTTGGTTACCTGGGGCTGGCCGTCATGCTTTATGCGGCAAGCGTTTATTTCATCCCGGGCGGCATATTCCTGCGGATTGTTTTTCACGCCTTTTTGCTGGTTGTTTTTGCCGGGATCGCTTACCTTGTCGAAAAGCCGCGCCTGGCTGCATTCCGGTGATCAGGAATTTTATTACCTTTGTCCCCTATCTTACTTCGATGAAGATCAGTATTGTCAACCGTTCCAAACATCCGTTACCGGCTTACGAAACCATCGGTTCCGCGGGCATGGACCTGCGTGCCAACCTGGAAAAAGATATCCTGCTGAAACCTCTTGAGCGGGTTCTTGTCCCAACAGGCTTGTTTATTGAGATTCCGATCGGGTACGAAGCACAGATCAGGCCCCGCAGCGGACTGGCCATCAGGCGAGGAATAACGCTTCTGAATACACCCGGAACCATTGATGCCGATTACCGTGGGGAGATCAAGATCATTCTTGTTAACCTGTCGACCGAGGAATTTGTTATCTGCGACGGCGAACGTATTGCGCAAATGGTCATCGCAGCGCATGAGATGGCAGAATGGATTGAAGTTGATGAGCTTGCCGATACGGCCAGGGGAGCCGGGGGGTTTGGTCATACGGGGGTTAGATAATAATGCGAATCAAGGGTTGAAAATAAATTTATGAAACCACCTTATATAATGGGGCTAAAGCCCTTGGTCTGACAGGCTTCATGCACCCCCGGCCTGAAGGCCGGGGCAATACATTATGTGAAATGCAGGATGTATTGCCCCGTGCTTTAGCGCGGGGTTAAGAGGGAATGTTATAACCGGGGCTTTAGCCCCATTATAAGACAACATTATTAGCAGTTTTTTCGACTCTTGATTCACATTAATAACAAATTACGAATTACGAATGAGACGATTTATCCTTATCATTTTTGTTGCTTTTTCTGTTGGGTTCATTGCACAGCCGATGATGGGCCTCGGGTTGCCTGGAGTTGCAGGATTCAGCCTGCCTGGTTCGCAAATGCAGGATACGAAAAAATCGAAAAAAGAGCACAAGGAGCCAACTGAATTAAACCGGGGGAATACCGGCATGCTGATCGATGCAAAAAAGGAGGCGATGATCGGCAATCCAAAAGGTGCCGGGGTTTTATTTCGTCAGTACATCAGCCGGTATCCGGAGGATCCCGTTGGCTATTTTGAACTGGCACGGCTGGAAGCAGAGCAAAAAAACCTTGAAGAGGCTGCCAGGTTGTGCCGCGGGGCCTGCAATCTTGATCCCACGAATACATGGTACCAGCTTTTTCTTGCCGAACTCTGCCAGGGAACTTCACGGATTTCCGAAGCCATTGACATCTACGAGAAGCTCATTGTTAATACTCCGCGCAACCTCGATTATCTTTACCAGCTTGCCGCGCTGTACCTGCAAGCGGAACAATACAGCAATGCAATTAAGACCTATAACCAGATCGACGAAGAGGCCGGTGTTTCAGAGGAGACTGCCATGCAAAAGCAGAAGATTTACCTGCACCTTAATGATCTGAAAGGCGCTGAACGGGAGATCAGGAAATTAATAGCGGCTTTCCCGGATGAAACAAGGTATTATTCGATCCTCGCAGAATTTTACATGGCCAACAACATGCAGGATAAGGCGCTGGAGATTTACAAAAAAATCGCAGTTATGGAGCCCGACAATGCTTACATACATATGTCGTTGGCTGATTATTATCGCAAATCAGGGAATAACGAACAGGCGTTCGACGAACTTAAACTGGGGTTTGCGAACCCCAACCTCGACGTGGACACCAAAGTAAATATTCTCCTTTCGTTTTATACGGTTAACCAAATCTATAACGACCTTAAAGACCAGGCATTCATCCTGGCCAAAATTCTGATCGAAACACACCCGAAAGACCCCAAAGTTTTTTCAATTTACGGTGATTTGCTGTTGCAGGACAAGAAAATGGCGGAGGCCAGGGAGACATTTCTCAAGGTGCTGTCGCTCGACAGCAGCCGCTATGTTATCTGGGAGCAAGTCCTTCAGCTCGATCTGCAGGCGAATGAACTTGACCACCTGCTTGCTTACAGCCAGAAGGCAGTTGAGCTTTTCCCCGATCAGCCTCTTCCTTATCTTTTCCTGGGTTTGGCCAACCTGCAGTTAAAAATGAACCAGCCGGCCTTGAAGGCGTTGGCATCAGGGGCCAACCTCGTGGTTGACAACAACGAACTATTGGCCCAGTTTTATATGTACCAGGGCGATGCGCTCCATGCAATGAAGAACGACGCAGAGGCCTTCATGGCCTATGAACGGTCGCTCAAGTTCAACGAGGATAACAGTTATGTGCTGAACAATTATGCTTATTACCTCTCGCTTGACGGACGTGAACTTGACAAGGCGGAAAAAATGTCCAAAAAAGCGGTGACGCTGGATCCGCAGAATGCCTCATTCCATGATACCTATGGCTGGGTTCTCTTCAAACAGGGGAGCTACAAGGATGCCGCCACATGGATATTAAAAGCTGTGCAAAGCGAAGAGTCGCCGAGCGCCGAGGTGCTGGAACATTACGGCGACGCCCTGTACAAACTTGGTGATGCAGCCGGCGCACTTGAAAACTGGATAAAGGCAAAGCAAAAAGGTCCTGGTAGCGAACTTCTTGAAAAGAAGATTACCGACAAGAAATATTATCAATAATCCATGGTGTTTTATTTCAAAAAAATTAGCCGGTTTAATTTCATGTTGCTGGCGTTGTTGTTCATTCTCGGATCGTGCAGCCCGGCGCGGAAAGTTATGAAAGCACCCATCAAAGAGGAAGGTGCCGAATTCCTGTTTGCAAGACTGAAGGAGAAAGAGTTGAAATTTGAATGGTTCTCGGCAAAATATTCAGCCGAATATTCAAACAACGGGACGGAAAACTCGTTCAGCGGGCAAATCCGCATCCGCAAAGACAGCCTGATCTGGATATCGCTGACTCCCATGCTTGGCATCGAAGCCCTGAGGCTTCTGATCACCCAGGATTCGGTAAAAATGATGAACAGGCTCAACAACACCTATTTCCTCGGAGATTATGATTATGTAAACCGGTTTCTCAAGACCAATATTGACTTTGACCTGATGCAGGCGTTCCTGCTCGGCAACGATCTGCAGTTCTATGAAAATGGAAAATTCAGTGCTTCCATCGACCATGGCGAATACAAATTGTCGACCGGGGAGCGCCGGAAGCTTAAAAAATTTGTAAAAGGGAGCCAGGATAACCTTAAGATTTTCATTCAAAATATCTGGCTTGACCCGGCCACCTATAAGATCACCCATGCCGATGTGAAAGAGATCCGGCGGGATAATATCCGGCTGGAATCGACATACAGTGATTTTGAAACGATTGAAGGCCAGTTATTCCCCCGGAAAATGACTTACATCATCTGGGCCGATAATACCATCCGGGTCAGTGCTGATTTTTCAAAAATGATGATTAACGTTCCAACGCAGTTCCCGTTCAAAATTCCTGCAAGTTATCAGCCGGTCAAATAATTCCTACTGCCGATGATCAACCAGGAGCAAATACGCAGCGAGATATTTAATGCCAAATGGATGCTGGTATTATTGTTTCTGTTTCTGCTTCTGCCGGGTGCAGGATTTCCTCAATCAGCAAAAGATAAAGAGAAGCTGCAGCAGACAAAACAAAAGCTGGAGGAAGAGATCCGTTACACAACCGATCTGCTGGAGAAAACACAAAAAAGCAAGGTTGCCTCGCTGAATAAACTTCAGATCCTCGCAAAACAGATTAAAAGCCGTGAGGCGCTGATCAACGCCATCAACCGCGAATTGAATGAAGTGCAGGTCACCATGGCGGTCGACAGCATCCAGATCGGCAGGATGTCAAAGCAACTTTACGCGTTGAAGTCGGAATATGCCCGTATGATCAGCTATGCTTATCGTACCATGAACGGACATAACAAGCTTATGTTCATTTTTTCTGCGAAAGATTTCAACCAGGCATACCAGCGCCTGAAATATTATCAGCAGTACGCATCATACCGCCGCCAGCAGGCTGAACGCATCGAAGCGACCAAAAGTGCAATCAACGCGCACCGGAAGGAGTTGGAAGAGACCAGGAGCCAGAAACTGAACCTGGTTCAGACCAAGCAGTCGGAAAAGCAGAAACTTGATCGTGAAAAAACCGAAAAGGACCATGTGGTCAAGGAGTTGTCGGCCAAGGAAAAGCAGCTGCTCGCAACCATTAAAACCAAGCAGCAATCCGCACAAAAACTCGAGAATGCCATCCAGAAACTGATCGCCGACGACATCAGGGCTTCTGAAGAACGTACGCGGAAAAAGGAGGTGGCGGAAAAAAAGACAGGCACGGCATCTAAGAGTTCAGCAACCCGTGCAGTTATGGATTATACACCGAAAGAAAAGGAACTTTCCTCATCCTTTTCGGCCAATCGCGGCCGGTTGCCATGGCCCTGCGACCGTGGATTCATTTCTGGCAGTTTTGGCGAGCATGCCCATCCGGTGCTGAAAAACATCAAAGTCAAGAATAACGGCATAGATATCATGACCGATCAAGGGTCGGCGGTTAAATGTGTGTTTGGAGGAAAGGTAAGCAGGGTGATGGCATTTCCAAGTTTTAACACGGTCGTCATCATCCGGCATGGTGAATATCTTACGGTATATTCAAACCTGGATGAAGTGACGGTAAAGGACGGGCAGGAAGTAGCGGTAAAACAGGCCATCGGAAAGGTGCATGCCAATCCCGGCGATCAGAAATCCGAGTTGCATTTTGAACTATGGCACGGCAAGGTGATACAAAACCCCGAAGAGTGGCTTGCCGGAAAATAATAAGGAGAACTATATTTTGATGAACCATCCCGGCGAATTAGCCGCCCTGCTTACAGCTGTTTTCTGGACCATCACCGCGCTTGCTTTTGAAGCTGCCAGCCGGAAATTGGGCTCTATGGTAGTTAACCTGCTTCGTTTGCTGGCTGGTTTTTGCTTCCTGACCCTTTTCGTTTTTTTCTACAGGGGGTCTCTTCTACCCGTGGATGCTTCACCGCATGCATGGCTTTATCTCACCTTATCGGGATTGATAGGTTTTGTGTTTGGCGACCTCTGCCTGTTCCAGGCTTTTGTGGTTGTCGGCGCCCGCATTTCAATGCTGCTGATGGCCCTGGCTCCGCCTATGACTGCCCTGATTGGCTGGGTGGTGCTGGGTGAGACCCTATCATGGAAAAGCTGGCTGGGTATGACCCTGACCATTTCGGGCATTGCACTGGTGGTGTTGAAAAGGCACACAGCCGAAGAGAGCAACGGCGGCTTCAGAAAGGTAAAGTTTAATTACCCGCTATGGGGAATTTTTCTTGGACTTGGCGGAGCGGCAGGCCAGGCTGTGGGATTGGTGCTCAGCAAAGTCGGGATGCAGCAGTATGATACCTTTGCGGCCACACAGATCAGGGTGATTGCAGGGATTGCCGGCTTTGCGGTTTTATTTACCGTGATGGGCTTATGGAAACACGCGTTCAGTGCACTAAGCAAGCGGAAACCAATGCTTCAGCTTTCGCTGGGAGCTTTTTTCGGACCGTTCCTCGGTGTCTCATTTTCACTGATCGCCATCAAATATGCCGATACCGGGATCGCTTCCACCATCATGGCCATTGTGCCGGTGCTGATTATTCCCCCCTCTATGATTCTGTACAAGGAGAAAGTAACAATCAAGGAGGTGGCAGGAGCGATCATGGCGGTGTCGGGCGTGGCGATGTTCTTTCTTTAACCAGCCTCTTTGCGCAGGAAGGTGACCTCTTTTTTATTTCGATATGATCAGCTTCCGGGAAATGGTTCCGTCTGAAGTCGTTAGCATCAGCAGGTATATTCCATCGGGCAGGGCGGCCAGGTTAAGAATTTTACTGTGCTGTCGGGTGTTTTCAGGAAGAACATCGCGGTAAACTATGGCATTTAGTGCATTTGTGATCATGAGCGTCAGCAGTCCTGGTGTTTGCGTATTCACCTCAAGCCTGAAAACACCATTTCCAGGGTTCGGATAGGCGTGGATGGTGCAGGCAAAAATTTCCGTAATTCCGGTGCAATCTTTAAAAGTCAGATACACCGAATCATGATTCTGACATTGTGATGCGCTGGTGACAACCAGCCTGATCAGGTGCATCCCAATTCCTCCTGCATTGGAGGTATCGTAGGTAACTTCGGGGCCGGTCAAGTTACCCGGCGACCAGTTCCAGGCCGAAACGCCAGCTGTATCTGCCGTTAATACAATAGATTGGCCTGCACACAAGGTGTCCTGTGCAATAGGCGAGATGGATGCAACCGGGCGCGGGTTGATCCGGATGAATTTATTTTTTCCGGTACTTCCATAGGTGCCATAACCCGTCAGCTTTAAGGTGGTTTCACCCATGATCAGGTCATTCGTTCCGGGGATATAAAATGTGACCAGTGCTTTGTCATTGCCGAAAACCCCGTCGCCGGAAGAGGTCCATCGAATTGAATCGCACAGCTGCGCCGTTGCCTGAAGCATCACATTCAACCCTGCACAGATGGTGTCGCCTTCCCCCGGGTTGACCACCGGCAGCACAGGTGGCGGGAGGGCAATAAAGTCAACCCAAACACGGTCAAATCCCGTACTTAACGCAAGGTCTTTCATATACATCCACCTGAAGGTGTGCTGCCCGGGTGCAACCGGAAAAGCTGCACGCATCCATGGCGTTTCGCCCGACCATTGATCCTGCAGCACGCCGTCGATGTAAAAATAGAGGTAGTCATAGTTCTCTTCACTGGAGGTGCGCAGGTAAAAAGAGATGCTGTCGGTGGTAACGGAGGTATAGGTCAGGAGCATCTGTGAGTTCTGGTAGTCATTGATGCTGCCAGACTCCGCCGCATAATTCCCTTCATAACGGAAGAGGGTGGAAATTTCCCATGGTTTGGCTCCTCCCGGTTGCCAGGGGAACCTGGTGAATGTATTGGTTTCCCAATCCTCTACCAGCATGCCGGTCATCTCGCGGAAGGTCCGCTTTGCCATGTATGCGCCGGCATGAGCCGAATAGGTTAAATCAGCTCCTGTGCCAATAGGGGTATCAGGGCTTATCGCAACGGTATATATGGCTTTTTTCAATTGCTTCGGCTGGATGTCGCCCAGGAAAATACTGTCCTGCATCAAGGTCAGGTATGGGGAGTCTGTTTCCAGGTTTCCATAGGCTGACTGGCAGATAAAATCGCCGGTATTGGCGGTTGGAACCACGATCTGTACCGTTTCACCGGGATCCATGCGCCCGTTGCTGTTGCCGTTGAGGGTGTCGACGATGGTGATGCCGTTGATCGCCAGGGCAGGTGCGTGCGATTCCAGTCCAAAATGGCTGTACCAGGTGGAATCGATGCCGGTAACCCTTACATTGAACCTGACCACCAGGTTGTCGGGAATGGTGTCGGAAACTTTCATGGTGTATCCGTTTTGCACCAGGCCAGTCTGTCCCGGGCCAATCGTGTCGTATGCTGCCGTACTGTCGGTAACCAGGATATAAGGAGAGGCGGTTGAAATATAAGCAGTAACGCCTGCAGCCGCCTGATCACCGACATTTTTCAAGCCCAGCGAGAGGTAGAGGGAATCCCTGTAGTTGAGGTTTACATTGCCGGTTCCCGACACGGTCGCAAGTGAATCGGAATAATAGGTTACCCAGGGCTGGTTTGGGTTCGGTGCCAGGTCAAAGGGGGAGATATAGGTCATGGCGCGGCCGTTGTCGTGGTTATCGGTCCACAACGGGTACACTTTCATGTTGTTCGACTGAATGCCGATATAATCCCCGAAATAGCTGAAGGCCAATCCCGGGATTGGCTCGGGCGTGAAGGTGTAGTCGCTCACCTGCATGTCGGTCCAGCTATCACCGCCATCGTAGGATGTGGATACAAAAACAGCGGCCTGGGTGGAATCCACCTCGCGGTCATCGTAGTAGACCACACATATTCCACCGGTCACCCGGTCGCAGGTGATCCACGGCAAAAAGTGCTGCTTGCCCAGTCCTGCAGGGTCTTGGTTGACCCTGACGGGCGACGACCAGGTTGATCCGGCATCGGCGGAGCGGATCAGGTAGATGTCAATGTCGGTGCCCGTGTTCACCCCCGGGTAGCCTGCATTTGACCACACCAAGTAGAGGGTTCCCCGGTTTGGCCCGGTGCTGTTGTCGACCGTCATGCATGGAAATGAACTCACCCGCATGTTTTTCCCGGTCATCGATGCCCTGATTCCTTTGATGTTGCTGATGATCCTGGTTGCCGGCATAAATACTCCGCCACCATTGAGCGATCTCGCAAAGCCAATGGCTGTTTCATCTGAAGGCCAGATGTCGTAGATGCTCCAGGCCGCGTAAACTTCGCCGTTGGGACCGGTCTGCAAATTGACACCATGGTTCAGCTTAAGGGCCGATGCCGCAGAACTGATGTTTAATGGCGATGACCAGGTAAGTCCTTGATCAGTTGACCGCACAAGTTCCACCTGGTTTGTGTCAGCATTTCCCGGGATGAAGTTTGTCCAGGCATCATATAAATAACCCTTGAACGGACTTGCTGCTGAATTATCAATCCAAAGATGGTTTTTGTCAAGCAGCCCGATGCCGGCGGTGGGGCCCTGTCCAACCTTGACTCTCTTCCAGGTCTTTCCCTGGTCTTTACTGTACGAAACCGCCTGGCCGTAATCGCCGGAGATTCTCCCGACATACCACCAGCCGTTCAGCCCGATGGCCGTCGAGGGATCTCCTGAATTATTCCCATTCACTGCATCGGTTGACCCTTTCCAGTTTTGGCCGCTATTAAGGGAATACAATGCATCAGCCCCGTAAGGCTCCAGGGCGTATCCGGCAATCCAACTGCTCGAATTGTTGGAGTTTAGCACAACATTCTCATTTTCAGGATCAATAAAAACCGAATTTTCACTCTGTGTAACATCCGTTTCGCCGGTTACCGGGATGTCGGGGGAGTTTATACTACGCCATGGGCAATGGATGTCGCGGAGCGGATCATACGTGCTGATCACTGAACCGGTAAAACGTGATGGCGGAACTGCCACTTTGGGATTAGCCTTTACATATCCCAGCTGAACCATCCGCGTCCAGTAGCCGATGTTGTCGATCCGGGTGTCAACCTTTCCTTTCCCGGCCGGCGTAATTTCAGGCAACATCCGGGGGGTTTGTGAAATGGCAGAGCCGGTAACCACGAGTAAAAATATGATGAACAGACAAATTTGCTTTTTCATGCAGGGTTAAAATCAAAACAATACAAAGTTACATAAAAACCCATATCGATACACGACTCACGACTCACGACCCACCAGTCGCGGCTCCCTCCCGTTTCTTTTTTCGTATATTTGCCGGAAATGTCAAACTTCATACCCTCATGGTTTCCGCAATAGTCATTTTACTGGTGCTTTTTTTAATCAATGGTGCTTTTGTCATGGCAGAGATTGCGCTGGTGTCGGCGCGCAAATCCAGGCTGGAGCTTGAGGCCCGCCGCGGCGACAAACTTGCCCAGCTGGCGCTTGACAACGCCAATGCCCCATCCAGGATTTTATCGACCATGCAGATCGGGATCACCCTGATCGGGATCCTTACGGGGGTTTATTCAAGCGATGAAATCGCCCACGGAATGGATCTGCTGCTGATAACCCTCGGGGTGGACCCTGCATTAAGTCATGCGCTGGCCCTCATCCTTGTTGTGATCATCGTGACCTTTGTCTCCATACTGATCGGCGAGCTGGTCCCCAAACGGATCGGGCTGATAAACCCTGAAGTGATCGCAAAAGCCACGGTCAGGCCACTCCTGTTTTTTACAAATGCTGTATATCCCTTCGCATTCATCCTTTCAAAATGCGGGGACGGCATCCTGTGGCTTTTCCGGATCAAGCCTTCCTTTGACTCACGGGTGACCGAGGATGAGATCAAGGCGATGGTGCAGGAGGGAACTGACGACGGGGAAGTTCAGGAAATCGAACAGGATATTGTCGAGCGTGTTTTTCATCTCGGCGACCGCAAGGTCTCCTCCCTGATGACACATCATTCCGACATCGAATGGATCGATATTCATGACACGTCAGAGGTAATCAGGAATAAAATACGTGAAGAGCTTCATTCCGTTTATCCTTTGTGCGAAGACGATCTCGACAACGTGCTGGGGGTGATCTTTATCAAAGACCTGTTTTTGGAGAACATATGCGATGCCGATTTCAACATCCGGAACCAGCTCAAGCCGGCGCAATTCGTTCATGAATCGTTAACGGCTTATGAAACGCTCGAACTATTCAAACAGCACAAGATCCATTACGGGCTTGTGGTCGATGAATATGGCTCCACGGTGGGGATGGTTACCCTGAATGACATCCTGGAGGCGCTGGTGGGCGATTTCAATGAACCTAATCCCGATGAGCCGCAGATAAATCAGCGCGACGACGGCACATGGCTTGCCGACGGGCAAATGTCTTTTTACGAATTTGCCTATGAGTTCAATATCCAGGGTTTTGACAAGAATAAGGTTAAATTTGACACCCTGGCCGGGCTTGCCATGAGCATCCTCAAGCATATTCCCAAGCCGGGCGAGAAGTTCAAATGGAAAGATTTTGAATTTGAGGTTGTCGACCTGGATGGGAACAGGATCGATAAATTCATCATAAAAAAGACAGAGAATTAGTTCCCGGGCCCAACGGTTTTTCGCTTCCCGTAAATGAAAAAATTTAAAACTCCAATTGCAGCTATTGTTTTTTTTATTGTCGCTGTCATTTTTATTGCAGGTTACCAGTCGTTTCATTTTTTTCTGCCGGCACAACAGGTCGAATTAAGCCATGGGGTCGAATATGGCGCTGTGGTGAAAGGTTTTCTTTTTGTGCAGGAAATAACCATGCAAAAGAGATTTGTGAGCAGGATCGATTTGTACATGGCGAAACTGCCCTCGTCCTATTCAAACGAAAATGTATTTCTGCTGCTCGACGAACAAAAGAAGATACTTTTCACCAAACGATTTTCCTCCGGCGATTTTGGTGAAGCCTGCTATTTCCCGTTCGATTTTAACAAGCAGTTCGACATCGGTAAAGGGAAAACAATTTATGCATGTGTTTACTCCATCGACGGGGACCAGGGAAGTTACATCGGCCTCGCCAAGAAAGAGAATAGCCGCCTTGGAAAACTGTATGTCGTTTCGATTTTGAATAATGATATCCTGCAGTCAATTGAAATGCAGCAGGGGCTCGTCAATTTTACCGGCAGCATTGGCGCAAGAACCTTCGAATCCGACTCGCGGTACTTCTCCCTGTTCCAGGTAATTTTCTACCTGCTGGCCGCTGCTGTCTCGCTGCTCTTGTTTTTCAGCAAGCAGATCGCACGGTTCATGAGGCGTACCAGGATACTGCCCGAATATTCCTTCCTCGGATTTGCCCTGTTTTTCGGGTTGATCATGCTGGTGATCACACCTCCTTTCATGGTCCCGGATGAACCGGTTCACTTTTACCGGTCGTACCAGGTTTCCGAATTCAACATTTACAAGCTGAAAGATGATTTCCCGAAGTCGCTGACCGAACTGAGCGCCATATGCAACAGGATGCAGTTCAGCACGCATGAAAAGACCAGCCGGACAGAGATCAGGGCACTTGGAAATATCAAAGCCGATCCTTCGGCCAGAACTTCGGTCATTACCCCTGACCATATATTGCCGTATCTTCCCCAGGCAATCGGAATTGCCGCAGGCAGAATGTTCGGGCTGGCTCCCTTGTGGCTTTTCTACCTGGGAAGGCTGTTCAACCTTCTGGCCTCCGTCATACTCATCTTCCTTGCTATCAGGACCGCCCCCATTTTCAACTGGGTTTTCTTCCTGCTGGGAGTCATGCCCATGACCTTGTATCAGCTTGCTTCCATGTCGTATGATGCTGTCACCATCGGGCTCTGTTTCCTGTTTCTGGCAACTATTCTGCGTCATGCATACAACAACGTCAAAACGATAACAACCAGGGAGGTTGCCGTTCTTTTTGTCCTTACTGTATTGCTCGCGGCTGCCAAACAGCCATATGTCATCATTGTCATGACATTTTTTATCATCCCGGCAAGCAGGTTCGGCTCATTAAAAAAGTACCTGGCTGTATTTGCCGGACTGGCCATTGCCGCCGCCATTGTTTCCCAGTTGTGGGCGCCGGGCAAAGCCGTATTCGAAAAATTCAGCGTCACAGGAACTCCGCCGTTGAACATGACGATGACAACCACTACCGGGGATGCTACTGGCGATGATATGATGAGCCGGAAATTGCAGGCCGCAATGCTCCCTTTGCTTCCGCACTCCCCCGAGGTGATGAATATTGCGCAGGAGCAGGCAGAACAACAGCCCGCTGCGGTAAAAACAGACGCCCAGCCGCAGCCGAACGATGCCACTCCCGCGAAGGCCCAAGTACCGGTGAACCCTGTCGACCCAGCGGCCCAGAAAAACTTTATTCTTAATGACCCTGCCAGGTATGCCGGAATCCTGTTCAACACCCTATGGAAATCGCACGAACTTTACTTCACAAGTTTTGTCGGGCTGTTTGGATGGATCGACGCCCCACTGCCGGCTCCTGTTGCATATGTGTACCTGCTGTTCCTTGTTTTTTTGTCCTTTTTCGGCACCGGCAAAGGACGAGGGCCCGGGTTTTATCATAAATGCATCTTAGCCGGGGTTTTTATTGCAGGCTTTGTGTTGATTGAGACTGCCCTGTATGTCTATTGCAATGCAGTAGGGTGCGACCCGATCACGGCTGTTCAGGGACGTTATTTCATCGCAATCGGACCGTTGCTGTTTTTGCTTTTTGCCAGCAATCATGCCCACAGCATCATTCAGAAGGCATTTTTACCATCCTTAAAAAAGCCTGCCGGAAAAAAACAGCAGAAACAGTCACCTGTGCCAGCCTCCTCCGAAGAGATGCTGTTATCACAGGCAACACCCTGGATCGCCATGCTGATCGCTTTTGTGGCATTGACATTTTCTGTGTATGTGATCCTTGAAAGGTTTTATGTGTTGTCACTTTAGCGTCTATTGAGGCACGCAAACACTCGTTGCTGCTGGGCTGAAATTCCGTAAATAGTATAAATAATCAAAGAATTTGGCTGTTTTGCTCTCATTCGACATTTTATTTATATCTTTACCGTAATTTTCAGCTAAAAATTAGTCTTTATCTTTCCTAATTATACCAGAACATTCTTCACCAAAAATATATATTATTTAATTGAAGATAAGTCTTTTATATAACGATAATCAAAAACTTCACATAAACCAGCATCAAAAAAAAACCAGTCATGAAAAAGATTTACTTACAAGCTGCGATGATTTTGTTGATAATTATTTCTGGCATTTTCAGTTCAGATCTGTTTGCTCAGCAAGGCGGCCCGAACTCGCCCAATGTCAGCGCTTCACTCACTTTGCAACCCGATATCACAGGTTTATGTATTGGGTCGACGGTATTGGTCCCCATCCACATCAGCGGGGACAATGTACTGAGCATGAACTTATACCTTCAATTTGACCATGCCGTGCTTACGCCGGCCCCTGGTACGGGGTATGCCAACGTTTACCCTGGTTTTAATGCGTTGTTCAATTATTCGTACAGCTCCACGGTCAGCTACCTGGATATCCAGGGAAATGGACTCACCGGCACGAATTTCAACGGGGAAAAGATAATAGACCTCGCTTTCATATACCAGGGAGGCAGCACCACCATCCACTTCAGGAGAGCGCCGGATCCTACCCCTCCGCCGTTGTGCAAAATATTCGATGAGTTCGGGAGCTCCATTACTCCGGTAACTTACACTGACAACCTGGTAAGCGGTTATCCCAACCTGGCTGTTGGTTCCATCAGTGCCAACCAAACCATATGCACCGGAAACACCCCGTCAATGCTGCTGGGTACTGCTCCCTCCAATGGAACTTCTCCCACATTTCAGTGGCAGAGTTCTGCTGATAATATCACTTTTACGGATATCGGCGGAGCAACCACGATCAATTACCAGCCTGGCACACTCACCACCACAACCTATTTCAGGCAATTGCAAAATGCAGCAGGCACCTGCACGGGCCCATTGCCAACCAATACCCTCACGTTAACCGTTAACCCGCTGTTGCCCGCCAGCGTTTCAATCGTAGCTTCTCAAAACCCGGTTTGCGCGGGCACGGTAGTGACATTCACAGCCACCCCGGTAAACGGCGGTTCAGCCCCCGTTTACCAGTGGAAGATAGACGGAGAGAATATCCCGGGGCCTAACAGCCCGGTTTTCCTGACCATTCCTGCCAACGGAGAGGTGATTTCCTGCCAGATGACCTCCAATGAGGCCTGTGTGTCAGGAAGCCCGGCAATCTCAAATGGCGTGACCATGGTCGTTTCCCCGATACTGCCGTTAAGCATATCGATTGCTGCTTCAGCCAACCCGGCCTGTCCGGGCGCTTCGGTCACCTTCATAGCCACCCCTGTTAATGGCGGTGCCACGCCTTCATTCCAATGGTTGGTAAACGGAGTAAATGCAGGAACCAATAGTGCTTCTTATGCATATGTTCCTGCCAGCGGCGATGTTGTCACCTCTGTCTTAACCTCAGGTGAAGCATGCATTACGGGAAATCCTGCCACATCCAATGCCATCACGATGGCCCTAAGCCCTGTATTGCCGGTCAGCGTTTCTATCGTAGCCTCCGCCAATCCTATATGTGCAGGCACTGTGGTGACCTTTACAGCTACTGCCGTTAACGGTGGTACATCCCCGGTTTACCAGTGGCAGATCAACGGCGTGAATATCCCGGGACCCAACAGTCCTACGTTCATGACCATTCCGGCCAACGGCGACGTCATTACCTGTCAGATGACCTCCAGTGAGGTCTGTGTGTCGGGAAATCCTGCTACCTCGAATGGGGTAAGCATGATCGTTAACCCGGTACTTGCTGTAAGTGTTTCGATAGCTGCATCAGCCAACCCGGTTTGTGCAGGAACATCGGTTACCTATACAGCCACCCCGGTCAATGGCGGAACCACGCCTGTCTACCAATGGATGGTAAACGGCATACCTGCAGGATCCAACAGTGCATCCTATTTTTATGCTCCTGCCAGCAATGATATTGTTACCAGCGTGCTGACCTCCAGCGAGGCGTGTAATTCAGGCAGCCCTGCCACCTCGAATGCAGTGGTTATGACCGTGAACCCGATACTGCCTGTGAGCGTTTCAATCACGGCGTCAGCCAACCCGGTTTGCGGAGGCACATCCGTTACTTACACTGCAACTCCGGTCAATGGAGGTGCAGCTCCTTCATACCAATGGATGGTCAACGGCACAAACGCCGGAACGGGTAATTCAACTTACACTTATGTACCGGCCAACAACGATGTTATTACCAGTGTTCTTACCTCAAGCGAGGCCTGCATTTCGGGAAGCCCTGCAACATCCAACGCCATCACCATGTCGCTCGATCTGCCGCTTGCCGTTGGTTCCATCGGAGCCAATCAGACGATCTGCTCAGGTGTTGTCCCGGCCCTGCTGACCGGTATTGCCCCGTCGAACGGAACAAATCCGACTTATCAATGGCAGAGCTCACTTGACAACACGACCTTCAGCAACATCAGCGGTGCAACGATGCTCGACTACCAGGCAGGTGCCCTCACAACCACCACCTATTACAAGCAGATGCAGAATGCCGAAGGAACCTGCGGCGGCCCGTTGCCGACCAATACGGTTACCATTGCGGTAAACCCGATCCTCCCTGTGAGCGTGACGATTGCCGCATCGGCCAACCCGGTTTGTGCAGGTGCTTCAGTTACCTTCACAGCTACTCCGGTGAATGGCGGATCAACAGGTGCTTTCCAGTGGTTGTTGAACGGGAATCCGACTGGAACAGGCACTGCAACCTATTCATACATCCCGGCAAACAATGACGTGGTCTCACTCGTGTTGACTTCCAGCGAGGCCTGCGTTTCCGGAAATCCGGCCACCTCGAATACGGTAGTTATGACGTTGAACCCGATACTGCCTGTGAGCGTTTCAATCACGGCTTCAGCCAACCCGGTTTGCGGAGGCACATCCGTTACTTACACTGCAACTCCGGTCAATGGAGGCGCGGCTCCTTCATACCAATGGATGGTAAACGGCACAAACGCCGGAACGGGTAATTCAACTTACACTTATGTACCGGCCAACAACGATGTTATTACCAGTGTTCTTACCTCAAGCGAGGCTTGCATTTCGGGAAGCCCTGCAACATCCAACGCCATCACCATGTCGCTCGATCTGCCGCTTGCCGTTGGTTCCATCGGAGCCAATCAGACGATCTGCTCAGGTGTTGTCCCGGCCCTATTGACCGGTATTGCTCCGTCGAACGGAACAAATCCGACTTACCAATGGCAGAGCTCACTTGACAATACGACCTTCAGCAACATCA
>JBBQUQ010000034.1:0-31223 GCA_038212325.1 Bacteroidales bacterium
GCAGGGTTCCGACAATGGCCCTCACCATGTTTCGCAGGAAGCGGTCGGCCGTTATGGTGAAAACAAGTTCAGAGCCTTCCGTCTCCCATCGCGCATGGGTGATCCTGCAGATGTTTGTAGCGGTATCGGTATCCACTTTGGAAAAGGAAGTAAAATCATCGTAACGCATGATCAGCTCAGCCCCCTGGTTCATAAGCACATGGTCAATGGCACCATATATATAGTGCGTAAAGTTTCGGCGAAAGGGGTTTTTAACCCTGGCAACACAATATCGGTACGTTCGTGATCGTGCACTGAAACGGGCATGGGCACGCTCCTGCACAGGAACAATCTCAAACAACACTATTTTATCGCCCAGGTAACCATTCAACCGGAAGATCAGTTTTTCACGTTCGCAGGTGGTCAACTGATGCCCAAAATCAACATGTGCAAAAAACTCAGCTGCATGAACACCCGTATCGGTGCGTCCGGCCCCGGTTAAAATGAAGGGCGACCGAAGCATCATCGACAGGGCCTCTTCAAGGGTTTGCTGTACAGTATTTGCGTCAGGCTGCCGCTGCCAGCCGTGGAGGCTGCCACCATCATAGGCCAGGCGTATAAAATACCGGTAATTGCTCATGTCAGTTATGCTATACCGCACAAATGTAAGGATTTAGCGAATTTAATCTATTTGGATCGCATATAAATTAGAAAAAATATGGTTAACCGGCCATGCCTGTTATTTTAATAACAAAGAAAAATCATACATTTGCATGAAAATTTGTTAATTAATTCACAAAGCCACCGTAAAACAACCTAAAACACTATATATTAACAATTTAAAATATATTGTATGACTGATTGCAAATCATTAATCCAGGAATTAGCAGAAAAATATGGCCGTGAAAGGGCCAGTTTACTTCCCATCCTGCAAGGTGTTGTCGCAAAAAACAACTACCTTTCCGATACCTGCATGACAGACATTGCCAAAGAACTTGATCTTTCTGCCGCCCAGGTATTCGGAACCGCCACCTTTTATTCATTCCTCGATACTGAGCCGAGGGGCGAGTATGTTATCAGGGTATGTAAAACAATCACCTGCGACATGCATGGCAAAAAGACGATTATTCAATCGCTGGAAGACATGCTGAAGATTAAGGTGGGTGAAACAACCCCCAACAAAAAATTCACCCTGCTCGAAACGAACTGTCTCGGATGGTGCCATGAAGGTCCGGCGATGCTGATCAACGACACGCCATACAGCGGACTTACCCCCGAAAAGGTTCATGATATCATCACCGAATACAACAGTAAATAATCATTTATACAGAAAATAGGAGAAACAGTCATGTCAGAACAAACCCTTAAAAGAGTTGACTTAATCTTCGGGGAATATTCCAACGAAAAATACAAGGTATTGGCCACCACACTGGATCGTACCAACGAGGATATCCTGAACGACATCATGGAGTCGGGCCTTCGCGGCCGTGGCGGAGCCGGCTTCCCCACAGCCATGAAATGGAAATACACCGCTGAAACCCCTGGCGATGAAAAGTACGTCGTGTGCAATGCCGATGAAGGCGAACCAGGTACGTTCAAAGACCGGGAAATCCTGCTGCGGGTTCCCCGCAAGGTATTTTCAGGCATGGCCATCTGCGGCAGGGTAATCGGAGCGAAAAAAGGGCTGATGTACCTGCGCGGTGAATACAAATTCATGGTTCCCGAACTGATGAGGGAACTGGAAATATACCATGAGCATATGAAGGTGCTCGGCCTTGACTTTCCGATTGAAATCCGCATGGGCTCAGGCGCCTACATATGCGGCGAAGAAAGTGCATTGTTTGAATCGATGGAAGGCGGCCGCGGCGAACCCCGCAACAAGCCCCCCTATCCCACCACCAGCGGGTTCATGAAAAAGCCCACCGTGATCAACAACGTGGAAACCTTCGTCAATGTGCTCATGATCATGCGGCTTGGTCCCGACCAATATAAGAAACTCGGCACGACCGATTCACGCGGATCCAAAGTATTCTCTGTATCGGGCGATACCCCCATCCCGGGAATTTATGAACTTGAACTGGGCATGCCCCTCGACCGTTTTGTCGATGAATTCGGTGATGGCGATACCAAGGCGGTGCAGGTGGGGGGAGCCTCCGGATTCTGCGTTCCACGCAAAAAATTCAAGGATACGGTGATCGGTTTTGAAGGTGTTCCGACCGGCGGATCCATGATGATCTTCAACAGTTCACGTTCGATGTACAATGTGCTGCACAACTACCTCGAATTCTTTGAAGAGGAATCGTGCGGTCAGTGCACTCCCTGCAGGGTCGGATGCCAGCAGTTGCTGAAAGGGATCGTTGCCGTGAAAAAAGGCGAAAAGAAGGCCGCTTATCTCGACCAGCTCATGAAACTGAGCGAAAGCATGAAAATCACTGCAAAATGCGGGCTGGGTCAATCCGTAGCCAATTCATTCTCCTCCATTGTCAACAACTTCAAGGAAGAGATGATCTACTAAATCAGTATTCACAAGAAAACAGAACAATAAGTTATGGCTAAGAAAATAAATCTCACGATCGACGGCATCACCATTGAAGTTGACGAAGGGACGACCATCCTCGACGCAGCACGCAGCCTGAACATTCACATCCCTACCCTGTGCTACCACGAAGACCTTTGTGTTGCCGGCAATTGCCGTGTATGCGTGGTTGAACAGGAAAAGGTGAAAAACCTGCCGGCATCCTGCGCAACACCGGCGGCTGAAGGAATGGTGATACACACCAACAGCATGAAGGTTCGCATGGCCCGCAAGCATATTGTGGAACTGCTGCTTTCAGAACACAACGCCGACTGCACCAAGTGCTATAAAAACGGAAATTGCGAACTCCAGGGGCTGGCTTCGCAGATGCTTACCGGAGATCACTTGTTTCTCGACCTGGTTCCCGATAAAAAGTACACCATCGACATGTTTAACACGGCAATCATCAAGGATGACAGCCGGTGCATCAGGTGCCAGCGCTGTGTGCGAACCTGCGAAGAGCTGCAGAGTGTAAGCGCACTTGGCGTGGCATATAAGGGAAATAAGATGAAAATTTCGACCTTTTTCGAACATTCACTGTTCGAGGTTGTATGCACCAACTGCGGCCAATGCGTGAACCGCTGTCCGACCGGCGCACTGATCGAACGCAATTACATCGACCAGGTGTGGGACGCCATCTATGATCCTACCAAGCACGTGGTGGTGCAAACCGCTCCTGCAGTTCGCGTGGCCCTCGGCGAAGCCCTTGGCATGGCCACCGGAAAGATCGTTACCGGAAAAATGGTGTCTGCCCTCAGGCGCCTGGGTTTCAATTCCGTGCTGGATACCGATTTCACTGCCGACCTCACCATCATTGAAGAGGGTCATGAATTGCTTACACGACTGAAAAAAGCGTTGGTTGACAAAGACCCGACTGTTGCCCTTCCCATGGCAACTTCGTGCTCTCCGGGATGGATCAAATTCATTGAGCATACCTTCCCCGAATATCTGCCCAACCTTTCGACCTGCAAATCGCCGCAGCAAATGTTCGGAGCCCTGGCAAAAACCTACTATGCTCAAAAACGCAAAATAAATCCGAAAGACATTGTTTCTGTTTCGATCATGCCCTGCACCGCAAAGAAATTCGAAGCAAACCGTCCTGAAATGCGCTCAAGCGGCTACAAAGATGTTGATTTTGTGCTGACCACCCGCGAACTCGGTATCATGATCAAGCAGGCGGGCCTTGATTTTGAAGAATTGCCCGAAGAGAAGTTTGACAGCTTCATGGGCACCTCCTCCGGCGCCGCCGTTATTTTCGGTTCTACCGGCGGTGTAATGGAAGCTGCGCTTCGTACTGCTTATGAAATCGTGACCGGACGCGAAGTACCATTTGACGGACTAAACATCGTCCCGGTTCGTGGAACAGAGGGCGAAGTTCGTGAAGCGACCATTAAAATTGAAAAGGTAAAACCCGAATGGGCTTTCCTGGAAGGCGTCGAGTTGAAATGTGCCGTTGCAAACGGACTGGCACATGCGAAAACCCTCATGCAGAACATCAGGGATGGCAAAGCTACGTACCATTTCATCGAAGTGATGGCCTGCCCGGGTGGTTGCCTGGGTGGGGGCGGACAGCCGATTCCCACCAATAAGGAGATCAGGACCAAGCGCAAAATGGCGATTTACGAAGAAGATATGGGAATGCCCATCCGCAAATCGCACGAAAACCCTGAAATTGCCGAGATATACAAAGAATTCCTTGAAAAACCACTCGGTCATAAATCACACGAATTACTCCACACACACTACACACCTCGTAAGAGATACTAGAACTGCTGCCATTATTTTTGTCGCGCAATGCATCACAGCAATGCGTCATGGCAATGCTTCATCGCAATGTAGAGACGCATCGCAATGCGTCTCTACAAATGGTCATTTTTTGGGTTGTTGTTGTGGTGGTGATGGCGGAGGTGGTTCGCGCATGATGATAATTTTTTCCTGCCTCCCGAACATCGGGGCATCGTTAAGATCGATCGTAATCCGCTTGCCGCCCTTCCGGTCCTTGATTGAATAACTTACTACGCGGTACATCGGGATGTTGCCCAGCATGTCGTTAAGCGTCGGACCGTGCCCTTCCATCCGCATCATCCTGCGCTCAGAACCAGGCCCCATTCGTTCCCGCATCTGCTCATCCATGCCCTGGGGGGGAGCCATCCCCTCCCACTCCATAATTTCCATGTCGTCAAGGGCCATGGGGCATTTAGGCGGACATGGCATCTCGATCTTCTCAAATTCCTGGGTGATCGAATCATTCATCCCGGCTGAGTTGTCTCCTTTTTCGCGGGTTCCTGCGAAAAAACCTGCTGTGTAATACAAATTGCCAGGGCTGCAACAACTCCAAAAACCAGGGCAAACTTGAAACTGAATGAATGAATTTTCATAAGGGCCTCCTTTGTTAAGTTTAACCTTGCAAATCTAAGCCCGATAAGTGGCTGAAAATGTTAATAAAACGTTAAAGTTGGTTAATGAAAAGTTAATCCTGGCCATCGGCCTGCTCCTTTCCTTATTTTTGCATCATGAATAAAAAAGTGCTGTACATACTTATCGCCAGCATCTGCATCTCACTGATCGGGATCATCGCTGTACAGTTCTTCTGGATTCGCAACGCTTTCCAGGTTAAAGAGGCCCAGTTTGATCGCAGTGTAAACGACGCCCTGGGCAGTGTAGTCAGTAAAATAGAGGCGCGCGAGAACATGTTTTTCATCAGCCGGAATTTTGAAGGCGACAGCATCATGCGCATCGTACAGGCCTTTACAAAGGATACCGGCACAACCATTAAAAACCAACTCGATTCACTCCTCCTTGCCAATGAGTTGCCGGCAGCCAAGCACAGGATACCCCCTCCGCCGCCCCCTCCGCCCCCACCGGTGCGTCATCAGCAGCCTACCGGTGTGATTCATTACTCGTACCGGTACAATGTGGTTCCGGTGCAGACTGGCCAGGATTCAGTAACTGTAAAGATGGAGGAGTTTTACCAGGAGATGCAGGCTATGCGACCCGGCGAGATGAATTTTGAATGGGACGACCAGTTAGCCCGGCTTGACTCCATGATGAACCTGGATGGGGAGTCTGTCGAATACGGGAGCAACACGGAGCAGGGTGGCATGATGGGTGATGAATCGGGAGAGGTGATCATTGAAACGCCAGGCATTATGGGTCCCCAGTATTTTCGCTACCGTGTTCCCCAATTCGTTCAACCGGCGCCTATGCAGCGCCGCCGGACAGATAGCAGGAACAAGATTCAGGAGCGGGAGAACAACATACAGAAACTCGACAACAAGGCGCGCAAAATCCAGGATGTTATCAAGCAGATGGCAATCGCCCTCGAAACAAAGCCCGCCCCGATTCAGCAGCGGATCAACAAGAAAAGTCTCCAGGCAGCACTCGGCAAGTCATTTAAGGACAAAGGGATCGACCTCCCTTTTGAATTTGCCGTATTTTCCCCGTCGAGCGACAGCAATCATATTCCCATACGATCAGCTGATTTCAGGCACGAATATGAATCGTCGGGGCACCGGGTCTCCCTCTTTCCAAACGACCTGTTCCACAAGCCCGACATGCTTCTTGTGTTCTTTCCCGGGCAGAAGAACCTTGTGTTTAAATCGCTTTCACTTTTACTTGTCGGATCGGTGCTGTTCACCCTCATCATCCTTATTTCCTCGGGAGGCAGCATCTTTGTGATGATCCGGCAGAAGAAAATATCGGATATCAAAACTGATTTCATCAACAACATGACCCATGAATTTAAGACACCGATTGCCACCATCTCTATTGCAGCCGACTCAATTACCAATCCCCGGGTGATCTCTGAACCTGATACGATAAAAAATTTCACCCGGATCATCAAGGAGGAAAACAACCGCATGAACACCAGGGTGGAGCAGGTGTTGCAGATGGCGCTTCTTGACAGCCGGGATTTTAAACTGCGCCCTGGAATGGTTGACATGAATAACCTGATCGAAAAGGCCGTCGACCACTATCGGCTGCAGATTGAAAAACGCGAGGGCTCCATCGTTACCCGGCTCGAAGCAGGGAATTGCACGGTTCTGGCAGATGAGGACCATATCCGTAACGTTTTGCTGAACCTCCTCGACAACGCGAATAAATATTCGGTGTCGAAGCCTCATATTGAAGTGTTTTCTTTCAACAGGTCGGGAAAATTCTACTTCGGCGTACAGGACAAGGGCATGGGCATGAGCCATGAGGTTCAACGGAAGATTTTTGACAAATTTTACAGGGTCACGTCCGGGAATATACACAATATCAAAGGATTCGGACTGGGACTCAGCTATGTAAAAGCCATCGTGCTGGCCCATCACGGCGACATCCGAATCGAGAGCGAAACCGGCAAAGGCAGCAGGTTTGAAATCAGTATGCCTGGCATGCTCCAGCCTCAAACAACCGCGTGAGAAAAAAAAAGAGACCCCATGAACCAAAAAATAAAAATACTGCTGGTCGAAGATGACCCCAACTTCGGATCGATCATGAAGTCTTACCTTGAACTGAACGATTTTGCGGTTGTTTTGAAAACCGATGGAAATCAAGGCCTGTCGGCCTTTAAGTCAGAACCGTTTGACATCTGCATCCTCGACGTCATGATGCCGGAAATGGACGGGTTTACCCTTGCCCGGGAGATCAGGAAGGCAAACAGCGAAACGCCTTTTATTTTTTTAACGGCAAAATCACTTAAGGAAGATATGTTAGAAGGCTTTAAAGCAGGCGCTGATGACTATATAACAAAACCCTTCGACTCAGAAGTCCTGTTGTTCAAGTTGCATGCTATTTTGAAGAGGCACATGCAACGAACTGCAATGGAGGCTGATGTCAATGAGATGGTGGTTGGCAGGCTCCTGTTCAATTACAACCTGCGCACCCTCTCCTATGATAACATCACGCAGCAGCTCTCTCCCAAGGAGGCGAGCCTGCTGAAAATGCTCTTCACCGCCAAAGACGGAATCCTGTTGCGCAAAGACGCCCTTGAGAAAATCTGGGGTTCCGATAATTACTTCAACGGCCGCAGCATGGATGTTTTCATCGCCCGCCTGCGCAAATGCCTGAAGGCCGACCCTTCCATTGAAATCGCCAATATCCATGGCAACGGTTTCAGGATCATCATCGCTACCCCATCCGTTTAACCCTCTCCGGTTCGTTACACATTCCAACTTCGTAACTCGTCATGCAGCATTTTCTTTGTGAAGTTATTAACATTGTGAATATAATAACATATAATATTTGTTTATAATTTCAAAGCATGTAATTTTGCAGTCCTATTCAACAGCAATTATTATGGAAAAAATCAAATCTCTCGCCGAACTTAAAAAGTTGCAGGAGTCCCTTCGTGCCAAATATGACTTGCGGGAAAAAAGCAATGAGCCCGACACCCGTATCCAGGTTAAGGTTGCAATGGCTACCTGTGGCATCGCCTCCGGCGCAAAAGAGGTTATGGAGGTTTTCATCGAAGAGTTTACCAAACGGAACATTGACGCCGTTGTTACACAAACGGGCTGCATGGGTTATTGCTATGCCGAACCAACCGTTGAGATCACAAAACCAGGAAATGAACCCATTACCTTCGGCTATGTCGATGTAAAAAAAGCCAGCAAGATCATCGACAAGTACGTTCTTAACAACGAACTGGTTGATGGAATCATCCCGGTGAATTATGAAACAATTGATAATAAATAAAATCCGGAAATAGTCAGATGGCAAAAATAAAATATCATATGCTTGTTTGCGGGGGGACTGGATGCCAGGCCGCAAAAAGCGAAGAAATCCTGAAAAATTTTCAGGATTTAATTATCTCGAAAGGCCTTGAAGCCGAGGTTCAGGTGATCAAGACGGGTTGTTTCGGTTTTTGTGAGAAGGGGCCCATTGTAAAAATGATGCCCGACAACACATTTTACACCCGGGTGAAGCCCGAAGATTGCACGGAGATCCTCGAAGAGCATATCATTAAAGGCAAAAGAGTAAACCGGCTGCTTTATAAGGACCCTGAAACCGGGGAATACAGGAGCGATTCAAAGCACATGGGTTTCTACAAGAAACAGATCCGGATAGTTTTGCGGAATTGCGGCTTCATCAACCCTGAAAATATTGACGAGTATATCGCCCGGGATGGATACCAGGCCCTGGGAAAGGTGCTGACTGAATTGACCCCCGAGGCTACCATTGAAATTTTAAAAAAATCGGGACTTCGCGGGCGCGGCGGCGGAGGATTTCCTACTGGCTTGAAATGGGAGATCACCCGCAACGTTGGAGCCGACCAGAAATATGTGGTCTGCAATGCCGATGAAGGCGACCCCGGAGCTTTCATGGACCGCTCTGTTCTTGAAGGAGACCCGCATACCGTACTCGAAGCCATGGCCATCAACGGCTTTTGCACAGGTGCCGACAAAGGTGTCATCTACATCAGGGCTGAATACCCGCTGGCTGTTGAACGGTTAAAAATCGCCATGAAACAGGCCAGGGAATATGGATTGCTTGGAAATGACATCCTGGGCACCGGCTTCAATTTCGATATCGAAATCCGCTATGGCGCCGGCGCTTTTGTGTGCGGTGAAGAGACGGCATTGATCCATTCGATGGAGGGGCTGCGCGGTGAACCGACAGTAAAACCGCCTTTTCCTTCCGAATCAGGTTTCTTTGGTAAACCTACCAATGTTAACAATGTCGAAACCTATGCCAACATCCCAGCCATCATCCTGAAGGGTGCCGACTGGTTTGCAGGTATCGGAACCGAAAAGTCCAAAGGAACAAAAGTTTTTGCACTTGCCGGAAAAATCAACAATGTTGGCCTGATTGAGGTGCCGATGGGCATCACCCTGCGTGAAGTGATCTTTGAGATCGGCGGCGGGATCAAGAATGACCGCAAATTCAAAGCCGTACAAACCGGCGGACCTTCAGGCGGGATGCTGACTGAAAAAGATCTTGACACCCCCATTGATTATGACAACCTAATCGCAGCAGGCTCCATGATGGGCTCAGGGGGCATGATCGTCATGGATGAGGATGACTGCATGGTGGCCATGGCCAAATTCTACCTTGAATTCACCGTTGAAGAATCATGCGGAAAATGTTCTCCATGCAGGATCGGCAACAAGCGGTTGTTCGAAATGCTGGAAAAAGTAACCCAGGGTAATGCAGTTATGGACGACCTTGACAAACTGCGCAACCTCAGCCATGTGATCAAAGATACGTCGCTTTGCGGACTTGGGCAAACCTCTCCCAACCCTGTTCTCTCATCCATGGATAATTTCTACCATGAATACCTGGAGCATGTGGGTGATAAAAAATGCCGCGCAGGCAATTGCAAGTCGCTGATGCAATACATCATTATTCCTGAAAACTGTATCGGATGTACCCTGTGCGCCAGGAATTGCCCGGTCGACGCAATCGCCGGCGAACGCAAGCAGGTACACCTGATCGACCAGGAAAAATGCATCAAATGCGGGGCATGTCTGGAGAAGTGCAAGTTCAACGCGATTTTTATTAAATAACCAGGAGGAATACATGGAAATGGTAAAACTGACCATCGACGGAAAACCGGTCGAGGTCGAAAAAGATACAACGATCTTAAAAGCTGCCAGGTTAATTGGCATTGATATACCTACCCTTTGCTACTTTCAACTCAAAGACATGAACATTGAAAACCGTCCGGGCGGATGCCGCATTTGTGTGGTAGAAGTCGTCGGGCGGCGAAATCTCGCTCCTGCCTGCTCTACCAATGTAGCCAAGGATATGGTTGTTAACACCCACTCTATCAGGGTATTGAACGCGCGCCGTACTGTTCTGGAGTTAATTCTCTCCGATCATCCTGCCGAATGTCTTACCTGTGCCAAATCGGGCTATTGTGAGCTCCAGACCATGGCACAGCAACTTGGCGTACGCGAATTGCCTTACCAGGGTGAACAGTCGACCTACCGCAAGGATACGTCGCCTGCCATCATCAGGGATGTTGACAAATGCATCATGTGCAGGCGGTGCGAAATGATGTGTAATGATGTACAGACGGTAGGTGCGCTTTCTGCCGTCAACAGAGGGTTTATGGCAGTGGTGGCTCCGGCGTTCGAAATGAATCTCGAGAAATCTCCCTGTACTTACTGCGGACAATGTGTATCTGTTTGTCCGACCGGTGCCTTAACCGAAGTTGACCACTCGCGCAACGTGATTAATTCACTCGCAGATCCTGCGAAAACAGTTGTTGTTCAAACAGCACCTGCCGTTCGTGCCGCCCTTGGCGAAGAATTTGGCCTTGCGCCAGGCACTCTTGTAACGGGTAAGATGGTCGCAGCACTCAGACGACTTGGCTTTGACTACGTGTTCGACACCGACTTTGCTGCCGACCTTACTATCATGGAAGAAGGAAGCGAATTACTCGACCGCCTTACCCGTTACCTCAAGGGTGATCAGAATGTGAAACTGCCTATTCTCACCTCCTGTTGCCCGGGATGGGTAAACTTCTTTGAGCACAATTTCCCCGACCTGATGGATGTGCCCTCAACGGCAAAATCGCCCCAGCAGATGTTCGGGCCGATTGCGAAGGAGTATTTCGGCAAGAAACTGGGAATCGACCGTAAAAACATGATCGTTGTTTCGATCATGCCCTGCCTGGCCAAGAAATATGAGTGCCAGCGCGACGAGTTCAAAGTAAATGGTGATCCCGATGTCAATTATTCACTCTCGACCCGCGAACTGGCCCACCTGATCAAACTGGCGAACATTGACTTCAACAGCTTGCCTGATGAGGACTTCGACAACCCGCTGGGCGAATCGACCGGTGCTGGTGTCATTTTCGGCAATACCGGCGGTGTGATCGAAGCAGCATGCCGCACAGCCTATGAACTTTTTACAGGTAAAAAACTGGAAAAGGTGGAATTCAACGAACTGCGCGGACTTGAGAACATCCGGCATGCAACGCTTGATTTCGACGGACTGCCCATCAACATCGGCATCGCGCATGGCCTCGGCAATGCACGAAAACTCCTGGAAGATGTCCAGGCCGGCAAAAGCCAGTTCCACGCCATCGAGATCATGGCTTGCCCCGGCGGATGCATCGGGGGTGGGGGTCAGCCTTTCCACCATGGCGATTCGGAGATCATCAAACAACGGGCAGCAGCCATTTACCGCGAAGATGCAGGCAAACCCATTCGCAAATCTCATGAGAATCCATTCATTATCAAATTATACGAGGAATTCTTGGGCAAACCACTGGGTGAAAAGTCGCACCAGCTGCTGCATACACACTATTTTGATAAAAGCAATGACACGTATGTGGAGGAATAAAAATAAATAGCGAAATGGTGAAATAGCGAAATAAAGAGATGAATTATGGCAAAGATTAAATTATCAGAAAAGAAAATAGAGGAGCTGAAAGAGGTTTGCAAATCCTTTAACAATGAAAAGGGTGAACTTATCAATGTTCTACATAAAGCGCAGAGCATGTTCGGGTATCTTCCGGCCGAACTGCAGGAAGTGATTGGAAAGGAGCTGAATGTTTCGGTGGCGCATGTGTACGGCGTGGTGACTTTTTACTCTTTTTTCACCATGACCCCAAAAGGAGAGCATCCTATTTCGATATGTCTTGGCACTGCCTGCTATGTGCGTGGAGCTGAAAAAGTTCTGGAAGAATTCAGGCGGGTATTGAAAATACAGGTCGGAGAGACCACCGCGGATGGCAAGTTCTCACTAAGTTGCCTGCGATGTGTCGGCGCCTGCGGACTTGCCCCGGTTGTGCTGGTCGGTGAGAAAGTTTATGGCCGTGTATCGCCGGAAGGTGTCAAAGATATTGTTGCCGAATACAATAATTAACCCATTTTGCAGCTAAATTCTTATAACTTTCTTATTTTAAACTGACACATTTTAACTCAAAGCACCTCACCCCCGGCACCCCCTCTCCTAAAGGCGAAGGGGGCATTCTCCGTTATTGAAACATACAATTTTATCTCGTTTAATGTATAACAGCCGGATTTTATACATTTGTCGGTCAAAGCACTGAGCAATGTTATTGTTTCTGTCGATAACAGGGATCATCCTGTCAGGGATCCTTTTGTTTTTAATGCCGGAAGGTTTAAATCTTCTGTTTTCCTTGGAGGCTTTTTCTTCCTGGTCAGCCTATATGGTATCATCCAGTATTCAATTCTCTATTCACATTCAGTTGTTCTTGTCAGTATCATTTTTATCAATAGCAAGGATGACACCTGTCAAAAAAACTTCATGGTGACCTCTTTCAGAAACTTTTCTTCGAGGGTCCTGGTAATCCGGTGTACCACCGTTCTCCGGAGTTCGAGTTCAACAGGCATGGTTGGATCCTGATGCGCGGTATTGATGTTTGTACCAACCAGGAAATGAATTTCATCACTATCAAGTAGATACCTTACAATCTCATCGGCAGGGCCTTTTCCGAGCTGGTAGTTGTTGTTGTATTTTTTCAGCAGTTCGCTTACCTTGCTAAGCGTGAGGATACCTTCCGTTATAAGGTCAACACCGTTCATGTATGAAACCGGCGGCAACTCCGGATCCAGCATCACCTTACTGTCGGTAATCTCCTCACCCCATTCCCGCGCAACCATATCGCCGGTGGTGGCACCGCAAATAATCTTTGTTCCCACGAATTGTTTCAGCAGGCCTGTGAACATCCCATCATTTGCAGGATCCTGGGGAGGTCCTGAAAAAATCATCAGTTTGCGCGGTTCACGAAAATAGATCACCCCGCAACTGATATCATCCAGCGGATGAAAATTATCATGCTGGTTCGCCTTGTTGATAACTCTGGAACTAAGCTTGACCGCAGAGATATCTGACTCTTCCCGGATCGTTTCTTCCACAAATTTCTGCAGGTTTTCCAGGCCCCAGCCCAACTGGTATTTTTCGCTGCCCAACCCCGATTGAGTCACTCCGTCGGTGCAAAAAACGATGCGGTCTTCTTTCTGGGGTTTAAACCCGGCGGTAAGCACCTCCCTGCCGGCATTCTTGTCGCCCTCAAGCACAATGCAGTTCCAGTCAGGTTCATGTAACCTGGAACCCCGCAGTACCATGGTTTTCGGGTTTTCATATTCCAATATGTGCACCTCGCCTTCTACATCGATTTCAACAACCGTAAAGGTGGAGTAGTTCATGTTCTTTACACTGTCGACAGGGAGTGTTTTCATGATGATTTCTGTGCTTTTCTGAACACTCTTATGTTCCTGCGTAAAATTTACCGCCAGTGTTGCAGTGAGCGTAGCCAGCATGTTGGCCTTGATTCCATGGCCCATGCCATCGGACAGCACAACAATAATCCTCCCCTCTTCCTTGATACGCTTTGAAATGAAAACATCGCCGCAAACACGTGCTTCGCCATGGCATTTCTGCTGACACGCGACTTCTATGAAAAACTTTTCATCCATGAAAAGGTTGTGATTATCAGTAAAATTAAAAAACTACGAACGACGAACTTCGTACTTCGTCGTTCGTACTTTTATTCTATTTTTTCGGCAGATTTTTATAAGAGTCTATCACCGAATTAAGCATCTGTTCAGTTTTCGAGGCGCCCTCACCCAGCAGGTATGCGATTTTTTGAACCATGTCAAAATTTTCATCAATCACCTCTGTAAGGCGGGTAACGGTTTGCTCTTTCCTCACTTCCGGAAGATACATGTCGCGCAGAATTCCTCCTACATATTTATGGCTGCGGATAGGGAAAATGGAAACACCCAGCTTGATCTCGCCGAAAAGCACATCCTTGTTTTCGATTGGTTCATCAGCGTTAAGCACATAAGAAAACATTTTATAGAAATGCATGGGCAGCAATGATTTCAGATCAGCCCCCACGAGGCCGGGAATCACTTCATCGATCATCGCGGCCTCTTCTCCGATGATGCGGATAAAGGCCTTGTTGCTCTGGTAAATCTTAAGATGCTCATCAACGATTACCACGCCTGATAATAAATTCTGCAGCATCGTTTTGATGATTTCCGCCGACTCTTTTTGCGCTTCCTGCTCATGCTTGGCAGTTTCTTCCGACTCTTTCAGCGCCGCTTTGGTTTTTGCCAGGTTTTCGTTTGCTGCGCGCAGGGTTTGAATGTATTCCTGGCGGTTATGCCCACTGAAAACATGACACATTTCGGTGGTGGCCAGGCCCTGGGTAATGGCAATTGCCAGGTCGCGGCAAGTGGGGTACCCGCACGATTCACATCCAACATCATTGTGCATGTGTCCTTCACGGTTGATCATTTTCAACACCTCCCCGATCTTCTCATCATCCGGTATGGGCAGCCGCTGGTCGTCGGGCTCGAATTGCCGCGACAGGTCAATGCCGGAAAAGGAGACGATATCATGTTCCCAGGTTTCCTTGTCGAACGTGTTCAGCCGCTTGTTTGCATAATCCGTTACCAGGGTCATTCTTAAAAATTTCTCACCCCCGGGGGATGTTCCGGGCCCCATCAGACACCCTTCGTCATAAAAAAGATTAAAATTTTTCCGGATATGCTCAATTCTTGAATCAAACTCACTTACCGCGTGAATCATGTTGTTCCTTCCTTCGGTGGTGATGACTGCGCCAGTCAGCAGGTTCTCGCTGATATCCACGGCCTGCAATAAACCATTGCTGATGGGATACAAAGATCCCTTGTGCCCGAGCGGCGTATCAAATTCAGAAAACTCGAGCTGGCTCTCACGAATGTTGAAATCAGCAAACAACTGGCGCAATTCAACGAAAGTGAGCACGGCATCAATTTTTGCATCACCTTCATACCTAAGGGCTTCATCTTTGTTGGAAATGCAGGGACCTATAAAAACAACCCTGATATCCTTGCCATATTTTTGCCGGGCCACTTTTGCTGTTGCCACCATAGGTGATACGATGGGTGCCAGGTTGGTAATCAGCCCGGGATGGTATTTCTCGATGTATGACACAACAGAGGGGCAATTTGCAGTGAAATGATATTTGCCCTTGAAATTTTCAAAAAGCTCCTTGTATTTCATGGCAACCAGGTCAACCCCGAACGACGCTTCCACAACATAATCAAAGCCGAGCTGCCTGATCATCTCCACGAATTTCCGATAATCGGTGATGTCGTGAAATTCGCCGGAGATAGCCGGGTCGCATATGGCCGCCACTTTTTCATCTGATGACAGCAGTGCCCTGGTCTCTTCGATTGAACTCCGGTAAGAGATTGCATGCGGGGAGCAGGCCCGGTAGCAACTGCCGCAACCGATGCAGCGCTCAGGTATGATGGAAGGCAGTTCATTTGCAACATCTACCCTGATCGCTTTCACCGGGCAAATCCGTACGCAGGAATAGCATTTGATACAGGTTTCGTGCGATATCTGAAACAGAGGTTCTATTGGCATAAGTTTGTTATCACCGTCAAATATAGGAAATTCTGCCGTCGGTTATCTAATTCGATTAAAAGTTTCGCAAATTTGCACGCTCCCGGCATTTGTGTAATAATTCACATTGCTAAATATTTCACAGGTAATCCTTTTATATTAAAGTTTATTTTATTATTTTTGTACGGCAGATATTGAAATTTACCCTCATGACAAAAGAAAACCTGGAAACCATATTTGCCCGATACCCGGTGAATAAAAAGGATGGATTACTCCCGATTTTGCAGGAGATTCAGGACCAGCACGGCTATCTCACAGAAGATTTGCTGGCAGAAGTCGGCCGGTTTTTGAACATTCCATCCAACAAAGTTTACGGGGTTGCCACCTTTTACGACCAGTTCAGTTTCCACCCCCGCGGTCAAAACCATGTAAGGATATGCCGGGGTACAGCCTGCCACTTGTTTGGCTCAAACACGTACCTTGAAGAACTTGAAATACAACTTAAAGTGAAGGCTGGCCGCATCAGCAAGGACCGGAAATTCAGTCTGGAGATATCCAACTGCATGGGAGCCTGCGAATCAGCTCCGGTGGTGCAGGTCAATGGCACCTATCATACTCATGTTACGACGGAAGACCTTTTCAGCATCATCCGCTCCCTCAAAGAAAAACCAGAATAAGATGGCCTCCCTCAGCTACGACGAAACCAAAGAATTCCTGGTCGAAAAGATCCTGAAAAATTATTCCAGCATATTTGACAAGGCAACCGGCGACCGGCTCTCATTGATCAGGCGCCACAAGGTTGCCAGGCCTGTAATATATGTCGGAACCGGAACCTGCGGTTTGATAGCAGGAGCCGGGGAGACATTGCTGGCCACCAGGAAATACCTTTCCGATCAGCAAATTGATGCTGAGATTGTAAGGGTCGGTTGTTTGGGCCTGTGTTCTGCAGAACCATTGCTCGACATTCAGATGCCCGGAAAGGCGCGGATATCATTTCATCATGTTACCAGCGACAAAGTTGAAGACCTGTTAAACTCCGTGTTTCACCATACCCTGTTGACTGACATGGTACTTGGCCAGTACAGGCAAGAATCGCAGGAGAACTGGCCAAATGTCACTCAAATCGAACAGCTTCCCTATTTTGCGAGGCAACACAGAATAATCCTTCGCAATTCAGGCATTATTTCACCATACCTGATCAACGATTACATCGCACATGGCGGTTATAAGTCATTGTATAAAACCGTTTTGAATTACACGTCCGACAAAGTCTGTGAGATCGTTGATCAAAGTGAATTGCGCGGACGCGGAGGCGGAGGCTTTCCCACGGGAAAGAAATGGATGGTAACACTGGGAACCGGAAGTGATCAAAAATACCTTATCTGCAATGCCGATGAAAGTGATCCCGGCGCTTTCATGAACCGGGCAATCATTGAAGGCGACCCCCATCGCGTACTTGAAGGCGTCGCCATTGCCGCTTATGCGATAGGGGCAAACAACGCCTACATATACCTGCGTTCAGACTATGCACAATCGCTTGAAATCCTTAAGAATGCAATCAGCCAGGCCAAAGAGTACGGATTAATCGGCCCCAATATTTTCGGCAGCGGTTTTAACCTTAATATTCATGTACGGCAGGGCGCAGGAGCGTTTGTTTGCGGTGAAGAAACCGCATTGATCGCCAGCATTGAAGGGCGAAGGGGGATGCCGCAGGCAAAACCGCCCTTTCCGGCAGAGAAGGGATTATTCGGGCATCCTACCATTGTTAACAATGTTGAAACCCTGGCAAACATCCCAACCATCCTGGAGAACGGACCATCCTGGTTCAGATCGGTTGGGACAAAAGAGAGCAAAGGAACAAAGATGTTCAGCATTGCCGGGAAATCTCAGCACACCGGATTCATTGAAATTCCGATGGGCATTACCCTCTCCGAAATTGTAAATTCAATTGCCGGAGGAGTGAAAAACGGGAAAACCCTGAAGGCAGTTCAACTCGGCGGCCCTTCCGGGGTGTGTATTCCTGCTAAAAATCTCGGCATTGCCATTGGGTATGAAACCATGCGGGAAATTGAATCCTCCATAGGACTGGGAGGGTTAATCGTTCTTGACGAAGACACCTGCATAGTCAACCTGTCGAAATATTTCATGGAGTTCCTCCAAAAAGAGAGTTGCGGGAAATGCATTCCCTGCCGTGAAGGAACCCGGCGGATGCTGCAGATCCTCGACGCAATTACCCGTCGTCCGCGGGAGCAGAGCTCCCACGAAACGCTTGAACGGTTTAAAGGTGTTGTTGAACTTGAAAGTCTTGCCGAGGTTATCCGCGACACCTCGCTCTGCGGACTGGGCCAGCATGCACCTAACCCAGTGATATCATCCCTTAAATGGTTTCGGGATGAATACGAAGAACATATTTTTGACAGGAAATGCCAGGCAGGAGTATGCAATGATCTGAGAACTTTTTATATTGAGGCCGATGTTTGCAATGGCTGCAACATCTGTCAGAAAAAATGTCCTGAGAATGCCATCATCGGGTCAATCAGGCTGCCGCACTTCATCATCGAATCGAAGTGCAACGGATGCGGACTCTGCTTTGACAGTTGCAAATTCAACGCAATATTCTTCAAATAAACCGTAAAATGCTATTTGATATAGAAGTAAATGAACAGCCGGTTTCAGCCAAGCGAGGAGAAACAATCAAAAATGTTCTCGACCGCATCGGCATCCATGTGCCGACGTTATGTTATCTGAACGGCTTCACCCCTACAGGGGGATGCAGGATGTGCGTGGTTGAGGTTGACGGAATTTCCGAACTGGTTCCTTCGTGTTCCCACCCGGTTACAGAATGGATGAAGATAAAGACCCATTCACCGAGGGTGCTGAAAGCACGGAAAGTTCTTATCGAACTGCTGCTTGCCGGCCATCCCGACGATTGTCTTTATTGCGACCGGAATGGCACCTGCGGACTGCAGGACCTGGCAGCGGAAATGGACATACGCGAACGGAAATATCATGGAAAACGACAGAATATCCAGATTGACAAGGCCTGCCAATCCATCGTGCGCGACCCCGCAAAATGTCTGCTTTGCGGCCGTTGCATCCGCATTTGCGACGAGGTGATCGGCGTTTCGGCTATCGACGTAGTCGGCCGCGGCACCGACAGCAAAATCGGGACTACCTATAATAAGGGGCTAAACACCCGTACCTGTGTCAAATGCGGACAATGCATTATGGTCTGCCCTACTGGTGCCCTTATAGAAAAGACGAATATCCAGGCCGTCCTGGATGCATTGAGCAACCCTGAACTTTTTCCTGTAATCCAGTTCTCCCCTACTGTTCCTGCATCAATTGGAGAAGATTTCAACATCAAAGCCAGCAAAGACATCCTGAACCTGCTGCGCGCCGCCTTGAAAAAAATGGGCTTCCGGCAGGTTTTTGACGTATCGATGGCAGCCGACCTCACCATCATGGAGGAGGCAGCCGAATTTATTGAACGCTTTTCAAAACATGAGAGGCTTCCCATGCTTACTTCGTGCTGCCCATCATGGGTTAAGCATGTTGAAACAGCAAATCCACAACTTCTGCCTAATTTATCGACAAGCGTTTCACCGCAGCAGATGATGGGCCGGCTGGTGAAACACTATATAACCAGTTCAGCCGGCCAGAAAGCAGAAAACGTTTTTGTCGTTTCGGTCATGCCCTGCACGGCAAAGAAATATGAAGCCGACCTCGACAAAATGAAGGACGGCACCTCGCGCAACGTGGATGCAGTGATTACCACCAGAGAACTTGTGAGACTGATCAGGCTGCTTGGCATTGATTTCAGCAGCCTCGAGCCAGAGTCCATCGACACCCACTACAGCATGCGCAGCTCCTCAGGCAGCTTATTCGGCATTTCGGGGGGCCACCTCGAAGGGTTGCTGCGGACCATTCACCAAATGATGACCGGACAGGAAATGGGCTCATTGAAAATAAGCGAATTACGAGGCTTAAAAGGCAAAAAGGAGGCCCGAATCAAGATCGGAAAAATCAGTATCAACGTTGCGGCAGTGAATGGCCTGTCGAATGTCACCGCGCTGATCGACGATATAAAATCCGGCCGTGAAGAATACAGCATCATCGAAGTGATGGCCTGCCCGCATGGTTGCATCAATGGTGGAGGACAGAAACTGATGAGTGATGATAAAAGCCTGAAGTCGAGAATGAAAGCACTATATGATGTTGATGACGAAGAGATGATCAGGGTGGCTCATAAAAACCCGGTTATTGTCGACCTGTACGAGCGATTCCTGGCAAAACCAGGCAGTGAGGGGAACAAGGAACTGATGCATGTTTCAAGGACAATAGTATAAAACGCACTTAATGAGTCATTCGTTTCACCGCCAGTTGGTTTTCACGATAAAAGACAGATGTCGGGTATGTTTCACATGCGTTCGCGAATGCCCCGTAAAAGCCATTAAAATCATCAACGGGCAGGCAGAAGTAATCAACGACCGATGCATCGGTTGCGGCAATTGTGTAAGAGTTTGCAGCCAGGGGGCAAAAATTCCGTTGCGGTCGATTGAGGCGGTTAATCAACTGCTGCAATCAAACAGCACGATCGCAGCCTGCATTGCACCCAGTTTTCCGGCTGAATTTGAAGAACTCCAGGATCACAAGCTGTTGGTTGGCATGATCAGGAAACTGGGATTCGACTTTGTCACAGAGGTTTCCTTTGGCGCCGACATTGTAGCGAAAGAATACGAATCATTGATCAAAGGCAATGATTATGAAGGCGATATCTCCTCCGACTGCCCGGCAATTGTTTACTTCATTCGCCACTATCATCCCGACATGGTTCCCTACCTTGCGCCCATCGCTTCGCCCATGGTTGCCATGACCCGCGTCATGAAAAAGAAGCATGGTGATGATCTTAAAGTCGTTTTTATAGGCCCATGTTTTGCAAAGAAGGCCGAAACGAATGAAGTGGATGAGGTGCTTACGTTTCGCGAGCTGCGTGAGATGTTCGACCTGTTAAATATTCGTCCGGAAAATACGGATCCGTCTGATTTCGATCCCCCGCACAGCGGCAAAGGGGCAATATTCCCGATTAGCCGCGGCCTGTTTTATACAGCCAACAACCAGGAATCGATTCCGGAAGAACGGGTCGTCATTGCCGAAGGCCGTGTTAATTATAAAGAGGCTATCAAGGAGTTTGAAGAAGGGTATATCCGGAAAAAACACCTCATGCTTCTTTGCTGCGAAGGCTGCATCATGGGTCCGGGAACCTCTCCGGGAGGACGGCGGTTTGCACGCAGCAATGCTGTTGGTGAATATGTGAAGGGCAAACTTCAGATTATTGACAAGGAGGCCTGGGAACAGGACATTGAGGAATACAGCAAACTTGATATATCGCAGAGTTTTACCCCGGAAGACCGAAGGCTTGCCCCTCCTGGCAACGAAGAAGTTTTAGCGGCCCTGCAATCGATGGGAAAGTTCACACCGCAGGATCATCTTAATTGCGGTGCATGCGGTTACGACACCTGCGTTGACCATGCCGGCGCCATTGTAAAGGGGCTTGCCGAAACGGAAATGTGCTTGCCATTTGCCATTGAAAAACTTCACGACTCAATCACCAACCTGAATGTCTCCAACGAAAAGCTTGCCCGTGCAAAGGCCGCCCTCAAACAATCGGAAAAACTTGCTCACATGGGGCAGCTTTCCGCCGGAATTGCGCATGAACTCAATAATCCGCTGGGCGTGATCACCATGTACAGCAACATCCTCATGGACGAGGCCCCGGAAGGCGATGTAGTGCGCGATGACCTCAGATTAATCGTGGAACAGGCCGAACGGTGTAAAAAAATTGTCAGCGGCTTGCTGAATTTTGCACGTAAAAACCAGGTAAACCTTTCAGAGACCGATGTGGTGAAATTCCTGCAGCACAGCCTGAATTCAATCGTAAAACCCGAACATGTCACATGTTCCCTTCAATCGGCCATTGCCGATCCGGTTGCCAGTCTCGACATCGACCAGATGATGCAGGTCCTTACCAACCTTGAAAAAAATGCCATAGAGGCCATGCCCGGCGGCGGACACCTTCGGGTTGGCGTTGAAGGCGATTCAGGGGAAGTGACCTTCATCGTTTCCGACACCGGTTCAGGGATAAAAAAAGAGAACATGGACAAGCTATTCACCCCGTTTTTTACGACCAAAGAGATGGGGAAAGGCACGGGGTTAGGACTTGCCCTGATTTACGGGATTGTTAAAATGCATAAGGGGAAAATCCATGTCGATTCGAATGCCGATCTATCGCAGGGGCCTACTGGAACTACCTTCAGAATTACGATACCCAGGGGGATGTGAGTGAAGACAATGCAAACAATGAAGACAATGCAGTCAATGCAGGCGATGCAGCAATTTCAGTGAAATACCGACCTTTAACGTTTAACCTCTAACACTTTTTTTAATGAAACCGGGAAATATTACCATTTTACTTGTGGATGATGACCAGGATTATCTGTTTCAGTTAAAGTCAAAAATTGAGCAATTCGGGTTTAAGACAATAACCGCCGAGGGTCAGAAAGAGGCAGAGGAACTGCTCGAAAAGACCAGGCCCGATCTGGCAATTCTTGATTTGATGATGGAAAATGAAGACAGCGGATTCATCCTATGCTATAAAATAAAGAAAAAATACCCCGATGTTCCCATCATTATTGCAACAGGTGTTGCTGCCGAAACCGGAATCACATTTGACATCAATGATGAAAATAACAGGAAATGGATTAAAGCCGACCGGTTTCTTGATAAAGGCATCCGATCGGAACGCCTGAAGGAGGAAATTGAAAATTTACTGTTAAAAATTAACAGGTAATGTAATTAACATAGAATTTCGGTTTATTTTTGAAGTGAAATTAAATTATGTCGACGCTAAAAATTCTCATCGTTGATGATGAGCCTGGTATCCGCAGCGGAGTAACAAGAATTCTGCGAAACTTCAGAGTTGATTATCCATTCATGGATGAAGCCTTCGATTTTGAGGTTATTGAAGCGGCAACCGGTGAAGAGGGCATTGAGATCATAGAATCAAACCAGCCCGACATCCTGTTGCTTGACAACAAACTACCTGGCATACAGGGAATTGAAGTTTTAGAATATATCAAAAAGAAACAAAAAAGCATTATTGTGGTCATGATCACCTCATATGCCTCCCTCGAACTGGCAGTTAAAGCCACGAGTGACGGGGCATACGATTTTATCCCCAAACCCTTCACCCCTCAGGAATTAAAGTCATCCATCGAGAATATTACCAAGCGGGTATTTCTTAAAAAGATGACCAACAAGCTGCAGGACACCGGAAAGCAGATCAGGTTCACCTTCCTGTCGGTGCTGTCGCATGAACTCAAAGCTCCGCTTAATGCAATTGAAGGCTACCTGAAGATGATCCGCGAACGTCAAAACGGCTCCAAACTGGAAGATTATGATGTTATGATCGACCGTTCGCTCGACCGCATCAAGGGGATGCGGAGCCTGATCCTCGACCTGCTCGATCTTACCAGGGTCGAATCAGGAAAAGCCAAGAGGAACATCGCCGACGTTGACCTTTCCGGCATTGCACGAACCGCCATGGATACCATGCGGCCGTATGCGATCCAGCGGGATGTTAAACTCAACCTGCATCACGACGGACCTGTCATCCTGCAGGCCGATCCCGAGGAGATGGAGATCATTTTCAACAACCTTATTTCCAATGCCATAAAATACAACAGGGATGGAGGTTCCGTTGATTTCACCATTGAACAGCATGAAGGTTGCATGAGTATCAAAGTGGTCGACACAGGCATTGGCATGACCCCGGCTGAGATTGAGAAAATATTCGATGACTTCGTGCGTATAAAAAATGATAAAACCAAAAATATAACCGGTAGCGGGCTGGGTCTTTCCATTGTCAGAAAACTGATTGACAACTATGCAGGAAAGATTGAAGTCAGCAGTATCCCGGACCAGGGCAGTACTTTCAGTGTAAGACTTCCAATTGACAAGCCATGTTTATAAAAAACTTACCCCACAAAACCGTTGAGCGGTTAAGCCAGTACCGCCGCGCATTGCTGATGATACTTTCGAAAGAGAAAACCCATGTCTTTTCTCACGAAATTGCACAAATGCTTCACATAACGCCTGTGCAGGTGCGGAGAGACCTTATGTTGATAGGGTATTCAGGAAACCTGCGCAAAGGCTATGATATCAAGGAGCTGATCGAAATTATCGGCAAAATCATCGATTCCGACCGCGGGCAGCGTGTCGCTGTGGTGGGCCTTGGCAATCTCGGCAAAGCGATCATAAGCTATTTCAAAGGCAAAAGATCAAAACTTGCCATCATTGCTGCGTTTGATGTAAACCCTGATAAAATCAACCGGGTATATGATGGGGTCGCCTGTCATCATTACAGCCAGATGGCCGATATCATCAAACAGAACAATATTTCAATCGGCATTATCGCTGTGCCCGCTGAGCAGGCGCCTGAAATCGCTGAAACAATGGTGCTGGCAGGAATTAAAGGAATCCTGAACTTTACGCCAAAGCCTTTGAACGTGCCGCCGTTCGTATACCTTGAGGAGTATGACATGATCACCTCCCTGGAAAAGGTCGCCTTTTTTGCAAAAAAAAATGATGAACGCTTTAAGTAGAATAGACTAAGTGAAAATATTTTACGATTTTGACCAGGTTGGCGAGATCCGGAATGCGGTTGTCACCACCGGGTCTTTTGACGGCGTTCATATAGGCCATAAAGTTATTCTGCAGCGGCTGAAAAAACTTGCCGCTGAAATCGGGGGAGAAACTGTGTTGATCACCTTTCACCCGCATCCAAGAAAGGTTTTATACCCGGATACAGCCGGGAAAGGGCTTCTCCTGATCAATTCACAGCGGGAAAAAATAAATCTCCTTCAAAAGGCAGGGCTCGACAACCTCATCATCGTTGAATTTACCCTGGCATTTTCGAAAATCACATCCCTCGACTTCGTTAAAAATATCCTGCTGAACAAGCTGCACGCCCGTAAAATCGTTATCGGGTTTAACCATCATTTCGGGCATAAGCGCGAAGGAGATTATGATGAGCTCAGAAAACTGGGAACCAGTCATGGTTTTGAAGTTGAGGAGATTCCCGAACAGGATATCCATAACGAATCTGTCAGTTCAACCAAGATCAGGAAAGCCATACAAGATGGAAGCATCCAGAAAGCCAATGCCTATCTTGACCATCAGTACATCATGATGGGATTGATGAGCAAAAGCAGTTCTATGCTTGAGGAGATCGGATTTCCTTGCTACAGCATGCAGATTGAAGAGGATTCCAAACTCGTTCCGCCCAATGGTGTTTATGCGGTGACCGTGATCGGGGAAGACATTTTTTCAAGGGCCATGTGCTTTATCAGAAAGGATGAAGAGTTTCCGCTCAACACCCTTGTCGAGGTGCACCTCCTGGAGAATTATGGCAGCATTGAAGGAGAAACCGGCACCCTGCTTTTCCATAAAATGATTCGGGAAGAGCGCGTACTGGCTACCTCTGATGATTTAAAGAGACAACTCACCATCGACCGTAACCAGGTTGACGAACTTATCTTCTGATGCCCATAAAATCCAGCGACCGGTTGAAAGTCACCTTTTTAGGTACAGGAACATCCATCGGAGTGCCGGTAATTACCTGTGATTGTCCTGTATGCATCTCTGCCGACCTGCGCGATAAGCGCATGAGGACCTCGGCCATGCTTGAAGTGAACGGGCTTACTTTTGTAATTGATTGCGGACCTGATTTCAGGCACCAGATGCTCCGCCAGCAGGTAATGAACCTGGATGCGGTAATATTTACCCACGAGCACCGCGACCATATTGCCGGGCTTGATGATGTGCGGGCTTTTAATTATGTGCTGAATAAAAAAATAGATATTTATGGCACTCCTCGTGTTATGGAGGCCATCAGGATAGAATTCCCCTATATTTTCTCTGAATCAAGGTATTTCGGGGCCCCGCAACTCACCATGCACCCAATTGATGACCGGCCATTTACCATCATGGGCATTGAATTCATACCGATCATGGCCATGCACGAAAAGCTTCCGGTAACAGGGTTCAGGGTTGGCGACTTTACCTATATCACCGACGCAAGTTTTATCAGCGACGATGAGTTGGAAAAGATCAGTGGATCAAAGGTGATTGTGTTGAATGCCCTGCGCAATTCCAAACATGTATCACACTTTTCGGTAAGTGAAGCGGTGGAAATTCTGAAGAAACTTGAGCCGGAAGCGGCTTTCCTTACCCATTTGAGCCATTTTGTGGGACTGCACGAGGAGGTAAACAAAAAGTTGCCCGGGTTCATACAACTTGCCTACGACGGGTTGGAGGTGATAATTTAGTAGTGGTGAAATGGTGAAAATGAGGATTGACATATTGACGTTATTTCCGGAGATGTTTGAGGGGCCGTTCAGCTATTCAATTCTGAAACGCGCCCAGGTCAAAGGGCTTGTGGAGATCAACCTGCACAACATTCGCAACTGGGCAACCTCAAAACATAAAAACGTAGATGACTATCCTTTTGGAGGCGGGGCCGGCATGGTGATGATGATTGAACCGGTTGTAAATTGCCTGGAAGAGTTGCAATCCAGCAACTCATATGATGAGGTGATCTATCTCAGCCCCGACGGCGAAATGCTTAACCAGCAGGTTGTCAATCAATTGTCAATGAAAAAGAATTTGCTGATCCTCTGCGGCCATTACAAAGGAATCGACGAGCGTATCCGTACGCATTTCATTACGCGGGAGATCTCCATCGGTGACTATGTGCTGTCGGGAGGAGAAATGGCCGCTGTAGTGCTTACCGATGCCGTGGTGCGCCTGATTCCGGGTGTGTTGAATGATGAGACCTCTGCCCTCTCCGACTCTTACCAGGACGATCTCTTGTCGCCCCCCGTATATACCCGGCCAGCAGAATTCAGGGGTCTTAAAGTTCCGGCTATCCTGTTATCGGGAAATGACAAGGAGATTGCCATATGGAAACATGAAGAATCGCTGGAGCGGACAAGGCAGAGGAGGCCCGGGCTGCTGGACGACAAACCGTGACGCGTGACGCGTGACGGGTGACGCGTGATGCGTGACGGGTGACGGGTGATTTTGGATAAATTGTCGGCGGGTTGAGCAGTTATGCAGTTACCTTGTCACTTTGTCACCTTTTTTTTCTGGATTCGACTTTTTAATTCAAAAAAAATCATATATTTGCAAACTTTTTAGTGCGTAACTGATATAATTACACGAAAGCCATGAACAAAGCGGAAATAATGAAATTTGTCGAAGAGACAGTGATACAGAAGAACGAATTACCTTCTTTCAAAGCCGGGGATACCATCACCGTCCATTATAAAATCAAGGAAGGAAACAAGGAGCGTATTCAGACATTCCAGGGCGTGGTTTTACAACGTGCAGGCAAAGGGTTGAATGAAACCTTTACAGTCAGGAAAATTTCAGGAAACATAGGTGTTGAACGTATTTTCCCCTGCACCTCCCCTTTCATCGATAAAATTGATGTAAACAAGCGTGGCGTTGTGCGCAGGGCCCGCATTTACTACCTCCGCGGATTGCAGGGCAAGAAAGCCCGCATCAAGGAAGAGCGCATTTAAATACCAGACCGGATTCAATAAAAAACCCCGCCAGAAGCGGGGTTTTTTGTTTAGTTCATCACCAGGTTTACATATCCGGTGTCGGTAGTTTTCAGTACGGCAAGTGCTTTCGAGTAGTTGAGCAGGTTGCGGATAACCGATTCGCTGGGAGAAACTATCGTTCTTCTCCTTCGTTTGTCAGCAGAAGGATCGTGTACCTTTGATTGAAATGGTGTCAAAGAATAAAATGTAGCAGGACGCTTCATAGGCTGAATTTTTATTTGCGATGTAATTCATACCTAAAAAACGGGATATATTTCTCAATATTTTACCAGTTGAAAAATATTTTTCACCATTTCACTATTTCACCATTTCACCATTTAGGCAGTCAGTATCACCTCCTTCTCCTTCACCAGTTTCCTCAGGTTAATCAAGGCATAGCGCATCCTTCCAAGCGCGGTGTTGATGCTTACGTTGGTAACGTCGGCAATGTCCTTGAAACTCATGTCGCCATAGTGGCGCATGACCAAAACTTCTTTTTGCTCCTTGGGAAGGTAATCGATCAACTTTTTCACATCCTGGTGAATCTGTTCAGTGATCATTTGCTCTTCGACGGATTCGACCGGGATCCTGACTTTGTCAAAAATATCATAGTCGTCATTATTTTCAACAATAGGGATTCTTTTCGATTTACGAAAATAATCGATGATGAGGTTATGAGCGATGCGCATCACCCACTGGATGAATTTGCCCTCCTCTTTATATTGTCCGGAACGAAACGTATTGATAACCTTTATAAATGTATCCTGGAATAAATCTTCCGCCAGTTCTTTATCCTTAACTACCATAAGAATATAAGCGAAAACGCGGTTCTTGTGGCGGCGAATGATCGTTTCAAGGGCTGATTCATTACCAGCTAAATACTTGCTGATTAACTCCTGATCACTAATGACATGAGCTTGCATGGGACCTCCTTTTAAGATTAAAAAAGAGTAGAAGTCAAGTCGATAGTGTCTCTCCTATTGTTATACGCAGAGGGTTCGGAGCTGCGCTGGTTAATACCTGATACGGAATTTTTCCGCTTTAGGTTGCAGCAAAAGTAAATAAAAAAAATCAAAAAGCAAGTTTTCTTGCTAATTTTGCGAAAATTTATGCAGGAACGCAGGAATTAATGAACGTAGACACACTGGACCCAAAGGATTTCATCATCATCAAAGGCGCGCGGGTCAACAATCTTAAAAACATCAGCCTTGCAATTCCCCGTAATCGCTTCGTGGTGATTACCGGGCTATCCGGTTCCGGAAAATCTTCCCTGGCCTTTGATACTTTGTATGCTGACGGGCAACGGCGATATGTGGAAAGCCTGAGCTCATATGCGAGGCAGTTCCTTGGAAGGATGAGCAAGCCCGATGTGGATTACATCAAAGGGATTTCCCCTGCAGTTGCCATCGAGCAAAAGGTAAACACCTTGAACCCCAGGTCAACCGTTGGGACATCAACCGAGATTTATGAATACCTGAAGTTGCTCTTTGCACGAATCGGCACCACCTATTCCCCCGTTTCGGGCACCATGGTTAAACGCGATACGGTGACTGGCGCGGTTGACCAGATCCTGGCCTTGCCCGAAAATACCAGGGTGAATGTTTTTGCACCCGTTGACCTCTCCTCAAAAAATGGCGACCTCCTTGCCAAATGCACAATCCTGATGCAACAAGGCTTCACCAGGGTCATGCTGGATGGTGAGATCTTGCGGCTGGATGAAATTGACGGCATTCCCAGAAAAAAATTTACAGAGTTTTTTGTCCTTGTCGACCGGTTTTCCATTGCCAGGGATGACGAAGACCTGCCCGGACGAATTGCCGATTCAGTGCAAACAGCCTATGCTGAAAGCCATGGCTATTGCATGGTTGAAACATCCCTGGCGGAGACTCCAAGGATAAACTATTCGAACCGGTTTGAAGCCGACGGGATGATTTTCGAAGAGCCTTCAGAAAACCTGTTCAGTTTTAACAATCCGTTTGGCGCCTGTAAAACATGCGAAGGATTTGGCAGTGTTATCGGCATTGATGAAGACCTTGTCATTCCCAACAAGAAGCTTTCCATATACGAAGAAGCAGTTGCATGCTGGCGTGGGGAGAAAATGGGGGAATGGAAAAATGAACTTGTAATGAACGCCTACAAGTTCGATTTTCCGGTACATAAACCAATTTATGACCTCACAGGTGCCCAACGTGACCTGCTGTGGACCGGGAACCAGCATTTCAAAGGGTTGAATGAATTTTTCAATTTCGTTGAAAGCCAGAATTTTAAAGTTCAGTACCGCGTCATGATGTCGCGTTACCGCGGAAAAACAACATGTCCTGAATGCCGTGGCACACGGCTGCGTAAAGATGCCTCCTATGTGATGATCAATGGCAAATCCATCAGCGACCTGGTGTTGATGCCGATTGCAGACCTGACGGTATTTTGCAGTAACCTTGAACTGACGGATTACGAACTTACCGTTTCACGCCGCCTGCTCGCGGAGATCAACAACCGGTTGGAAGTGCTTAATGATGTGGGGCTTGGCTATCTCAGCCTTAACCGGCTCTCGGCATCCCTTTCGGGTGGCGAATCACAGCGGATCAACTTCTCAACTGCGCTTGGAAGCAACCTGGTGGGTTCCATGTATATACTTGATGAACCCAGCATCGGGCTGCATCCCCGTGATACGCAACGGTTGATAAAAGTATTATTGAAATTGCGCGATCTCGGGAATACTGTAATCGTGGTTGAACATGATGAAGAGATCATCAGGGCAGCCGACCAAATCATCGATATCGGCCCGCTGGCAGGTCATCAGGGCGGAGAGATCGTATTCCAGGGCGATTTCAGAACATTGAATGCTGATACGAAGAGCCTCACCGGCCAATACCTGAACCACATCCGGAAAATCGAAATTCCGCTGAAACGCCGCAAGTGGGTTGAGTTCATTGAAATAAGAGGAGCCCGTGAGAATAACCTGAAAAACCTTGATTTAAAAATACCGCTGCACATTTTCTCCGTGATTACCGGCGTCAGCGGATCTGGGAAGTCCTCACTGGTGAGGCGGATACTGTTTCCGGCACTAAAAAAAATCCATGGCGGTTATGGGGAAAAGACCGGGAAATTCGACCGTCTCGAGGGTGACCTTGCTAAGATCGGGTCGGTTGAAATGGTCGACCAGAACCCGATCGGGCGTTCCTCCCGTTCGAACCCCGCCACCTACATCAAAGCGTTTGATGAAATCCGCGACCTGTTTGCTGATCAACCACTTGCAAGGGTGCGCAACTATAAGCCCGGGTATTTTTCCTTCAATATCGCAGGGGGGCGCTGTGATGAATGTGAAGGCGAAGGGGTTGTAAAGATTGAAATGCAGTTCATGGCCGATTTGTATCTTCCCTGCGAAAGCTGCCATGGAAAGCGCTTCAAGGACGAGGTGCTGGATGTAAAGTACCGTGAAAAATCTGTCGTCGACATTCTCAACATGACCGTTGATGAGGCGATGGAGTTTTTCCGGCAAGCAACCAAGTCGACCGCCCATGAAAAACATATCCTGGCCAAGCTGAAACCATTGCAGGACGTTGGTTTGGGTTACCTGAGGCTCGGGCAATCATCGAGTACGCTGTCGGGTGGTGAAGCCCAGCGTATTAAACTCGCCTTTTTCCTGTCGAAGGGAATCAGTGAAAAACCAACCCTTTTTATTTTTGATGAGCCAACAA
>JBBQUQ010000035.1:0-30429 GCA_038212325.1 Bacteroidales bacterium
TTTTCAATAGCAGTATTAATAAGGGTATTAGTCAATTCGTTTGAATATTTCTATGCTAAAAATCAGCCGGAAAAATATCTATTGTGAACTATTGTGCCTATTGTGGTGAAGAATAATGAAAATAAGAAAGACGAATCTATCTTATACCTAGGTTAAAATTTGTATTAAAATCTAAACTTGCTTAAAGGAGATAAGCAGTTTTGATTATTCGTCTCTGGATTTAAAATACCAGCTCAACGCGAGCGATAACACATTGTTATACTGTCCGCTTTCGAACAAGATCCACCGTTCCCCGTTAACAGTACCGGCTCTGGTCGACATCAGCGAATAATTGAACCTGAAACCGGCTTTGAGGTGGTTTGTGATAAAGCCCGAAACACCGATGATTCCGCATAAATTAACTTTCTCGTAAGGCACAGTCAGGTAGGGAACTTCCAACCCGTTAACTTCATCATAGGTGCCCAGCAGGATGTCGGCTGCGAGGCCTGCCTCTGCCTGGAACCGCCTGGCGAAAGTAAACTGGTAAAACACCGGAATTTCAAGGTAATGCAGTCTGGTAAGATAGGTCGTTCCTGTATTGGTAACGCTGTCGGCCCCCTGCCTCATCCCTTTTTGAATGTACTCCATCTCCATCTGGAAGCTTGAGCGGGGGGAAATCCTCAGGCTGACGAAAGCGCCAGCGAGGTAACCAACTTTATGGTAACCCTGCCAGGTATCGCCGTCAACCTGGCTTACCAGGCCTCCGGCGGTGATTCCCCCGTTGAATTTTTGTGTAAATCCTTCCAGGGAAATACAAATCAGGATCAGCAATGCAATTTTTTTCATCCGGAAATTTTCCGTAAAAGTATGAAAATATTCTACCTTTACACCTCTTTGCAAAACAATATGGAAAACAACAAGACAACCATCCTGCTGGTTGATGACGAGCCCGACATCCTTGAATTTCTGGGATATAACCTGGAAAAAGAGGGATACCATGTATTAAAAGCAAAAAATGGTCAAAAAGCGTTAAAGCTGGCCAGGGAAAATAAGCCACATCTGGTTATCCTCGATGTGATGATGCCCGTGATGGATGGCATGGAGACCTGCATTGAAATCAGGAAGATTCCCGAGCTTGCCGGCACGCTGATCGCCTTTCTGACCGCCCGGGGTGAGGATTACTCCCAGATTTCGGGATTTGAAGCCGGGGCCGATGATTATATAACCAAGCCCATTAAACCGAAAGTGTTCATCAGCCGGATCCAGGCATTGTTACGAAGGTATAAAGAGGTGCCCGGCGAGAGCAACATCATTGCACTTAAAGGATTTACCATCGATAAAGACCGGTATGTTGTGGTGAAAGACAATGCCGAACTCGTCCTCGTCCGCAAGGAATTTGAACTGCTTCAGTTTCTTGTTTCGCACCCGGACAAGGTGGTAACCCGCGAAGAAATTTTTGCGAATGTGTGGGGAGAAAATGTGGTTGTCGGCGACCGTACCATCGATGTTCACATCCGTCGGATCCGCGAAAAGCTGGGGATCGACAGTATAAAAACCATCAAAGGAGTAGGCTATAAATTCGACGAGGGATGAAGTTCCATAAACCGAGGAATCTTGCGCTGCTCAATGCCGGCATCATCACAGCAGTATACGGCATCCTGTTTTTCTTGTCTGTCAGCATCATTTTTTCACATGCGTTTTCCTATTATTACGCTTACCTGGCGCTGGCAATAAGCTCAGCAGTGATTTTTATCATCGTTTACGCTATTTTCCTTTATACCATTGAAAAATTCATTTACAGCAAGATCAGGCTGATTTACAAATCGATCCATTCGGTGAAGGTGGGAAAAAAGGACCTGCCAGATTCACAACCGGCCACCAGCATCATCGACCATGTGCAGGAAGAGGTTGAAAACTGGGAATCGGATAAGCAACGGGAGATTGAACAGCTTAAAAGGCTGGAGCAATACCGGCGTGATTTCATCGGGAATGTATCGCACGAGTTGAAAACGCCGTTGTTCAACATCCAGGGGTATGTTTCCACCCTTCTTGACGGAGGATTGGAAGATTCGTCGATCAACAGGGAGTACCTGAAGCGGACGGAAAAGAGCATCGAACGACTGGTAAGGATCCTGGAGGACCTTGACGAGATCGCCCAGCTTGAATCGGGCCATATGAAACTGAAAATTACACGGTTTGACCTTGTAAACCTGACAAAGGAGGTGACTGAAATGTTGGAGATGAAGGCACAGAAGCATGAAATCCTGTTCGTGATCAATGATCAGGGAAGGCCGGTGATGGTGGAGGGCGACAAGGATAAGATCAGGCAGGTGCTTACCAATATCATCGACAATTCCATCCGTTACGGGAGCCATGAAAATGGAAAAACCAAGATCACCTTTTTTGATATGGACGAAAACATTCTGACCGAGATTACCGACAATGGAATAGGCATTGACACACATGAGCTTGCCCGGGTATTCGAACGGTTTTACCGCACCGACCGGGGGCGGATCGCAACGAAAAAAGGCAAAGGGTTAGGATTGGCGATCGTCAAGCACATTGTGGAGGCACACCGGCAAACCATCAATGTTCGCAGTACGATCGGAGTGGGGACCACGTTTGGGTTTACCTTGAAGAAGGCGTGACGCGTGACGGGTGACACGTGACGCGTGACAGGTGACACGTGACGCGTGACAGGTGACGGATGACACTTCCCGAGTTACCTCAGGTATTGCGGTCGGTGGTAAAAATGACCAGTTGCTCAAGCGATTTACGGCAGGTGTTATCGGGGAATGTTTGAAGGATGTCCAGTGATTTCCTGCGGTATTCGAGCATTTTTTCATTGGCATAAGCAATGCCGCCGCGTTCAACCACCTTATCTATCAGCTTTGAGACTTTCGCAGCATCGTTGTGGTGATTTTTGACGGTATTGATGATCCAGCGTTTTTCCATGAAATCAGAGTGATTCAGCAGGTAAATCAGCGGAAGGGTCATCTTCTGATCACGGATATCGGTGCCGTTGGGCTTGCCTGTGGCGTTGTTCCGCTCGTAATCAAAAAGGTCATCCTTGATCTGGAAGGCAATGCCCACATGTTCGCCGAAGGACCACATCGATTTTACCAGTTCCTGTGAAACATTGACAGATTCGGCCCCGCAGGCGCAACAGGAGGCGATGAGGGTTGCCGTTTTTTTGCGGATGATTTCAAAATATATCTCTTCCCGGATGTCGAGTTTCCTGGCCTTTTCGATCTGCAGCAACTCTCCTTCGCTCATTTCACGAACGGCGGCGGAAACAATTTTCAGCAGTTTGAATTCATCCTGTTCAAGCGCCAGCAATAACCCGCGCGATAAAAGGTAATCCCCCACCAATACGGCAATTTTATTTTTCCACAAGGCATTGAGGGAGAAGAATCCGCGGCGCAGGTTCGAGTCGTCTACCACATCATCATGCACGAGGGTAGCTGTATGCAAAAGTTCAATCAGGGAAGCAGCCCTGTAGGTGCTTTCATTAACGACACCGCACAGTCCGGCCGAAAGGAATACGAACATCGGGCGCATCTGTTTGCCCTTGCGCTTGATGATGTACCGCATAATGGTATCGAGCAACGGAACAGTACTCTTCATCGATGCCCTGAATTTTCCTTCAAAGACTTCAATGTGTTCTGAAATGGGTGCTTTTATTTCGTTTAGTGATATCAACTCCGGGGATTAGATCGGTAAAGGTAAATATTTCAGGAATAACTGATGAAAATATGGTACGATTTGCGCCGATACATTTTTTGTGGATTCTTCACATTATCAAAACTGGTTATAATTGGGAAAAATATTTATTCTATTAGTGAAATTTTTCACAATATTAACATTATATTTGTGAGGAGATACGAGATTATCATAATCAAACAAACCATGCGTTTTCTGAACTCTTTGATAAACAAAGTAAAACACATTAACATGGTTGCTTACTCTTGACCTGCGTAAAAATTTGATAATCATGAAAAAAATCCTTATTTCATTTCTGTCAGGTAATAAAATTTGGTTATTAGTCCCATTCATATTTGCATTTCAGGCTGATGCGCCATTGAGCCAATACACTATCCCCATTTTTGCCTATTCGGTAAGTTCTGCGGATATTGATTTAGATGGTGATTTCGATATCTTAGTTGGACATAGAACCGCTTGGCAGCAGACAAACCCTACAATCACCATACTTTCTAATACTGGCGGTTTATTAACAATATCAGACACTTCAAAATCATATTGTGGTTATCAGGAGAATATTTTTGCTTGTAAAATTGACACTGACAATTATCCTGACTTGGTTACATTTTACTCCGACTTCTCCACAGGAACTGCAAATAGATTTTTGCGAATATGGTACAATCATAATGGTTTTTTTAACGAATTTCAGGACTTTAGTTTGAACAGTTCAGCAACATTTGATGGTATTACCCATGGTGATATAAATGGTGATAGTTTAACAGATATTCTTGTCTGGTCAGAAAATAATCATTTCTGGGGTGTACTTTATAATCTTGGTAATGGTACCTTATCACCACCAGAATACCATAATGTAACAGGCTATTATCCTTCAAATATTGCTTGTGGCGATTTAAATGGCGATGGCCGTGATGATGTGGTTGTAAGTGGGCAATCAACGGAGGTTTATTATAGTTTGTCAACCGGTTTTCAAGTAGAAGTTTTGGAAACGAATAGTTTTAAAAATATGGATGCAATTGTTGATTTTGATGGGGATGGTGATAACGATTTGCTTACAGCAGTTGGAATACCAATGGTAAATATTACTAGTTTAATCATGTACCGCAATCAGAACGACACAAATTTACAAGTGATGCCTGAGATTTATTTCCAAACTCCCTCTACCTCCTTTTCCGTAAATGATTTTAACAATGACAACTTGCCGGATATTGCTTTCCTGACAATGTTTCCGGATACCAGCGGCACAGGGATGACAGATACAATCGGAGGGATTAAAATTCTATACAATCAGGGAAATTTTCAACTATCAAATCCTCAGTTCATAAGCCTGGTAAACTATCATGAAAGCGGTCGCAATTTCAGCAGTGCCGACCTGGATGGCAATGGTTATAATGATTTTGCCATAATAAGGGGCAGTGGAATTCCGATGAAAAATCTAGAATTGCTGTTCAATGATGGAAATGGAAATTTTGTGGGAATGCCAGTGGGGTTTGATATCCGCCTAGAAAAACAAGAAACAACGGCGCTAAAATGCTACCCAAATCCTTTTCGGGAATTGATAACTTTTGACTTTGAACTGAAGAATTCAGCCATGGTGGAACTGTGTGTTTATAATCTCCAGGGAAGATTTATTCAATGTTTATACAATCAAAAAAAGGAACGAGGCCATCATTTAATTTCCTGGTGCGGGATAAATCCGTCAGCCATAGAACCTGCAACCGGCAGCATGATCGCTTTTCTGAAGGTTAATGGTAAAATCTTCAATTCAATTAAATTCATCAAGTATTAATTAAAAAAATGGGAGGACATTTCCCTTAATCAACCAATCAGGAATGCGTTCCTGAGGTTTCATTAAAAATTGATAGGAAAAACCGCAGGAAATATGGAATTTTGTATCCATATCTATCTACCATGCCCGGATTTCTATTTCATGAGGTGATCTTCGGCCCGGTGCGCAGCAGGCGCCTGGGGTTGTCGCTGGGCATCAATTTGCTCCCGCTCCATTCGAAATATTGTTCCTTCAATTGCATTTATTGCGAATGCGGTTGGACACCTGCCAACCTGGCTGTGCATCCTGAATTTCCCTCCCGGGCTGAAGTGAGTCGGTTCCTGGAGGAGCGGTTACGACGGTCGGTTGAAGAAAATTACCTGCCCGATGCCCTTACTTATGCAGGGAACGGAGAACCGACCATGCATCCTGAATTTGCCGGGATTGTTGACGACACCCTTTCCCTGCGTGACAAATATGTGCCGCATGCAAAGGTTTCTGTCCTGTCAAATTCAAGCATGATCCATGTTCCTGCTGTTTTTTCCGCACTCCAAAAACTCGATCAGAATATTCTCAAGCTGGATGCAGGATCTGAGCGAATGTTCAACCTGATCAACAACCCGGTTAATCATGTTCAGTTTTCGGCACTGGTTGAGAATTTAACAAAGTTCAAAGGAGATCTCATGATCCAGAGCATGTTCCTGCGCGGGAATTTCAAGGGGAAGGTGGTCGACAATACGACCAAAGCAGAGGTTGATGCATGGATCGGGCACCTGAAGGTGATCAACCCGAAAATGGTGATGATTTATCCGATCGCCCGGGCGACCCCGGTGCATAACCTTGAAATAATCGGGTCAGATGAACTGGAAATAATTGCGGATAAGGTCAGGCAGGCTGGGTTGAAGGTGCAGGTGTATCAGTAGGCATACCGGGATTTATATTTTGGATTTTGCCATCTTAGATTTGAGATTTGGGATCAGAAAAACGAGATTCATTTAATAAACAGATAATTAAAAATTAAAAATTACGTAATTATGCGAATCAAGAGTCGTCAGCTAAAGCTGACTGCAATAGATGGCGCGTATTTCCGCTGAATGATCACTCCGAGTCGCTCATCCATTTATTGCAGTTGGCTTCAGCCAACTGTGTATGATTGGGCTTATAACTACTGGCTTTAGCCGCATAATATCAGGTTTTTTCTATAAGTTCTATTTTCAACCCTTGATTCACATTAATTGATAATTACAGAATTATTCCTTTTTAATTATTGATTACCACTGTTGACCATGGAAAACATTTACTACCCTCCCAAAATCTGGCTGGCATTTGGCGAAGTCGTCATCGGAAACCAGGAAATCGCCGGATGGCTGCTGAAAAACGGCTTTCCGGAGGTGGCTGCATTGGCTCATGCCATCAGGGGTAGCGAGGAAGCAACGGCGTGGCTCTTTAAAAACAAGTTCTTTCACCTGGCGGCGCTTGATGCGGCCATTGATGAGAATATACAGGCATATCAATGGTTGCAGAAACACAATCACCTGTTACTGGTAGTGTTTGCCGATGCATGTCGCGGTTCGCAACCTGCAATCAACTGGTTCTATGAAAACAAAATGGAGGCCTTTGTCGTTCTGGCGAAAAGGATCAAGGATTTACGCGACAACACGACCTTTGATTACCACAAGAAGCAATTTTAGCCCTTACCCGCACTTAGAATAGCCACAACTTTTACAAACCAGACAACCTTCCTGATACACGAGCCCGTTCTGATCGCAGCATTTCGGGCAGGCATGTTCGGCCGCTTTGGTTCCGTCGGGGATGAACTTTTTCAGCGCCCGCTCAATGCCGTTTTTCCAGGTATTGATGGTATCGACTTCGAAGTGAAGCTTAGAGATGATGTTTACGACAAAGGGCAATGGCATTCCGTGCCGTAAAATTCCGGAGATCAGCTTCGCATAGTTCCAATACTCCTTGTTGAACGAACGCGAAAGGGCTTCGATGGTGATCTTGTATCCCTGGCGGTCTTCGAACTGGAAATCGTAACGCGATCCGACTCCGTCGGGACGGGTCTTCACGATCCAGCCTTTCTGAACCCAGGTGGGCACCCAGAAATCTTCAGCAACCCCGGTAAAAATTTCATATGGCCGGCCATTGAGAATGCCCACGACAGCAATCCATTTTTCATGATCATTCTGAAAGCGAATGACATCAGCTTCCAGCCGGTCGGGGCGGTGAGGTGCCGTGGTTTCAACAAACTCATCGCCTTTATCTTTCTTTTTCTTATCCTTTGAATCATGGTTGACCAGCACCCCGGAACGCGATCCGTCGCGGTAAACAGTCATTCCCTTGCATCCTACTTTCCAGGCAGTTTCGTATATGGTGCTGATCATCTCCTCCTGGGCGTCATTCGGCACATTTACGGTAACACTGATGGAGTGGTCGACCCATTTCTGCACGGCACCCTGCATTTTAACCTTGGCAACCCAATCAACATCGTTGGCAGTCGCTTTATAAAACGGAGATTGCTTGATGATCGGTTTCAGCTCTTTTTCTGCCATGTGCGCCACTTCCTCCACGTTGAATCCATTCGCCACCAGCCAGGTTACAAAATTGTGATGGAACACATTGTATTCCTCCCAGGTGTCGCCAACCTCATCTTTAAAGGTGATCTTAACATTTTTATCATTGGGATTCACCTTGCGGCGACGCTTGTAGTTAACCGCAAACACAGGTTCGAGTCCTGAAGTGGTTTGCGTGAGAATGCTCACCGAACCAGTCGGTGCGATGGTGAGCATGGCCACATTGCGCCGTCCGAATTCGGCCATGTCGGCATACACATCAGGCGCTGCAGCCTTCAATCGCTGGATGAAAGGGTTGTTTTTCTCACGTTCTGAGTCATAAATCGGGAAGGGGCCTCGCTCTTTGGCCATGGTAACCGATGAACGGTATGCTTCAATTGCAAGGATTTTGTGCACCTCTACTGAAAAATCTGTCGCATCATCCGAACCATAACGGGTTCCGAGTGCAGCAAGCATGTCGCCTTCAGCAGTAATGCCAAAACCGGTACGGCGACCCTGGATGGCCTTTTTCTTGATATTCAGCCACATGTTCCTCTCCCTGGTTTTGATATCTTCTCCTTCCGGGTCTTTTTCTATTTTTGCAAGGATGCGGTCGATCTTTTCGAGTTCCAGGTCGATGATATCATCCATAATTCGCTGTGCTTTATGCACATGTGATATAAAGAGCCCGGAGTCGAAACTTGCTTCGGCGGTAAATGGCTTATCCACATAATTGTAGAGGTTTATTGCCAACAACCTGCAACTGTCATAGGTACAGAGCGGAATTTCGCCGCAGGGGTTGGTGGAAACCGTACGGAAGCCAAGGTCGGCATAAGAGTCGGGTATGGATTCGCGGATGATGGTATCCCAGAACAGGATTCCGGGTTCGGCCGATTTCCATGCATTGTGCACGATTTTACCCCACAGTTCCCGGGCCATAATAGTCCTTTTCACTGACGGTTTGACAGAATCAACCGGGAAACGTTGGGTAAATTCAGTGTTGTTCACCACGGCCTGCATGAATTCATCGGTGATCTTAACAGAAATATTCGCTCCGGTCACCTTGCCTGCCTCAAGTTTTGCATCAATAAAATGCTCGGAATCAGGGTGCACGACAGAGATGCTGAGCATAAGTGCTCCCCGTCGGCCTTCCTGGGCCACTTCTCGGGTTGAATTTGAATATCGTTCCATGAACGGAACGATCCCGGTTGAGGTAAGGGCACTGTTTTTCACCTCGCTGTATTTCGGACGGATGTGCGACAGGTCGTGGCCCACTCCTCCCCTGCGTTTCATGAGTTGAACCTGCTCTTCATCCGTTTTCATGATGGCGCCGTAAGAGTCGGATGCACCTTCGTTGCCAATCACGAAGCAGTTTGACAGCGAGCCGATCTGGAAATCATTGCCAATTCCGGCCATGGGGCTTCCCTGGGGAACGATATATTTAAAATTCCGCATGAGTTCAAAGAGTTCATCTTCACTCATGGGGTTTGGGTATTTTTTTTCGATCCGTGCAATTTCGCGGGCAATGCGGCGGTGCATGTCGTCGGGGGTCAGTTCAAACAAATGCCCTTCCGAATCTTTCAGGGCATATTTGTTTGCCCACACATTTGCAGCAAGGCCGTCGCCCCTGAAATAGACGGTGGATTTCTCAATCACATCTGCAAAAGAATAGCTTTGCCGCGAACTTTCTTCTGTTTGTTTTTCTTTCATTTCCAATGCTTCAATCGTAATTTTCGGACGGATCCTTTTTGCCAGAACATCTTGATAATAGTCTGATTTAAGATCCTTCCCCGTGTCTGCCAAAGTGTTTTTTTCCATGCATGAACAGGATTAGCTGTTATGTTCTGATTTTTTAACTATTTGTTCTTACGAACATTCCAATAAAAAGTAGGGAGGTAATTTGATGAGGCAAGATACGACGAACAACTGTTCGCGGTCAATATAGTTATTAACACATCGGGGCGAAAAAATTGTAACCCCCTGAATCAAATAAACATATACTTTGATAATTCAGCAAAGGCTCAATTTAACTGCTTTTCAGGTCATCGGCAAGCCGTCCAGGTAAGTTTTTTGCCAAAACCAAGTCGATTATCGGTCATTTTAATATAATCAGGTTCCAATGCCCAGAGATGCAACCCGGGCACCATCCGGGCGATCGGGAATCGCTTAAGATACCGGGCTCTGGCTGTTACCTGGTCGTTTCCCTCCAGCGGTTTTAACTCACCTGTAAACTGTATTCCCCTGATTTTCCCCACCATTTTAGTTTCAAGCGCGATTGCCCCGGCCACACGGTAATTGTTCCCCTCCACGGCATCACAAATATGTCGTGTTTGAAGATCTGATGTAAAAATGAACCTGTTCTGTTCTTTCAGCCATGCGTAATAGCAGGTTGCGCACCAGGGCTGATTTTCCTTTGCAACGGCAAGGGTCATAATATGATGTTCACCGATAAAATCAATAATTCGCTGATCGGGTTGGGCCATTGTTAAAAATCGAGACTGAGTGAAAAATAAAATATGGGCGGAAGAATGCGGCCGTCTTCAACGCCCCAGGCAAGGTCGCCACGCAGGAAATAGCCAAACAGGCGGGTACGTAAGCCAAAGCCAAAGCCTTCAACGATCGGATCTTTTTGCATTTCTACCTTGACGTAAAGAGGTTTGTTGTTATAGTACCTGGTATACAGTTGATTATCTGCCGACCAGGGGGAGGTTCCTGTCCATGCAGTACCTATATCCCCAAAAGCCACAACCTGGAAATTATTGATGAAATCGGACCTGATCGGACGGATAAACAGATAGCGGAACAATGGCCACCGTAGCTCTGTATTATAGACGAAAAAGTTGTTCCCATTCCTGATATTCTGTGGAAAACCGCGCATGTTGGTCGCCAAGGTCTGGAAAACATAGTCCTGGTCATTAGCAACCGGCGTATCGATGTGGTACGTAGGAAACAGCCAGTTGTCTACACCTCCCATATAATAGAGGAGTTTACTGGTGCCAAAAGAGGTGCTTGCCGCAAACCGGTTTGCCCAGATCAATGTGCGGTGCAGCCGCTGGTAATTGCGCACATCCATTCCAAGAACAACCACGTTGTTGCCCCCGCTGTTAGCCAATTGGTAGTATTCGCCGAATACCTTGTACCTGGTTCCAAGGTAAAGATTCAACCCCAGATCCCGTGTATTGTCATACGTGAGCTCCCCTTTGATGCTGCCCCATACATCGTGAACATCCGGCACTTGCAGGTTTATTGGATCCGTGGCCAAAAATATGGCCCTGTCATATCGTATCGATGCGGTCCCTTTGATGTTCAGAACGGGTGAAAAAGGGTAGGTAGCCACATAATACAATTCATTGATCCGGTGCCTGACAATGGAATAGTATCCCGCCTCCTCAACCGATTTTCGGTGAAACACGATCTGGTAATCGAGGCGTTTACGGTAATTTCCAAAGCTGAACAGATACTCGTTGTTGATCAGGCTGACATTCAGGCGCACCCCTCCGCTGATTCGGTAGTCCTCCATCAGGTCGGTGATTCCTGCCATCAGGAGCGCATTCAGTCCGGGATTGACAAATACGGGCCCGCTGCTTCCGGTGAACGGCTGATACGCATAATTCAGATAGGTGAAGTCGATTTGTGTGACCATCTGGTCAATATAATACTCTACATTGTAATTCAACTGTTTCGCATTCAAATACTTGTTGGCGGTATCCTTGCCGGTTCCGGCCTTGCGGGGGTCCTTTTGCAGCAATTCCTGGTAAAAGGCCGCATAACGGTTTACCGAATCCGGCCCTGCTTTGTAGCTATTTCCTGATTGGCCCTGCCCGAACCGGGTCGTGTCGGACCCGGTCACCATCCGGCTCATGGTTTGACTTTGCCTGACAACGCTGAAGTGCTTTTTCGGCTGAACATTGAAGGGGTCGGCAGTGCGGGGGGCATTGCCGACATTTGCAGTTCCTCCCTCCTCAGGAGCAGGTTTTGTGCCCGACTCCCTGAAATAGGTCGGCTGCAATTCCACCTTCTGCACATATTTCGGAAGGATCAGGTCGGAGGTAAACATCCTGAAATTCCGGTTACGATATATGATTTCACCTATTTTCGCCCCTTTTTGTGAAACATCCTGTTCAAGTATATTGGTAAAATAGTTCGTCACAGGGAAGGTCGTTGTGAAATAGCGGTAATGCGCCGTGGTGTCGATATAAGAAATGGTGCTGTCGTACCTCGCAAGGTATCGGTTCACGATCCCGTTCTGGTCGCTCAGGAAACAGAAATAGTTTTCGCCATAAGCCTGAGGCTGTGTTTCATGTGCATCCGGTGTATTTGTAAGACGCTGGAGCATATTTCGCCTGCCGGAATAATTGCAGATGAACAGGTCGTTTGAGTAACGAAGATTTTTAATTTTTACCTGTTCGTCAAACCGGATTGTGTCACTGACCCGGTTGGATGAGAAGATAATTTTATCTGAATGATTGATGAACCTTGGATTCAGGTCATCATATTTATCTCTGGTGATCTGTTCATGCGAACCGGAGGCGATATTATATACGAAAATATCTGACTGCCCTTTTTGCACGGCTGAAAAAACCAGCAAGGATCCGTCGTCAGAATACGACATATCCAAAATCTTCTGAAAGTTCACCATAAGCTGGTGCTCGCGCTTTTTATCGTCAAGATTATAATAATAGAGCCATATCTCCCCTTTACGCTCAACCAGGAAGGCAAGAACACTGCCGCTGGGATGCCAGGCTATCAGCGGGAACGAATAGTCGGGGCGGTCGGCCAAACGGAACCCTCCGCGGTAGATGCGCTTTTTTTTACCCGTTTCCGTATTTTGCATAAAAACCTTAAAAATGCCAAGGGTATGTGTTGCATAGGCCAGCATGGTGCCGTCAGGGCCGATTTTAAGGGAGTGGTAAACCCGGTCAGGCTTGTTCCTCTTGTTAACCAGGTTACCTGCGGGGGCGGCACAGCCGGCTTCCTGCTTGGTATATATTTCCTTGTAAAATGCCAACCATTCCTGGATGATCGCTTGAAAACCGGTTCCGACAACATACTGAAACCCCTTCTCAACATTCCTGCTGAGACGCGCCATGTAAACAATGTTCGGGATGGAGGAGACCCCGTATTTCATGGCGACATAATTCCAAAGCGAATGGCCGGCATAGGTTGCCTCTTCGCCGCTGAGGCCATTGAACTTTTCATACTTCCTGCTCATGATGGCATCCCTGACATGATTTTCGATTTCAGCATCCCACTTGTGGGCGATGAATGAAATAAGTCCGTTCAGGTACCATTCGGGCATATTGAACAGGGCGTTGTTCTTGATTTGTGAACCTATCCCCGTGCCATAGATCATGTTATTCAGGATAACCTGGGCGATGCCTGCCCTGATCTGCTGGTCGAAATGTTCATAATTCCCGTCAAAGAAAAGGAGCACCCTGCCGCCAACGATGCGCGTCACCCCCCCCGTATTGTAGTAATCCCAGTCGCCAAACAGCCCGATATTGCTCTGCTTCAGATCTGACAGCGTGTTGAAAATGATAAACTGAACCTTGTCTTCAAGGTTCGACTGAAGGGAAAGTTCAATATCCTTGATATGTTTGTCGGCATACTCAGCAGTATATTGGGCAAGTTCCTTGCCGTTGAGGTAATAATAGGTGTCAAATTTTTCAAACCTGTAGCATTGCCAAAGAAAAGTGCCGTACTGAACCCGGTTCTTGCCGAATTTCATTTGTGAGCCATTGTAAAACTGAGCATAGCCGGAGGACGAAAACAACCATAAAAAGCTAAGGATGATCCATGCTGTCGTCCAGATTTTCAAACCTCGGTTCACGCATGCATCCTTCGTCATATCAGGTATTACAAGGGGATTCAAATGGAGGTGCTAAGGTACGATTATTTTCAATAGGCCGTTCATATGGCTGCATTTTCATACCTTTGCCGCTCTTGTTTAACCTTACAACCCGATGATAAAAATCAAAAAATTTGTCTTCAATACCTTCATGGTAAATACGTATATCCTGTTTGATGAAACCGGCGATTGCGTGCTGATCGATGCTGCCTGCTACGAACTGAAAGAACAGGAAGAACTCCGAAAATTCATTGCAGACAACAACCTTCACCTGGTTCGAAACCTGAACACCCATTGTCATATCGACCATGTGCTGGGGAATAATTTTATTGCGCAGGTTTATGCAATCCGTCCCGAGTACCACGAAAACTCATTGCCGTTCTTCCATACCCTGAAGGAGATCGGCTCCTCCTTCGGCTATGTCATTACCCAGGTACCGGAGCCGGTGCGTTTCCTGGAGGACAAAGAAACAATCTGCTGGGGAGATTCCTCCCTCGAGGTGCTTTACACACCCGGGCATGCAGAGGGAAGTGTTTGCTTTTACAATGAAAAACAGCAATTTGTCATCACCGGCGATGTCCTGTTCAAAGACACCATCGGTCGTACCGATCTGCCCTCCGGCGATTTTAACCAGCTGATGACCAGCATTAAGACCAGGCTCTTTACATTGCCGGACGAGACGATTGCTTATCCCGGGCACGGGCCGGAAACAACCATCGGCTATGAGAAGGAGAATAATCCGTTCATTAGATAAATGGTGAAATGGTGAAATGGTGAAAATCAGGAAGATACTGATTATCAGGTTTAGTTCGATCGGGGATATTGTGCTTACGAGTGCGGTGGTGCGGTGCCTGAAGGAGCAAATGGCGGGCACCGAGCTTCATTATCTTACCAAAACACAAAATGAGCCGCTCCTCAGTTCTAATCCGTACATCGATAAAACATGGTCGTATGATCATAATTTTAAAGAACTGATTCCCCGGCTGAAATCCGAGCGATTTGATTTCATCGTCGATTTGCATAAGAATTACCGTTCTGCATTCGTAAAAAGGCAGCTTGGTATCAGATCGGCCTCTTATCCGAAATTAAACGTTCAAAAATGGATTGCTGTTCACCTGAAAATGAAGGTGCTGCCCGATATCCACATTGTAGAAAGGTATTTCAAGGCAGTTGATCCACTGGGAGTTAAGAACGACGGCCAGGGGCTTGACTTTTTCATCCCTGCCGTGGATGAGGTTGACGTTTCGACCCTCCCAGCAACCCACCAGGCCGGTTATATCGGAATCGTGATCGGGGGGAAACACCATACCAAGCTATTTCCGGCAGAAAAAGTCGTGGAGGTATGTATAAGCCTTTCCCGTCCGATCATTTTACTTGGAGGCAAGGAGGACTTTGTCCGCGGTGAACTGATCGCAAACTGCAACAGGGCGCTTGTTTTCAATTCGTGCGGCCTTTACAACATCAATCAATCTGCCTCGCTGATACGCCAGGCCACTGCTGTGCTTACAAACGACACCGGACTGATGCACGTGGCAGCGGCATTCAACAAGCCGGTAGCATCGGTGTGGGGCAATACCATTCCCGCATTTGGAATGTACCCGTACCTGCCGGAGAAACTCAAATCCGGTTCCCTGATCGCCGAGGTACATGGCCTTTCCTGCCGGCCGTGCAGCAAACTTGGGTTCAGGGAGTGCCCGAAAAAACACTTTAAATGCATGAAGAAGATAGAGATTGATCCTATCGTGGATTTTTTAGGTGCGCCGCGTGAATCGTGACGCGTGACACATAACAAATGAATCGTGACACGTGACGCGTGACGCGTGACAAATGAATAGTGAATCGTAAATAATGTGAATCAAGGGTTGAAAACAGAACTTATAGAAAAAACCTGATGTTATGTGGCTAAAGCCAGTCGTTATAAGCCCAATCATACACTGCAATAAATGGATGCGCGACTCGGATTGATCATTCAGCGAAAATACGCGCCATCTATTGCAGTCAGCTTTTAGCTGACTGTTCTCAGTGGCAGTTATTGCAAATCGGGGCTTTAGCCCCATAAATTAAAACAATAGCAACAAACACTTTTCGATAAATACCTTTTTTGACCCTTGATTCACATAAATAGTAAAATTATAACACAACTTAATGTTTTTCACTGATTCACATACCCATATCTATGCCAGGGAGTTTGATCATGACCTCGAAGCCATGATCCGGAGAGCGATTGAGAACAACCTGTCGCACTTGTTTCTGCCGGCAATCGATTCGGAGTACCATGAAAAAATGTTGGGCGTTGTGCAGAAATATCCGGATTTATGTTTTCCGATGATGGGTCTGCACCCAACATCCGTAAAGGAAAACTACCGGGATGAGCTTGAAATTGTTTCCGGCTACCTGGCAAATCCGGGCTTTAAATTCTTCGCCATCGGCGAAATCGGCATTGACCTGTACTGGGATAAAACACATGAGGCGGAGCAGCGGTCAGCATTCAGTTTTCAGCTTGATCTTGCCATCAGGCATGACCTGCCGGTCGTGATCCATACACGGAACTCAATGGATATCGCACTCGGAATTATTGAACAGCGAAAGGAACCCGCACTGCGGGGCGTGTTTCATTGTTTCAGTGGCAACGTAAAACAGGCGGAACATGCCATTACGCTTGGATTCATGCTTGGAATCGGCGGTGTGGTGACCTACAAAAATTCCGGCCTGCAGGCCGTGGTTGAACATACTCCGCTGGAACATTTGCTGCTCGAAACCGATGCCCCATGGCTCCCGCCAGTCCCTCACCGTGGCCAGCGGAATGAGCCCTCTTACATCCCTGTCATTGCGCAAAAAATAGCGGAGATTAAACATGTATCTTTGGAAGCCGTTGCGGAGGTAACTACAGTGAATACACATAGGTTGTTTGACCCCGGATAAGCGCAGACAGTTTTGCATTTTGCATTTTGCATTTTGAACTTTATTTGAATGTTATGATCGGACAAACCAGCATTCTTGTAATTTACACCGGCGGCACCATCGGCATGGTGCAGGATCCGAAAACAATGACCCTGAGGCCATTGACGTTTGATATCCTGTACAAATATCTCCCGGTCCTTGAAAATTTCAATTGCACAATTGATTTTTACACCTTCGAACCGCTGCTCGATTCATCGAACATGAACCCGGCCTTCTGGATTGACCTGGCCAGCGTGATCGAAGAAAAATATGAGGATTACGACGGGTTTGTCGTGCTGCACGGCTCCGACACGATGGCATATACCGCTTCGGCGCTGAGTTTCATGCTTGAAAACCTGAATAAGCCGGTTATTTTCACCGGGTCGCAACTGCCCATTGGAATGGTGCGCACCGACGGCCGTGAGAACTTCATCAACTCGATCGAAGTGGCCACTGCCAAAGATTTCGACACACCAGTCGTGCCCGAAGTAGCCATTTGTTTCGAGAACAAACTATACCGGGCCAACCGCACCTCAAAACTCAACGCGGAGAATTTCAAGGCGTTCGTATCCGGGAACTACCCGCTGCTGGGAGAGATCGGCGTCAACGTTAAATACCATCACAACAACATCATGAAGCCCAACTTCAAGAAGTTGCAGGTATTCAAGGAACTTGATGAGAACATCGCCATCCTGAAGCTGTTCCCGGGAATTTCGCCCAATGCGGTGGAGGCAATCCTGAATACCAAAGGGTTAAAAGCTGTGATCCTCGAGACATTCGGTGCCGGCAATGCACCCACCGTTCAATGGTTCCTCGATCAGCTTCAGGGTGCAGTTTCCTGTGGCCTCGTGGTGTTCAATGTGACCCAGTGCAAAGGAGGAGCGGTTGACATGGGCAAATACGAAACCAGCGCGGGACTTAGCAAAATTGGCGTAATCGGCGGGTATGACATCACCACCGAATCAGCGGTGACCAAGCTGATGTACCTCCTCGGATGCGGCTATTCAACCGAAAGCGTGAAACAACTGCTTCAAACTTCCCTCCGGGGCGAAATGACTGTTTGAGAAGTCAATATTTTTAATACCTTTGCACCCTGAAATTGTGTTGAACGCTTAATTAGCAATATTTTGCTATTTTGCCATCTCACCATTTCACTATTTCATCCTGGAGAGGTGTCCGAGTGGTCGAAGGAGCACGCCTGGAAAGTGTGTGTACGCCAAAAGTGTACCCTGGGTTCGAATCCCAGTCTCTCCGCAACCAACCTTCGCTTTCGCTTAATTGATAAGCCTTAGCGAAGGTTTTTTATTCGTCGTTACCAATTTCGCCACCGCCGATATTTTCTCATCCCGCATGCGCCAGTATCTCATTGATCCTGTTAATCAGCCTGTCTCTGACGGTTATCGTAACATTCTGATATAAGGCCGCAAAAACTGCAGGTTCATTCGAGGGCGCAGGTGGTGGCGAAGGCACTGAAGGAGAGGCTGGTGTGAACTTCCAGATTGATGCTGGGTTAAATTAATTATTAATTACACAATGTCCAGCTGGCTGGCGTGGATTTCAGTTGCCTGCCGGCCAAGAACCCAACAGTTTTCCGAGAAGCCGATCCTACAGATCAACTCGCGGGGAGAAAATGCTTTCGCGGGCAATATCAGGTCAGCCTGTTGCATGGTGGTCAATTTACGCCCCTGAAGATCCGTAGTTGAGTCGGTGATGAAGATCGATATGCCCGGTTTGACCAGGCTGCTCAATGCCCCCGATTCACAGATAACAGGCAGGTTCAGCGGGTTGCATTCATCCATGAAGATGTCAAAGGCATCCGCCAGGTGCACATCATCAGTTTCCATAAAAAACGATTGCAATGCACCTGCTTCAAGAAATTGCCCGCTGTTTTTACGATGCGCCGACCTGTCCTGGAAAATCCGGATCCCCCCGGATGCTGACCGAAGTGTGGCATCCCCCAATGAATCATGAACATGCGGCGATATTTTCAGCGCAAGAAGCGGAAATTTACTTGAAAACGACCGGATCAGGGCGGTGGCCATGAAGGTTTTACCGACCTTTTGGCCAGAACCTGAAATGATTACAAATTGTGGTAATGGTTTTCGGATCATTAATTCAACAAATTTCAGGGAATGATCAGTTTAAAACATGCAAACATCAATACCAACGCCAAGGAAATTTTAAAATACCTGACTGGCAGGAATTTCAAGGCTGCAGTTGACCCAATAAGCCCGCCGCTGATGACAACAATAACCCAGTAAATAAAATGCGGCGGTAAATTGATGCCGCTGTAACCAAGTCCGACCAGTCCGGCAATTGAGTTGCATAAAATAAACAGGGACGAATATACGCCGGTCTCTTTCACATGCGACCATCGCATCAGGATGAAAACCGGGCTGAGGATGATTCCTCCCCCGATCCCGATCATGCCGGAAAGCAATCCGAGAATAGATCCGATGACCACGGATAACAGAATTCCCGGAGGTGGTTTTACATTATACTCCATGGATGGCCTGTACAATAGCCGCAGCAATGCCAGGAACAACATGATTCCCAATACAAGTTTATAGGTTGCAGGATCTATATGGACCAGGGCTCCGATAAAAGCCATTGGGATTGACGGCAAAAGGAATGGCAGAAAAAGGCGCCACCTGATTTTATAACTGCTGCGAAAATTAATAAACGCGATCCCGGCAACAAAGAGATTCAGGATCAGGGCTGAACTTCTGAAAAAGACTGTACTCACCGCAAAAATCGACATTACCGCCAGGTAACCGCTGGCACCGCCATGCCCAACCAGCGAATACATGATGGCAACAACAAGCAGGGAAAATATAAACAGAGGTGAAAAATCCATTTGATATGCGTTATTCATTTTTGGGAATAACGTTGCTAAATTAAAAAAAAATACTTTTAAAAAGCAGCAGATTGTTTTGTGAGAAATATCACAAAATCATGAGAGATTTGCTGGTACTTGACCACGTATTTTCGACCTTCTTCTGTCAACTTTGCACATCCGCCACCCTTTCCCCCTTGTCTCAATTCCACCAACGGGGCGGGTGCTAAATCATTCAGGGAACGGATTGCATAGTAGGCTTTCCGATACGACAGTCCCATCGACATCGCTGCCTTTCTAAGGGAACCAAGCGTTTCTATCTTTTCAAGAAGTTCAATTCTGCCTGATCCCAGGAAATTCATCCCGTCGATTTCGATCCAGAGCCGACCGGCAACCACCATTTTTTTCTTAATCATCGAAAAATACGCTTGATAATTTTACAAAATTAGTAATTAATTTTTATGCACATTTGTCACATCGACAAAATTAGATTTGTGTATTTGACCAAACAATCTGAATGAACCGACGAAATTTTATCAGGATCTCATCGCTCAGTGCCGGGGGGGCCATGCTTGGCACCATCGGGTTCGGAGGTGACAAAGAGCCCTCCCTTTTTGACCGGCTTACGGGTAAAGTACATCCTGGTGAGTCGCGGTATATCCGAACCCCGACCTATTGCGAAATATGCTTCTGGAAATGTGCCGGCTGGGTATATAAAAACGAACAGGGTGAAATCTGGAAGATCATCGGCAACGAAAATGACCCGCACTGCAATGGTCGCCTGTGTCCACGCGGTACCGGCGGCGTGGGGATGTATTACGATCAGGACCGCCTGAAAACGCCGCTCATCCGAACCGGTGCCAAAGGCAAGCAGGAGTTTAAACGCGCCAGCTGGGACGAGGCGCTCGATTTTATCGCAAAGAAACTCGATTTCATCGGGAAAAAATACGGTCCCGAAACCGTTGCCCTCATTACCCACGGCTCAGGCGGAAAACTACTCACCACCTTGATGAAGGCCTACGGCTCCGACTCCATCGCGGGTCCTTCCTATGCCCAGTGCAAAGGCCCGCGCGAAGTTGCTTTCGGACTTACCTTCGGCGCCGGGCTCGAATCACCTGAGCCAACCGACATCCGCGATACGCGCTGCCTAGTGCTGATTGGCAGCCATCTTGGTGAGAACATGCATAATACACAGGTTCAGGAGATGGCCGATGCCATCGACCGGGGTGCTGCGATCATCACCGTCGATCCGCGGTTCTCCACAGTTGCCAGCAAGTCGAAGTTCTGGCTTCCCATTAAACCTTCAACCGACCTTGCCCTGTTGCTGGCCTGGACGCATGTAATCATCACCAATGGCTGGTACGACGTGGATTATGTAGAAAAATACACGACCGGTTTTGACAAGCTGAAAGAGTATATTCAGCCTTTTACCCCTGAATGGGCCTACGGCATTACCACACTCGATCCGAAGCTGATCAGGGATACGGCAAAAGAGATGGCCAATGCTTCACCTGCAGTGATCATTCACCCGGGCCGGCATGTAACCTGGTATGGCGACGACACCCAGCGTTCGCGTGCCATTGCGATCCTCAACGCCCTGCTCGGCTCATGGGGCCGGCGCGGTGGATTTTATCTTCCGGAGCTAAAGGAAATCCCGGAATATCCGCACCCGCCATTTCCACCGGTCAACAAATCGTGGCGCGATATTCTCGGCGATCAATATCCCTTTGCTGAACTACCACTGGCAAATGCCATTGTGGACGGATCGATTCCGGGAAATCTGAAAGACTTTCAATACCGCGGCTGGATTGTCAATGGCAGCAACCTGAACATGACAATGCCCGACACTCGTAAAACACTTGAAGCTATTCAGCAACTTGAACTGCTTGTTGTCATTGACACCATGCCGATGGAAATAACAGGCTGGGCCGATATAGTCCTGCCCGAATGCACGTACCTGGAACGCTATGATGTGCTCAGGAACGACCACAACCGCGAACCTGTGATCGCCCTGCGCATGCCGGCAGCAGAGCCAAAATATGATACAAAACCCGACTGGTGGATCGCGAAGGAGCTGGCGGGCAAAATGGGGCTCGGAAAATACTTTGACTGGAAAAATTTTGAAGAATTCCTGGATTACAAGTTGAAGCGAATGGGCTCCTCCCTGAATGAAATGAAAAAAATCGGGGTTAAAAAATATGAACGCACTTCAGGGGAACTCTATTTTTCGGAAAATAATCCTCCGGCATTTGACACGCCCTCGGGAAAGATCGAGCTCTATTCAAGCCAGCTGGAGCAGGCCGGGTTTGATCCGATGCCCAGGTATACCCCACACGAAGAGCCGCCTGAAGGATTTTACCGGTTGATATATGGAAGAACCCAGTCCCACACCTTCAGCCGCACCTCGAACAACCCCAACCTGGCGGCCATCATGCCCGAAAATGCCGTATGGGTCAATCCGAAGGTTGCCGCCAACTGGCAGTTGAAAGATGGCCAGGAGGTATGGCTGAAGAACCAGGATGGCTCAACAACCAATTTTCCTGCAAAAGTAAGGATTACCGAGCGGATTCGCTGGGATTCGGTTTACATCGTTCATGGATTCGGACATACAAACTCACAACTTACACGAGCCTTTGGAAGAGGAGTCAGCGATTCTGCCCTGATCACAAAAGTTTTACTTGATCCGGTGATGGGCGGAACCGGGATGAGAGGCAATTTCGTCACTTTTATAACTGAAAATCCAGGGAAGGAGGTGAACGCATGAGGTTCGCGATGGTCATTGATACCAAAAAATGTGTCGGCTGCAGCGATTGTGTCGTTGCCTGTCAGACAGAAAACGCTGTTCCCATCGGCTACTGCCGCGACTGGATTGTGGAGGTAAACGACGGAACCTACCCGCAACTTGAAATGGAGATTCGCTCAGAAAGGTGCAATCATTGCACCAATTCGCCCTGTGTACGGTGTTGCCCGACCGGTGCCAGCCACTACGATTATGGCGGAACGGTATTGGTCACAGCCCACAAATGCATCGGCTGCGGGGCCTGCATCGCCTCCTGTCCTTATGATGCAAGGTACACGCATCCAAAAGGATACGTCGACAAGTGCACCTTCTGCGTACACCGTGTTAAAGAGGGGCTTCCCCCTGCCTGCGTAGCTGTTTGCCCCACCAAATGCCTATACTTTGGCGATACCGACGATCCCAGGAGTGAGATCTCGCAGGTACTTAAAAAACGGAAGTTTAAGAGGTTGATTCCTGAAGCCGGCACTGATCCTAACCTTTACTTTTTAATCTGAACGCCATGAGAGAAGAGCTAATCATCAGCGGCCGCATGAATCCCATGGTGGATCCGACCCTGAACATCTGGCACTGGCAAATCCCGTTGTATCTCTTTTTAGGCGGTGTTGCCGCGGGCATCCTGTTTTTCGCATCGCTCTATTACATCATGGGCCGTGAGAAAAAATACCCGGCAGCGATCAAATGGGCACCCATGCTCACACCATTTCTGCTCGTTCTCGGCTTGGGCGCCTTGTTCCTTGACCTGAACCACAAAGCCTTTTTCTGGCAACTCTACCTGACCATCCGCATCGAATCGCCCATGTCGTGGGGCGCCTGGACGTTACTGATCATCACACCTTTATCAGTTATCTGGTCGGCAACCTGGTTAAAAGAGCTATTCCCCGGATGGAGATGGAAATACGCCATCCTCGATCAATGGGAGGCCTATTTTGTCAAACACCGCTTCATCATCGCATGGATCATGCTGATTTCAGCGGTGATCCTGGGCGTTTATACCGGCATCCTGCTTTCGGCCTTTAACGCCAGGCCGCTCTGGAATACGAGTATCCTTGGACCGTTGTTTTTTGCCTCCAGCCTTTCAACCGGTGCCGCAGTGATCATGCTCATGGCTAAAAGCCATCTTGAAAGAAATATCTTCAGCCGTATCGACCTGATCATGATCGGGATCGAATTGTTCCTGATCGTTCACATGTTCATGGGATTCCAGGCAAGCACCCAGGTTCAGATCGATGCGGCAAACATGTTCCTCGGAGGGCCGTATACAGAGGTTTTCTGGATTTTCGTGGTCATTATCGGGCTGGTAATTCCTGCATTTCTCGAGGTGCTTGAGCTGCTGGGATATAAGATTCCGATTGTTATCACCTCGGCTCTTGTACTATCAGGCGGACTGTTTCTGAGGTTTATCATTGTGTATGCTGGGCAGGCAAGCAGATACCTTTACTAATGACGATTTAATAAATACCAATTACGAATTCAATATAGATTTTCATGGAAACAATGAGACAAACAAAAAAAGCCAGGTATATGAATCCATACCTTGGCGGGGTTTTGCTTGGTTTGGTATTGCTGTCTGCGAATGTTATCTCCGGGCGCGGACTTGGAGCCAGCGGGGCCATTAAAAGTGTGGTGGTGGCCACTACGCAAACGGTTGCCCCAAAATATACCGAAAGGACAAAATACTTCAAAGAGTACCATGAGGAACATTCCGGATCACCCCTGAAGAACTGGCTGGTATTCCAGATGCTGGGCGTGATTGTCGGCGGATTTGCCTCGGGCGCCCTTGCCGGCAGGTTGAAATTCAAGATTGAACACAGTCCGAAGATAACCTCCCGAAGGCGGCTGATCTTTGCTCTGGCCGGCGGTATTCTATTCGGCATAGGGTCTCAGCTCGGAAGAGGCTGTACCAGCGGTTCGGCGCTAAGCGGGATAGCAGTCCTCTCCTTTGGAGGGATCATCACCATGATGGCGATTTTTGGCGGAGCTTATGCGCTGGCCTGGTTTTTCAGGAAAAACTGGATATGATACCTCACCCCCGGCCCCTCTCCTAAAAGAGAGGGGAGAAAGAGCTATTACTACAAATTGTAATTCGAAAATCGTCTAATCATAAATCAACATGGGTCCATTAGCAGTAAACGATATCATCTCTTCAAACACCAACTTTTTCCTGGCCTTTGTAATTGGCATCGGGTTTGGTTTTGTGCTTGAACAAAGCGGGTTTTCATCCAGCCGGAAGTTGGCCGGGCTTTTTTACGGTTACGACATGGTTGTACTCAAAGTGTTTTTCACCGGAGGGGTGACCGCCATGCTCGGGCTTTTGTTTTTCAGCCTCTTCGGGTGGGTCGATCTCAACCTGGTGTACGTAAATCCAACCTTCCTCACCTCTGCCATTGTGGGCGGTCTCATCATGGGTGCCGGATTCATCATGGGGGGCTTTTGCCCCGGGACCAGTTTTTGCGGTGCTGCCATCGGAAAAATCGATGCCATGATTTTCATCCTGGGATTATTCATCGGGGTGTATTTCTTTGCCTTTGGCTACCCGATGTTTGAAGCCTTATACAAATCGGGGGCCATGGGATCTCCGAAAATCTCAACCATGCTGAACCTGAGCGACGGCATCTTTGCGTTTATCCTCGTAGTCGTTGCGCTTGGCATGTTCTATGCGTCGGAATGGGTGGAGAAGAAATTTCCGAGGGAAGAGTATTAACACAAGATTAAATCAAGAATCATGAAGCCATTGCACTATCTCACCCTGGTCCTGCTAATCCTGGCATTGATCATCGCCCTTGTGCCGCAAAATACCACACGGCCCTATAAACTGACAGCCGAACAGCTGCTCGCTGAAATCGGCACGGGTACGCAATTTATCAGTCCGGATGAGGTGGCAGATAAAATTGTTCAGAAAGACCCCTCCATCCAGATGATCGATGTTCGAAATCCCCGTGAATTTGACATGTTCAGCCTTCCGGGGGCCATCAACATTCCTTTGCAGGATATCCTTTCAGAGAATAATTTCGACCTCCTCAACCAGGGATCCAGGATGAATATTTTTTATTCCAACGGTTCAACCGAGGCCAATGAAGCATGGCTGCTCACCCGCCAGCTCGGCTACCAGAACAATTATGTGCTGCAGGGCGGATTAAATTACTGGATGGAGACAATCCTGAACCCCCTGAAGCCCGGGAGCGTTATCTCCAACGATGAAATTGCACGGTACGATTTCCGGAAAGCAGCGTCAATGGCATTGGGCGGAGGGGATGCCTCATTGATTGCACCTGCTGCCGGATCCTCCAATACCGCACCAAAGCCAGGTGTTGTTCCCGTTAAGAAAAAGAAGAAAGCTTCCGGAGGATGCTGATCCGGGCGGATATTAATCCAGCAGATCTTTTCGTTCATTTACATTCCTGAACAGCAGAGCCCTCTCTTCGGGCGGCACATCATCCATGACAACAAAAAGGTGGGGTGCGGCCCCCGGCAGGTCATGCAGGCTGAGATTTCCGGAGGCAATATTAGTTTCTACCAGGTGAATCAGATTCCTGTGATAGAATCCGCACAACGGTTCAACAAAGCCGTCGTGATGAGGCAAAACGATCCTCAGGTTTTCATTCAATGCAGCAATCAGCCGGTCGATCAATCCTATCGTAACATTCGGCATATCGCAGGTGAGCACCAGGTTCCAGTCAGTCGGACTGGCTTTTAATCCTGCATGGATCCCGGCCAGCGGGGCTTTCACCGGCAGCAGGTCTTTGACAACCCTGAATCCGAGGTGATCGAGGTCATGGTTATTGGCGCTGATGAGAATTTCACCGGTAAATGAGTACGCCAGATCAAGGGAATATTGAATCAATGGCCTGCCTTTGTAAGGCATAAGCGCCTTGTTGGCACCCATGCGCAAACTCCGGCCACCTGCGAGGATGATCGTGGCAAAATTCATGGAGTTATTTTAGTGACGCGTGACGCGTGACGCGCGACGCTATCTGAGTCCTGCGATGACACCCTGCAGGATATCGGTTACCTCTGTGGCGAGTCCGCCCAGAGCAGGATTCTGAATGGCCATCATGGACGCCATCGGATTTACCGCGGAAACTTCGGTTTTGCCGTTGCCTTTATCAATTACCAGCACATTGCAGGGCAGCATGGCCCCGATTTTCTCTTCGGTCTGGATGGCTTTGTAGGCAAACCCCGGGTTGCACATTCCGAGGATCTTATACTGCTGGATCTCAACCCCAAGCTTCTCATTGAGCTTCTGGCGCATGTCGATCTCGGTGATCATGCCAAACCCTTTTTCCTTCAGGGCAATGAGTGCTTTAGATTCGGCCTCTTCGAAGCTGCAGTCCAGGATTGTAGTGAAATAATATTCCATTTATCCGAATTTTGGTTGACGATTTAATGTAAAATGACAATTAGTTCTCGCAGATTTTTATCTGATTTGAACCTCGTAACTGACCTCCATGGCTTTCTTGTATACAAAAGCAACTCCGCAATAGCGGTCCTGGGAAAGTTCTACAGCTTTTTTCAATTGATCCATCTGAAGGTCCTGCCCGGTGAATTCATAAATGACGTGCATTTTGTCATAATGTTTCGGGTGATCTTCCGTCATATCGGCCTCAACCCGGATGTCAAGGCCTGTAATTTCAACCCGCATTTTTTTCAGGATGGAAACAACGTCCATCCCGGAACATCCGGCAAGGGCGGCCAGCATAAGTTCCTTTGGCCGCGAGCCTTTATCTTCCCCGCCAACCTCGGAAACCGCATCCATCATCACATGATGCCCGCTTACATTGGCATCGAACAACATATTCCCTTTCCAGGAAGTATTTACCGTATGTTTCATGGTTGTTTGTTTCTACTTTATGGTATTGCAAAAATACGATAAAATATGCCTTTTCCCCGAAGAAATGCAGCAGAAAAGCAAGGATTACTTTTTTGCAGTCAGCAGAAAAATAGGATACCCGGTAAAACTACCCGGAGCAGTCTCTTTGCGGATCACATAACACTGATGGTGAACTGGCGTGCCGAACCCGCATTCTTCCAGTTGCGTGGCCAGCCTGTTCGGGTCAAATCCATGATGCACTTCTATGCCGGGATCGTGAAAAGAGCCGTCTTCTGTGTTGAGATCGGCAATCGCAATGTGCCCTCCGGGATTTAACATGCTGTAAAACTTCGCGAGCAGGGCTTTTACGTCTTTGATGTGATGCAGCACCATCTGGGTAAAAATAATATCGAACTTCGCACCGCTGTATGCAGCATGTTCCAGGTCAAAAAACAGCGTTTTTATCTTCCCGCGATCACCGTCAGAGAGCTTTGATTCAGCCATGCTCAGCATTTCTCCGGAGGTATCCATCAGCGTTATTTCGGCAAACTTCTCCTTCAGAAAGAAACTCAATAACCCTGTTCCAGCTCCGAATTCCAGCGCCTTCATGTCAGGGCTGACGGGAATGTTTTCCAGCATTGCATGTGCAACAGCTTTGGTACGCTCAAGGTGCATGGGATTCTGATCCCATTGCTTTGCTTTTTCGTCAAAATCGTTCATTTCGTGCAGCTTTTTGTTTGTTTCTTATGGCGTCAATTTGAACATTATTCAACCACCAGTTTGTGTACCACTGAGCTGCTCGTTGTTTTAACGCTTACCAGGTAAAGCCCCCTGGCATAACCCAACAGGTCGAATTGCACCGATTGTGTGCCCGATACATCCAGAACTTGCTGAACGACAGTCTTCCCTCTGATATCAGAAACAGTGACTATTACATTTTTCTCATCGAGTCCGCTGGCCCTGATCGCAAAAAGTCCCGGTGTGGGATTTGGTGAGATGACAAAGTCCATTTTTGAATTCTGTGCGGACTCTATTCCGGCCGGCCCTTCGAAATTGACAATCCGTGAATCGGTTGCCGCGACTGAGCAGGGTGACTGTGCAGATGTGGTAAGGGTTAGCGTGACAACCCCGTTGTTCTTATCTGCAGCACTTGGGAAATAATCGCCTGCAAGCGCACTGGCTGCGCTGAAGGTCCCTGTGCCCGATGTGGTCCACTGCACCGAAGAATAGCCGGTGGCAAACCCGTTCAGGGGAACCTGCGCAGTGATAAAGGGACATGTGGTGTCATTGCCCGCTATCGCTGTTGCAGGCAGGGTTACCGTAACACTGGCATTCGCATCCACCAAAGATGTACCGTCAGAAACATGGGCAACATATTGGGTAGAAACACTGGGTGAAACCAACGGGTTTGGCAGGGATGATGTGAATCCTGCGGGGATGGAGGTCCAGTTATAGGTGTAAGTTCCGCTCCCGCCCGATGGAACAACATTGAGCTGCGAACTCTGTCCCGCGCATATCGCAGCAGGTGCCGCTGATGCTGTAGCCGTTAGCGGAAGGATCGTGTTTTCGATGACGTCGAGTGTCGAGAGTTTTGTATTTGATTTGCCCACCGTAAACGCTCCGTAAAAGGTAACTATGCCGGTGCCTGCTGCAGGAGCGGTCCATGAAAAATTATAGATCACCGTTGCGGAACTGCTGCCGGAGGAATTCTGGGTGACATATTTCGTACCCCCCACCAGGTGGTTGTTGGAGCCTGCTGCCAGGATACCCAGCTGGGTGCCGGCGGCATTTTGGGGAGAAACTTCAAATCCTTTTTTTCCGCTGCCGCTTACCGTGGCTGTAATGGTGTAAACGGTTCCGGAGGTGTAGCCCGAGGCAGGGATGTTGGAAGTGATCCATCCCGTAACCGGTGCGGATGAACCGCCATGACAGCTGACACAGTGGTGGGTGTCGCCGGGCGATCCTGTATATCCTGCGGGAGAACCTGACGGGTAGGCGATGGCACTTACACTGAGTGCCAGGCTGATCAAAGCAGAACCGGCTATGCCGGCCAAATTGCGTAATGATTGGTTTTTCATGGTCTTTTACTTTGTAAATAACGTTGATCTATCAGGATTAAAACGACATAAAAGTAACTATAAGTTGATTGCTGTTTTTTGTTAATTGTTTCACAGAGAGACCGGCCAGGGGCACACATGTCATGTGTTACATATCGACAGTGTAAAAGCGCAAGCGTTTAGATTACTTCTAAATTTTCCTACGCCAAAAACCTGGGTTTGCCGATAAAGCTAAAAATGCGATACGGTAGTTCGCATGAATATCCAGGGAACAACCCATCCGACGAGTGTTCCGATCACGATCCCTGCAAGCACATCACTGGGGTAATGCACCCCCAGGGCCATTCTCGAATAGGCAACCAGCATTGCCCATATGTAAACCGGTATGATGATTTTTTTTCTTGCAAACAAAAAGGAGATCGCAGCTGCCATGGCAAATGCTTCGAGGGTATGTCCTGACGGGAACGACGAGTCGCCCCCAGAAGATAATTTTTCAATGGAGGGATAGGTGGTAAAGGGACGGTCGCGGTCGATCAGCGCCTTCAGTCCCTGTGTAACTGCCAGAACCACAAGCAAAACTGCAACCAGAACGACAGCTTGTTTTCGCATAGGTTTCGAGTTTTTTGCCAATGCAACGACCAGCACCAGTGCAACCAGTACAATGCTGACCCAGGTCGTTGAGTCTGAAATTGCCTGCAGAATCGGCACCGAATGGCGAATGAGGTGGTTGTGCAACCAGTTCAACAGCCTGAAATCATAGCTTGAAAATTGCAAATTCAGTGTTTTTATTGTTTAATGATTGAAAAAACGTTCCACCCGTTTTCTTTGGCAACCTGCATGGCGGCCTGGTTTTGCATAATGGCGCCGCCCCATTGATTATGATCATATATATTCGGGTTTTCAAACCATTGTTCAATGTTCATGGTAACCCGGAAAGCGACTTTTTCTCCCTCAGCCAGAACGAAGGATGATCCCGGCAGGCTTACGTTAAAATCATTCGGTACAAACGCGTAGATCGAATCAACATTGAAGGTGCTTCCCTTGTAGAGTTGCCCGATTCCCAGGTGGAAATTGAACGGCATCAGAACTCCTGAGGTATCCTTCCATTTCCCGTTCATCATC
>JBBQUQ010000036.1:0-30291 GCA_038212325.1 Bacteroidales bacterium
TATGAAAACACCAAAGTCAGCGGCCATGTTTGCCAAAGTTGAAGAATGGAAGCAAAGCGGCATAAGTTTACGGGAGTTCGCTTCCTCGATAGGTCTTTCTACAAGCGCCTTTGAGTATTGGGTACGCAAGAAACGAGCATCCTCGATCAAGGGTGCTTCTTTTGTCGAACTGACTCACCACTCTTCGATCTCAATACCGTAAAAGCGGTCAACATCCAGCTTGGTCAGTTCGCCAATGTCGAACACCTGCTGGCCTTTTTGCAGGGTTTTGATGATCTCCAGCTCAAGCAGCCGCAACTCCCGGTATGAGATCACCAGGAAGTTTCCGCATCCGCAGGCAGGATCGAGAAAACGCAGGCAGGAAAGTTTGTCGTGGAACCGAGGTTGCTGAGGCGCTTTTCCCCGGGGGTATTCAGCACATAGAACAACATGGAAAGATGCTGAGCAAGGTCACTGCCATCCTCTTTGGTCTTATTGGTAAGGTAATCGGCAAACTGATCCCGTTCAAAAATGCTGGTATCTTCGGCAAAAAGGCAAAACAACAGCCGCACCAGGTACACTTCGAGCGCATGGCCTGAGAAACTCATGAATGCTGCCATCATCGAGATCATAGAGCCTGAAACGGGCAAAATCGGATACCAGGACGTACTTTGGCAATTCGTAATCCTTCAGACCGGGGAAATAGTCAAGCGCCTGCCGGTAGGCTTTATCGAGATTTTTGCCCCTCGATTTATGTTCGACCAGGATCATCCCTTTCCAGAGCAGGTCAATGTATCCACATTGAAAAACTCATCCCAGAATGTTTTGGCTTCGGCCTCTTCGCCGGAAACCAGTTCCCAATCTTTTGAAAACCGGATGGCGCGGTCTTTGATTTCGTTCTATTCAACTTTCGCGAATCAGGCTAATGTTTTGATTATTGATACCCAACGGCCTGATGATCTCATTTTGAAAAGATCCGTCAAGACCATCAACTGGCAGGTTGAGAGATTGTGCCATTTCAATAAGCGTATGTTCGACTTCCTGCCAGGGTTCGTTTTCAATAAGCTGTATTGTCAGCTTATGCCTCAGACGGAAGAATGATCTTTTTGCGTCAACATTGTATTTCATCCTGTTGAAGAAATGGCTTTCCTCGGCATAATGATAGGGAACGTTGTTCACTTCCTTAAAGATGGTATACAGGCCCGATAAAGCCTCCTGTCTGGTCATGGTATTGTGCGACCAATCTTCCAGAAATCCCTTCAAACCCCATTTTGTACGGTATGCGGGGTCGCTCAACCCGGTAAGAGGATGTATTCTGAGAAGAAAAACTTCATAACTCGCTGTCAGATGGGTCAGTGAAAGTTCATTCAGAAAATTGATTGTATTGCATATGGTTTCTTTTGTCTCACCGGGATACCCTACCATAAAAGTATTAAAGGTGCTGATGAAACGGGCATCCAGGTTCTCAATTGTTTTTTTTAATTTCACGACATCCTGGTGCTTTTTCATCCTGTCGAGCTGGCCCTGGTCGCCCGATTCGACCCCGATAAATGCCAGCATCAGGCCTGACTGTTCCATCAGGTCATATTCCTCTGCTGTATAATCATCGGCCCTGAGAAATGCCATCCATTTCCTGAATCCGGATTTCATGATGATATTGCATATTTCGTTAATCCTTTTCTTGTGAATGAACACATTATCATCTGAAAGATGAAGGACGACAGGATTTGAGCCAACGCGATCCCTGGCAAGTCGTAGTTCCGCGGCAATACTTTCAAGGGAACGCAGAAACAGCTTGGGGTAAAGCTGGTTAAAATCACAGTAAATACAGCGGTAAGGACATCCGATAGAGGTTCGGAGGGGGATCTTGTAAACTATATTTTCAACCAGGTCCCAACGGGTGAAATCCGTATTGTAGTCAACATTTTCATCCTCCCTTCGCGTGAAAATGATTTTTCCATTGCGTGGGAGGGCAAGGTTAGGTATGGCATCAAATGATCCTTTGCGTCCTTTTTCCAATTGTTTCAGGACCTGCATTAGTGAAGACCGTCCATGGGGTGCAGCGATCAGGATATCAGCATCAAGAGTTAAACCTTTTATACTGAACATCTGCTCCCAATGGGAATCTTCTTCTGGAAAACAGTGATAGCTGAGGTAGTTTTTCCAAATGAACACCCCGCCGGCAATTATGAGTGTATCTGGCATTGCCTTACGGATAGCACTGCAAATACGGGTCAATGCCTCCACGGATACGACCATAGTTGTGGAAACCAGCACTGCCGGAGGATCCTTATCGGCCATGGTCTGCATGGTTTCCGGATCATACTTGGCGGTGAGGAAAGTGTCGTACCCGTGCTGGCGCATCAGCCCTTCCAGGTAGTAGCCTGCAGAAGGAAGATCTTCCTGGTAATTGAATCCCCTTGAAAGTTTATCCGTTTTATAACCCTTTTGGGCAAGTTCATGAAAAGAAGACAGGGTTAATTGCCTTTTATTAGACCTGAAAAGCAAATGAAATTCATCCTGATACAGGTAACTGTCATAGAAAGGAGCAACTATACCGATCGTCTTTGCCAAAATACATGAAAACCAAAACCTCAAACAAAAGTAATAAATTAGTTGACATCTTCCACACCTGTTTGGGATGGACAAAAATCCAATGTAAAATCCTCTGATTACACAACCGCATGGTTGTCATGGCATACAATGCTGTTGGGTAAGGATAAGGATTCATTAAACAACCTGAATCCTGCGACCTGGTTGTGAAGTGGTTCCGATTTTCCGGGGTATGGGCATGACTTCTCTGCGTTCCGGTGAGGAACGGGATCAATTTGTCAGAATAGAGGTTCATCGATACCGGTTGCATGCAATGTTTCATTATAGCTATATTTGCAACATGAACGACAAGCCGAAACCTGTTTTCAACAAGCGCATTTTCTGGGATGTCAATTTCGAAAAGATGGATTATGAACTCCGTGCCAATTTTATTATTGAGCGGGTGTTTGAAAGAGGGGATGTCGACGATATCCGCCAGTGCCGCCGGTATTACGGTGACGAGAAAGTGACGGATGCGCTGCTGAACGCAAAGTTTTTACCAGAACACCGGATACACCTTGCAAGTGCTGTGATTGACAAACCATTGAACGAATTCAGATGTTATATACTGCGACAGTTGAACCCGGAACTTTTTCCTTACTGAAGAGGCTGATGGGCGTTCAGGCCCTTAAGCCATTTTCCCTGGTAGGCGGAACTGCTTTGTCGCTCCGTTATGGACATCGAGGCTCTGTAGATATTGATTTGTTTTATCATGAAAAATTTGATCATACCCTGATAGAAAAAGCGCTTGCAGAAGAATTTGGACATGATTTCGATTATGAAAGCGGGCATAAGCAGTTTGGGATTTTCTGTTATATAAAGAAAATAAAAGTCGACATTGTTTACTTTCCGCATTTACCGATTGTAGCAATTGAAGTTGAAGATGATATAAGAATGTATGGAAGTGCCGATATTGGTGCTATGAAAATTCAAGCGATATTGGGCCGGGGAAGGAAAAAGGACTTTTGGGATTTATATGAGCTGTTACAATATTATCCCCTGGAACAACTCATCGGATGGCATATAAAAAAGTATCCGAACCAAATGCTGGCGATCAGCATTCCCAATGCCATTACTTATTTCGTTGACGCAGATGATTCCGAGGCTCCGGTGAGTTTTAAAAACCAGACCTGGGAGCTGGTGAAAAAAGGAATCCAGGCAAAGGTGAGGGATTACCTGAAATAACCGGTAATCTTGCAGAGTTCGCTGGCCACTTAGTCTGCTGTATACGATAGTGCCGGTATTAACTTAGCTTTCCCAATCCGGTCTGTATCCTGGCCAGGAATTCATCCTTTCCCAGAACCTCTGCCAGGTCCATCATGCCCGGCCCCTGGTTCGAGCCAACCATCAGCAGGCGCAGCGGATTCATCAGTTGACCCATTTTGACTCCGGTTCTCAGGGTATAATCCTGTACGAGGGCATGCAGCGAATCTTTGTTAAAATCAACCAGGCCTTCAACTTCCTTTGAAAAGTCGCTGATCCATCCTTTGGTTCCGGGCTGCCAGATTTTCTGATATACCTGCTGGTCATATTGTTCGGGACGTAAAAAGAAAAACCATGCTTGGGTCCACAGGTCGCCGGTTAAAAAAGCACGTTCCTTCACGAGGCGTATTACGTTATTCAGGTAATCGCTCCCCGGATCCAGCTTGTGCTGTTCAAGATAAGGTTTCAGCATCTGCGCCAGTTCGGCATCTGATTTCCGTTGCATATACTGATGATTGAACCACTTTGCCTTTTCGGGATCAAATTTTGACCCGTGTTTGCCCACGCGTTCAAGGGAGAATTGCTCAATCAGCTCATTCATTGAAAAAAGTTCCTGTTCCGTTCCGGGGTTCCAGCCAAGATGTGCCAGGATGTTGATGACGGCTTCGGGAAGGTAACCCGATTCGCGGTATCCCGAATAAATCTCCCCGGTTACCGGGTCTTTCCATTCGGTCGGAAATACAGGGAAGCCCAGCCTGTCGCCATCCCGTTTGCTTAATTTTCCATTGCCGTCAGGCTTTAAAATAAGGGGCAGGTGGGCAAATTGCGGCATGATATCTTCCCACCCGAAAAAGCGATAAAGCAGCACATGCAAAGGAGCTGAAGGCAGCCACTCTTCGCCCCTGATCACATGGGTGATCTTCATCAGGTAATCATCCACCACGTTGGCCAGGTGATAGGTGGGCAACCCGTCGGATTTGAACAGCACCTTGTCGTCAAGATTGGCAGTGCTCACAACAACCTCTCCCCTGATCAGGTCATGAACCACCACCTGTTCATTTTCCGGGATTTTTACCCGGATGACATAGGGCGTTCCGGCCTCCAGGATACTTTTCACCTCCGCTTCGGAAAGTGACAAAGAGTTGCGGAGCGCCTTCCGTGTTTGCTGATCGTACTGAAACGGTTTACCTCCGGATTCCTTTGCCTGGTCGCGCATCGCGGCTAACTCAGCCTCTGTGTCGAAGGCATAATATGCGTGCCTGTTTTCTATAAGCCGGGTAATGTATTCCTTGTATATGACCGACCGTTCCGACTGATGGTAAGGAGCATGCGGGCCGCCATTTGCAGGACTTTCATCAAAATCGAGGCCGCACCATGCCAGTGAGTTTACGATATACTCCTCTGCGCCGGGAACAAACCGGTTCTGATCGGTATCTTCAATCCGGAGTATCAATTTTCCTCCATGCTGCCGGGCAAACAGAAAGTTATACAAGGCCGTGCGCACACCGCCAATATGCAAAGGGCCGGTGGGGCTGGGGGCAAACCGTACGCGGATATGTTCTGATTTCATGCTCATTTTTGTTTAGGTGGACACAAAAATAAGCTATTTCGGCCATAAAGTACCTCATTGATAGGTAATATTCGTACCTTTGTGGTAAGATACTAAACGTTGTTTCAATCCGTTATTTACACGTTAAAATTTTACGATGGCAGACAGCCGGATCCTTATAAATAAACTTGATCATTTTATCCGGAAGTATTATAAAAACCGGCTGATCAGAGGCGTGATATGGTCATTGACCCTCCTTGCGGTTTTTTACCTGGTTTTCGTTTCCCTGGAGTACTTCTTTCACTTCAGCCACGGGGGCAGAATGGTTTTGTTTTTTACATTTCTCGCCATCTCTGTTTTTTTACTGGCCCGGCTGGTATGTATCCCGATCATGCAATTGATCAAAATCGGGAAGATAATTTCGCACGATCAGGCGGCGCAGATCATCGGCACCCATTTTTCCGAGATCCGGGATAAACTTCTGAACACCTTGCAGCTTATCAAACAGCAGGGCAATTCCGGCGAGAGTTCTGAATTGCTTTCTGCAAGCATCGAGCAGAAAACAAACGCCTTAAAGGTCTTTCGTTTCAGCGGTGTCATCGATTTCAGGAAAAACCTTCGATTTCTGCGCTATGCATTCATGCCGATTGCCATCATTTTACTGCTGGTGGTCGTGTCGCCAAAAACGATATCCGACCCAACCAGGCGTATCCTCCGTTACAACGAAACCTTTGCCGCCCCGCTGCCTTTCAGCCTCAGCATTATAAATAAGGCCCTCACCGCCATTCAGCAGGAGGATTTCGAACTGCAGGTAAAAGTTACCGGAACAGAGCTTCCTTCCGAAATATTTGTTAAGACCAGCGAGGGCACCTTTAAAATGATACGCAACAAGGGCTTCAACTTTTCATTTTTATTTAAATCGGTACAGGGCAGCATTCCATTCCGGCTTGTAACCGGAGATTTCCGGTCGGAGGAGTATGAGTTGAAGGTTTTTCCGAAACCAACCATCCTTAATTTTGAGGTGATGGTTAATTTCCCTGCATACATTGGCAAACCTGCCGAAAAATATGAAAACCAGGGGGATTTTGTGGTTCCGGAGGGCTCCTCGCTTACCTGGAATTTTTTCACGAAAGATGTAACTGAAATCAACATCCGGTTTGACAATGAACTGGTCAGGCTTGAGCATGAAAACAGCAACAGGTTCAACCATTCGGCTAAAATATCAAAGTCATTTTCATACAGCATAACGCCGGTGAATGCGAACACATACATGGCCGACTCCCTCAGGTACCGCGTCAATGTGGTCAATGATGGTTTTCCGTCTGTTTTTGTGAAAGAGTCGGCCGATTCGCTTCTTTCTACCAACTTGTTTTTTAAAGGAGCGATCAAGGATGATTATGGCTTTACTAACCTGACCTTCAACTATTCCGTTTACGCCAAAGGCGATACCGTTTCCCGGAATTTCAAAACAGAGCTCATCCCCATTGAAAAGTCGGTGAACAACCAGGTATTCTATTATGCAGTTGACCTGCTCAAACTTTTACCTGAAGCGGGCCTGAATATTCAGTATTATTTCGAAGTGTGGGATAACGATGGCATTCACGGGCCCAAGGCGACAAAATCGGAAATGAAGACTATTTCAACGCCTACGGTTGAAGAGATCGCCCATCGCACAGAGCAGAATGAGGAATTTATGAACCAGGAGCTCGAGAAAAGCCTTCAGGATGCAAAAGCGATCAAAAAGACCTTGGAAGAACTGAACAGGAAGCTGGTGGATCAAACCTCAATTTCATGGCAGGAGAAGAAAAAAATCGAGGACATCATCAAGGCAAATCAGGCCATCGAGGAGAAAGTTGAACAAATAAAAAAGCGAAACAGCGAGAATATTGAGGCGGAAGAAAAATACCTTGAAACCAACGAACGGATTATTGAAAAGCAAAAGCAGTTAAACGAAATGATGGACCAGATGCTCCCGGATGAGCTTAAAAAGATGATCGAGGAGATGAAGGCGCTGCTCAACCAGGTTGATAAAGACAAGCTGGGAAACCTGCTTGAGAAGATGAAAATATCGAATAAGGAACTGGAGACCCAGCTGGACAGGAATCTTGCCTTGATGAAGCAAATCGAATTTGACCGGAAGCTTGAATCCACGGTTAACGAACTCAGGAAGAATGCTGAAAACCAGGAAAAACTGGCTGAGCTGACGGAAAAGCAAACCGAAAGCAATGACAAGCTGATGGAAAAGCAAAATGAGATTGCTCAAAAGGCCGACTCCATTGCCAACCAGGTGAAAGAGCTTGAAAAAGAGGGCGCCCAATTGGAAAATCCGGCCGAATTAGGCAACACGAAAGACAAACAGGACAGTATCAATAAAAGCCTCTCACAAAGTTCAAAAAACCTGAAAGATAAAAAGAACAAGGAGGCCGCCGGATCTCAAAAGAAAGCTGCCAAGCAGATGAAGGATCTTGCCAGCCAGATGGAGGAATCGCAGGGGGGAAATGAAGAGGAGCAACTGGAAGAAGATGCAGCGAATATCCGGATGATCCTGGAGAACCTGGTCAGGCTTTCGTATGACCAGGAGGAGATGATTGCCATCACCGGGCAGGTTGCCCGGAATGATCCAAGATACACTGAACTGGTGAACCGGCAGAAGGAATTCAGCGGGAAAATGCAAGTTGTTGAGGACTCCCTGGTCGCGATCTCCAAACGGCAAATCGAGATCAAGCCGCTGGTCACGAAAGAAATTGCAGCGATCAACCTGAACATCGAACTGGCTCTCGAAGCAATGGATAGCCGGAACATCGGCGTAGCGGTGGCAAAGCAGCAATACACCATGACGTCCATCAACAACCTTGCACTGCTGCTCAATGAGTCGTTGCAGAAGATGAACGAGGAATCGGCCACCTGCAAGAGCGGGAAGGCAGGCAATAAGTCGTGCAAGAAGCCGGGGGGGAAAGGCAAGGGGAAAATGTCGGCCAAAAGCATGAAAGAGCTTCAGCAGAATATTGGCAAACAGCTTGAAAAGATAAAAGCCGGCATGGAAGGAGCAAAAAAGGACGGTAAGCCTAATTCAATGGGCAATGGTAGCATGAGCAAAGAGATCGCAAAACTGGCTGCCCAGCAGGAGGCATTGCGCAACGAAATGCAAAAGTACCAGGATGAAATGGGGTCGAAAGGATTGAAGGACCAGGGCTCATTGAACGAGGCCGGTAAGGAAATGGAGCAAATAGAAAGAGACCTGATCAATAAAAGAATTTCGCAGGAAACCATCAATCGGCAGCAAAGCATTATGACCAGGCTTCTGGAGTCGGAAAAAGCCGAGCAGATGCGTGACCAGGAGGAAAAAAGAGAGTCAACAGAAGCAAAAAATCAACAAAACAGTAACCCGGGATCAAATTATCAGTATAACAAAAAAAGCAGAGCGAGCCAGGATAACATTCAATTGATCTTACCCGGCATAAATTCGTTCTACAAAAACAAAATAAACAGTTATATTGTTAAAATAGAAAACTGATATGAAACGGGACCTCAGAGAACTTGTCATTACCGGAAAAAAAGACATTTCCAAACTGGAAAGGTTTGTTGAAGAAATCTGTGACTACTATAATATTAACAACGAGTATTTTGGCAATGTATTACTGGCCACAACTGAGGCGGCGGGTATCATGTTTTCGTTGAATGAGAATGAGGCAGACACTCCTGTGCAGATAATATTTGGTCGCAATTCCAAAGGGCTGACCTTTAAATTCAGGCTTGGGGGAATTGATGACAATGAGGCCACCAATGAAGATATCCTTGACAGGGAGATCAGGAAGCATAAATTGTCGAGGGGAATTTTTATCGTGAAAGCGCTGGCTGACGAAATTACCATCTCCGTAAATGCCAGAAGTATTGTCCTCATATTCTACGTTTCAAGCATGAATTATGAAAAATCCCTTCAGCGGATCAATGAGCTGAAAAAATACTGGACCCGGAAAGACATTGTGATTCAGAAAAAATGAAGGGTAAAATTAATTTCTTTACGGAGAACATTCGTTATGTGATCCGGCGAAAACGGGATTTGCGCGGGTGGATATACGGCAGTTTTGAAAAGGAAGGCAAGGTAGCGGGGGATATTAATATTATCATTTGTGATGATACGTGCTTGGCAGAAATGAATTATAAATACCTTAAACACAAAACCTTAACGGATATTCTTACATTTCCTTTCGACAACGGGGATGGCTATATCAGCGGCGATATATACCTTAGCCTGCCCAGGATCAGGGAGAATGCCGTGAAATTTAAGCAAAAATCGGAGGACGAGTTGCACCGGGTTATGATTCATGGCATTTTGCATCTGTTAGGATACAATGACTCCACCCCGCAGGAGAAATCAGGGATGAGGGGTAAAGAAGATTATTATCTTAATTTTCTGCAGGTTGTTCCACGTGAAACATTAAGCCGGAAGAATGCAGAAATATGACATTATCGTGGTTGGAGCAGGGCATGCCGGTTGTGAAGCCGCTGCCGCTGCTGCCAATATGGGTTCAAAAGTTCTGCTGTTGACCATGAACATGATGAACATGGGACAAATGTCGTGCAATCCCTCTATGGGTGGGATTGCAAAAGGGCAGATTGTTCGTGAAATTGATGCCATGGGAGGTTATTCCGGAATCGTTACCGACCGCACAATGATTCAATTCAGGATGCTGAACCGGTCTAAAGGTCCTGCAATGTGGAGCCCCAGGGCCCAAAACGACCGTGTACTGTTTTCGGTAGAATGGAGAAGCATGCTTGAGCAGACAAAAAATGTCGACTTCTGGCAGGATTCGGCGGTTGATATTGTTGTAAAAAACGGGAAAGCAGTTGGTGTAAAAACCGGGTTAGGTTTGGTGTTTCCATGCAAGGCGGTAATTCTTGCCAATGGTACATTTCTGAACGGCCTCATCCATATCGGTGAAAAGCAATTTTCCGGCGGACGAATGGGAGATGGTGCATCAAAAAACCTGACTGAAAAGCTTGTGGATTTTGGCTTTGTTTCAAGCAGGATGAAAACTGGCACTCCGGTGAGGGTTGACGGTCGTTCCCTTGACTTCCGCAAAATGGATGAGCAGCCGGGGGATGAAATTCCAGGGAAATTCTCCTACGATAACACGCCGGCAGTGACGAAACAGCGGAGTTGCTGGCTTACCTATACCAGTGGAGCGGTTCACGATATCCTGCGAACGGGTTTTGACAAATCGCCCATGTTTTCCGGACGAATCCAGGGAAAGGGACCAAGATATTGCCCGTCGATTGAAGATAAAATTGACCGTTTTGCAACGAAAGAGAGGCACCAGCTGTTTATTGAACCTGAGGGCTGGAATACGGTGGAGTATTATGTAAACGGATTCTCCTCCTCTCTTCCGGAGGATGTGCAATTCAAGGCCCTGAGGAAAGTCAGGGGGTTTCAAAAGGCAAAGTTTTTCAGGCCAGGATATGCCATTGAATATGATTATTTTCCACCCGATCAATTGAATTTTTCGCTTGAAACCAAGGTCATTGAAGGGTTATATTTTGCCGGGCAGATCAATGGAACAACCGGATATGAAGAGGCGGCCGCCCAGGGCCTCATGGCCGGCATCAATGCCCATTTAAAGATCGCGAAGGAAAAGGAATTTATCCTCGGGCGTTCCGATGCTTATATTGGTGTTTTAATTGATGATCTGATCACAAAGGGCACCGAGGAGCCTTACAGGATGTTTACATCACGTGCCGAATACCGGATTTTACTAAGACAGGATAACGCCGATCAGCGATTAACACCGTTGTCGCACGGAATAGGACTTGCGTCCGGGGAACGGTTGGAGAGGGTGAGCGAAAAGTATGATAAAGTGAATGAATTCATCGCGTTTCTGCATAAACTGAACTTGCAGCCGGATCAGGTAAACAGCTTGCTTGCTGATAAATTGACGAACCCCATCGCACAAAAGCAAAAGGCTTCTTATATCCTGCTTCGTCCGCAGGTGTTTCTCAGGGATTTGGCGCAACAAGTGGAGGAGATTCGGAATTATGCAGAAGCCAACGGATGTTTCGGAGATGAGATCATGGAAGAGGCGGAGCTGAAAATAAAGTACGAGAGCTATATCGTTAAGGAACAGGAATTGGTTGATAAACATGCAAACCTCGAAAATTTATCCCTGCCGGATAGCTTAGATTATTCAAAATTGGCCTCCCTGTCGCATGAGGCCAGGGAGAAACTGAATAAGGTCAGGCCGCGTACCATCGGACAAGCTTCACGCATCAGCGGGGTGTCTCCGGCCGATATTTCCGTCCTGGTTGTTTTTCTTGGCCGGTGATGTTTCACGTGAAACCAACACAATATGACAGAAAGAATATTTTCTTGCCCTGTATGCGAAGCAACAGATTTTTCACCTTTTATTGAAACGACGGATTTTTTTTTAACCGGTGAGGATTTCGCCATTCAGCAATGTGCTGCGTGCGAATTTAAGTTTATCAATCCAAGGCCGGATGAGGCTGAAATCGGGCGCTATTACCAGTCGGCAGAATACATTTCGCACGATGCGAAGAGCAAAAGTCTTTTCAGCCGTTTATACAAACTGGCAAGATTTGTTTCAATCCGCAGCAAATTCAACATTGTTCAACGGCATGCAAATCAGGGAACAATCCTCGACATCGGGTGTGGAACCGGAGAGTTTCTCCGGTATTGCAAATCGAGGGGATTTGAGGTTTCGGGGGTTGAACCGAATGAAAAGGCGGCCCTATATGCCCAGAAGGTAAACAAAATACCCGTAACAAATATACTCTCAAACCTGGCCGGCAAAACAGGAAATTTTGACTGCATAACCTTGTGGCATGTGCTGGAGCATCTGCACAGCCTGAATGAATCGCTGGATGTCGTGAAGGAACTTCTGGCCCCCGGAGGCGTTTTAATCATTGCTGTGCCAAATGGCGATTCGTGGGATGCTCAAAAATATGGTAAATATTGGGCGGCCTTCGATGTGCCCAGGCACCTGTACCATTTTAATGAAGCCACCCTCACAAAACTGATGACGAAGCATGGATTTGAATTGCAAAAAGTGATTCCACAAAAACTGGATGCGTATTATGTTTCCATGTTAAGTGAAAAATATTGGTCGGGACGAACCAACTATTTAAAATCCCTGTTTGTTGGGTTTTGGTCAAATTTTCAAGCCTTGAAACAAGGCAGGGGTCATTCGAGTCAAATTTTCGTCCTTTCGGCAAAAAAGGCTTAATTTTAGCCCCTATATTGAATGCAGGGGACGTTTTGATGAATCCTATCAACCAGGCGCTGAAACGCGCCCTCAGCCATTCTGAGTGCCCTGATGCATTGTCTTGTAAATCTGTAACTTAGTGAATTCACGACAAAAAGGCTTCTTTTTTGAGGGATTTCCCTGGATCGTACTCGCAGTTTTGCTGTTCCTGTCCGTTTTTGGGGCCAGGCTGTTTTTTCATAACCGGAACAACCCCGAACACCTTACCAGAGAATTTCAGCAAAAAATTCTCATGATGGAAGAAAAAACCAGGAGCCGGGTCGAACAACTGGCGCTGAAGTTTAATGCGCGGGGAATATTTAACGACCCCCGGAAAATTGATGTTTCTGCCGGCAAGAATGAAAATGGTGAAATTTTCCTGTTTGTTTTTAACAACGATTCACTCATTTACTGGAACAGCAATGAGGTCATTCTCCCGGATCACTTTCCCGGGATGTACCATGGAAAAAATTTTGCAAGCCACCTGAAAAACGGGTGGTATGGTTTTACCGGCATCAAAAAGGGGCCATACCTTGTTTTGGGCAGTTATCGCGTAAAAAGCGAATTTCCGTTTCAGAATGAATTTATTCAAAACCGGTTTTCATCCTGGCTTGGTTTTCCCGACCAGGTTTCCGTAAATAAAAAAGCCGGTCAACATGAAATTTTTTCTGCCGACAACACATGGCTGTTCAGCCTGTCGTTCGATAATTACCTGGCGAACAGAGAGAGTCAGTCCGGTGTGATTTTTCTTTTATTTATCCTCGGATCTTTGTCGCTGTTTTATTTTCTGTTTCGGGTTTATGCAGGATTGCATTGCTTTAGGGAAAGGGAAAACCTCCTTGTCATCTGCTTTGCTGTTACCATTGTTGTTTTGAGGGTTGTGCAGGGCTATTTTCGCTTTCCCGCGGAGATCTACCAGTCGGAACTGTTCGGCCCCGCATGGTATTCCTCTTCCGCCTTTCTGCCTTCGCTGGGTGATTTCACCCTGAATGCCATCATGCTGCTGTTGATTTCACTGTTGTTTTACCGGAAGAGCCCATCCGTGAACAGAGCCGCCATCACTTCCATCCCGCCGTTCATCAGTAATTTCATCATCCTGCTTATTCTTGTTCTTTTCTTCCAGGCGGTGGGGTATTTTATAGCAGACCTGGTTATTAATTCTTCGATCGCCCTGAATCTGCAGAATATATCAGCCTTGACGTATGAAAGCGGATTTGGCCTGTTCATCATTGCTGTCCTGCTGATTTCATTGTGGCTGATCACGACAAAGGCGTTTGAGAAAATAATCTTTGCAGAACGACAGGCGGTGTGGTACCCGGTGTGCGCGATGCTGGCGGCCGGTTTATACACTTTCGTTTGCCGGATGGCAAACTGGAATTCCAACCATGCCGTTACCTTGTTTTTTCTCGTTTACACAGGGTTATTCTGGTATTTAGTGACCCGGAACAAGCGCTTGTTCTCCATACAAGCCATGCTATACCTGCTCATTTTTTACGCTGTTTTTGCCACCTTTCTGCTGAATACGGCTCACAGGGAAAAAGAGGCAGAGGAGATGAACCTGCTGGCCATAAAACTTGCCTCAAGGCGTAATCCTGTCACCGAAGTGCTTTATGAGCAGGTCGAGCGCAGGCTGCAGGGTGATACCGTTGTGGAACAATGGACAACACAGGGATCTGACAAGCACCTATTCAGCGAGGACAGCCTGGCAGATTACCTGGAAACGCACTATTTTAAAGATTACTGGAAGAGATACCAGGTGCAGGTTACTTTTTGTGATCCCAAAAAGAATCTGCGCATCCAGCCCCAGGGCTACCTGGTAAACTGCAACACCTATTTTCGCGGCATCGTTGCCAGTTATGGGGAGGCAACCACGCTGCCGAACCTGTTCTTCCTGGATTATGGTCTGGAGAAAGAGTTTTATCTGGCCTGCATTTCACACAAACCATTCGGGTTTGATTCGGCCGCGCAACCGGCAATTTTCATCGAGTTCAGTTTAAAGAATGCCTATCCCGACCCGGGTTATCCGGGATTGCTGATGGACAAGTCGCGGATGGAGGTTCCGTCTCTTTCCGATTACTCTTACGGTTTATACCAGAATGGAACGCTGGTACGGTCGGTCGGGGCTCATGGCTATAAGGTAAGCATTGCTCAATATAAAGGGCTGCTAACGGGTGTGCCTTTTTTTACCGAGGACCACATGGTTCATTTTCAATACCGGATCAATGCATCTGATCTTTTGCTTATCAGCAAGAATGAGGACAGTTTCCTGCTGCTTGCTTCACCGTTTTCATACCTTTTCATCCTGTTTTCCGTCATCGTTCTGGTGGTTGCCGGCGCTGTCAGTTTTCCTGAAAATTTCAGCATGGTGAAGCCAAGCCTGAGAACCCGGCTGCAGTTGTCGCTGATCGGGATCCTCGTGCTGACCATGTTTGCAGTTGGAATTTTACAGGTAAACAACATTATTCGCATCAATGCAAAAAAGAATGCAGACAACTTAAAGGAGAAGGCCTATTCGGTGGTGGTCGAAGTGCAGCATAAGTACGGGGCATTTGGCGAATTGCAGGATCCGGCACACGGTGAACTGAATGATTTCCTGGTCAAATTGTCGAATGTTTTCTTTACAGATATCAACGTCTTTAATGAAAATGGGATATTAACCGCATCGAGCCGTCCGCAGATTTTTGAGGAGGGCTTGCTATCAGATCGGATGGATGCACAGGCATATATAAAAATGGTCATTGAAAAAAATTCCATTTTTATGCACAATGAAACGATCGGAAGCATGCAATTCAGCTCGGCGTATCTTCCATATTACGGCGATCACAACCAGTTGCTGGGGTTTGTCAACCTGCCCTATTTCGCAAAGCAGGGCGAAGCAAAAAAGGAGGTATCCTCGTTCCTGGTAACCTTCATCAACGTTTATATCCTGCTGATCTTATTCGGCATGTTTATTATAATACTGATATCCAATTATATAACGGCACCTTTGGCTGTCTTGGCTAAAAAGATGTCGCAGCTGCGGCTCGGCCAGGTCAATGAGAAGATCCCATGGCACCAGAAAGATGAAATCGGCAAACTGGTGTCGGAATACAACAGGATGATCGATGAACTGGCAGGGAGCGCAGAAAGGCTTGCCAAATCGGAACGCGAAAGCGCATGGAGGGAAATGGCGAGGCAAGTGGCCCATGAGATTAAAAACCCGCTCACCCCGATGAAACTCAGCGCGCAGCATCTTGAAAAGGCCTGGAATGAAAAAGCGCCCGACTGGGACAAGCGGCTTGCCCGCTTCACCAAAACCCTTGTGGAACAAATAGATGCGCTATCGGTAATTGCTTCAGATTTTTCCGATTTTGCAAAAATGCCGGAAATCGTTTTCACCCGGGTTGACATGGAGGAGGTTATCCGTTTTGTTCTTTCATTGTACCTGGACTCCAGCCCGATTACTTTCCTGTTCCATTCAGAAATTTCTGAACCCTGCATCCTTGCAGACCGTTCGCAAATAATCCGGTTATTGACAAACCTGTTGAACAATGCCGTTCAGGCGATTGACGTTGCCGCCGATGGGAAGGTGGTCGTATCCCTCGAAAGAGAAAACAAAGATATCGTCGTCAGGGTTTCGGATAACGGATGCGGAATATCAGCCGATCGAACCGACAGGATTTTCCGGCCTGATTTTACAACAAAAACAAGTGGAATGGGGCTGGGACTGGCTATTTCGAAGGGCATCGTGGATGCAATGAACGGAACGATCTCGTTTACATCCGAGGAGCAAAAGGGCACTACATTTACCATAAAATTTCCTGCGGATGAATAGCATGTACAAACAACGATGCACCAATGTTGTAGTTCTTCTGAACATCTTGCTTTTGGCGACTGCGCTGACAGGAACAGGGTGTGATAAAAAAAAGGGCGCTGAAATATATCACCGGTTCCCTGATAAATCGTGGGCAAGATTTAATTTGCTGAGCTTTGAAATTCCCATTGAAAAAATGGACGCCTGCAACATTTACCTGTTTGCACGATTTGATCCTGGTTTTCAATATGAGACGCTTGATTTCAACATGATCATGAACACCCCATCGGGGGAGGAGCGGATAAAAGAATACCGGATGGAGGTGAAATCAAAAAAAGGTGAATTTTCCATTGAGTGCGACAAGGACTCGTGCGAGGGAACCATTTTGCTGAAAAAGGAGATAATGCTGTCCAAACCCGGAATCCTGAAGATAGAGATTGAAAACCTTATCCCGCGAATCGCCACAGAAGGGATCCTAGGGGTGGGCATCAGGGTTGTTCCTTCAGGAAAGTAACCGCAGGGCTTCTGTTTTATCGTGGTGGATCTGCAATACCAGTTTGTCGAGACTTTCAAACTTCTTTTCATCCCTGATGCGGTCATAGAACCAGGCAACAAGGGTTCTGCCGTAAAGGTCTCCAGAAAAATCAAATAAATTGACCTCCACGGTCAGGGTTTTTCCTGAAATGGTCGGGCGGATCCCAGCATTTGCCATGCCATTATAAACCTGCAGACCGACTTCAACTTTGACGGCGTAAACGCCATTGGCAAGCAGAAAAGGTTTGTTTTTCAGCAACTCAAGGTTTGCGGTAGGGTATCCGAGGGTACGGCCAAGGTGGTTTCCATGAACGACCAGCCCGTGAATCCAGTATACTGATCCCATCAGTTCATTGGCTTTCCTGATTTCACCCCTTGCAAGGGCGTCGAGCACATCGGGAGAATAGGGATCCTTCGGTATCATGAAGCAAAACTACCGATAAAACAGGTCCAAATCAAAACAGAGGTTTATCTTTTTTGCTGAGGCGTTTGATCATGATCAGTTCATACACGGCATACATGTAATGCGCCCATACGCCGGCGAGCATGATGAGGAGCGTGATGATCATCCACATCGGGGCGATCGGCGTCCAGAGCTCACGGGAGGGGACTTCAGCTTTGTAATATTGCTTGTGGACTCCCCAGTTGATCGTATTTTGTCCCTGAACAAATCCGAACAGGTCATGCTCTTCAATTTTAGCCACAACAACAAGGTTTCCCATCGTATCGCCCACGATTTCTTTTGGAAATTCCATGGTTCCGGTACCGGTTTCGTCGAGGGCGATTTCGCCGATTTTCAACAAGCTGAAAAGCCTGGGAATATAAATGAGAACTGTTTCCTTCGGTATGGCAACTTCTTCACCTTTTTCATTTTTCTGGACAGCGGTTACTTTTAAAACCCTCAGGGAGTCTTCGATGCTGAAGAAAAGCCGGATTTTAGCCGGCTTAGCCGTAAAGGAGGCCTCGGCGCCGGGATATTTGTTATTGCCGGTGAATTTCGCCGAATAGGACACCATGCCCTCTTTGTTTGCAGGCAATTCACCAACAGGTACTTTAAAAACCGCAATGCCCTCCTGGTCTGTTTTTGCCTTGCCCAAGGGAGTGGTGACCGTGCCGTTCGATGCAGTAAATTCTACCTGTGCATTCTCCAGTGCCAGGGTTGATTCACCTTTCTTTATACTGAGCGTTGCGGTTAACATGACCGAATCGGAGCCGCACAGGTAGTTCAGAACCAAACGCGATTCTGCGGGGAGTGCGGCAGTGTCTGGTTTTTCTTCCGCAATTACAGTTACAGGCGGAAGAACCATGAAAATCATGGCGACAAGGACCACTAAAAACGTCGTACCTCTTTTCATATGGGTGGGTTGAGTAATTCCGGTGAATAATTAAACTAAGACATCTTCTTTTTTCTCTTCTGCCTTTAATCCGGTGACGGGAACGATGGTGATGAATTTAGATGCCACGGTAAAAAGGAGGCAAAATATTGCCACTCCGGCAGCCGTTAGGCTCCATTCCACCCATGTGGCGGAATAGTTCAGCCATTCGGGCCTTGAATCCTGGATCGGCAGGTAGGGTGATTCAAGGGTGGGCACCACGATGATATACCGGTTAAGCCAGAGCGCAATGATGACAACCACCGACGTAAGAGTGATGTTGGTGATGGTTCTTAACCTTGCAATACCAATTACCAGCAGAGGCAGAAGCACCCCGATGTAATTGGATATGATAAACGGCCAGTAGAATTTCTTGAAAAGAAGCTGGATAAGCAATTCGTCGTTTTTTTCAGAGCCGTACCATTTGGTGAGGTAATCGCTGAACGTAAAGTACCCGAAAAAGGCAGCAAGCACAAGCATGATGATGCCAACTGCCACAAAGTGTTTTTTTGTGATATATTCTTCGAGGTGATAAACTTTTCGGAAAACCCACATGCAAACGATCAGTACGGCGCTTCCGGAATAGACTGCGGCGATGACGAAATAGGGACCGAAGATGGTGCTGTGCCAGCCGGGTTGCAGGGTAACGCTGAAAATCCATGCAAGCACAGAGTATACGATGATGGCGATGGCAATAACCATGGCGGCCATAATGTCGGTGGCCCGATTCAAACGTTGCTGTTGCTCCGGGGTTCCGGTGTAGCCAAGTGCCAGCATTTTATAGAGTTTTTTCCTCCATTTTGGAAGTTGGAGCAGTTCATAATCCCTGAGTGTTGCGAGATCGCGCAGCAACGAGAGATAGAGGAAGATAAAGCATCCGAAAATATCGGTTGAAATGGCGATGACGTCCCAGGTGATGGGCGACTGGATTCTTCCGAAGATCACCAGGTAATGCAGCTTGTCGAGCCGGCCGATGCAGAGCAGGATAAAGCAGGGGCCGATGAGCAGTGCAATGATGGTGATGAATTCGGCCATGCGGATGATCGGTTTCCGCCAAGCCGTTTTAAACAGATGAAGGGTTCCGGAGATGAGCGCACCCGCATAGCTGACGCCCATGAAGAAAATAAAGTTCACGATGTACACACCCCATACCACATTGTCGCGCATGCCGGTAACCTCGTGACCTTTAATTACTTGCTGCAGAAAGGCATAGAAACCCAGCCCGATTACCCCGAGTAAGAAAACGATCCAGACATATCCCTGGATGGAGGTCCGCTCAAGTTGAGGTGCAAACTCCCTTAATGGATCTTTTTGTTGCAGTTCCATGGCTACGGTTTATTTTTAATGCTGTAAGGTGTCTCTTTGTATCGCTCTTTCACTGACTCTTCCAGGTCGCCAAACCCCCTGTCAACTTCGAACTGGCGGTCGACCGGTGGCAGGTAGTAAACGCACGGACGTGTTCCGAGTGTTTCAAGATAACGGTAGCCTGCCCGGTCGTGGATAAGTTTGCTGAACTGGAAGGTTTCAGTACCGTTTGTTACGGTATCCTCGTCAACATCGCCGAAGTAGATCACGCCCATCGGGCAGGCCGATGCGCAATAGGGAATTTTGCCGACCCGTATCAGGTCGGGGCAGAAATCGCATTTTGACACGGTGCCCTCCTTGCCGGGGCTGCTGGCTTCGGGGCTGTAAGGTTCTTTGTCCTCTTCATATTCAGGATAATGCTTCCATGCAAAAACGCGGGTTGAATAGGGACAGCCGGTCATGCAGAATTTACAGCCGATGCAGCGTTCGTTGTCGATGAGCACGATGCCGTCGCTGCGCTTGTAGGTAGCTCCGACCGGGCATACGCTCACGCACAAAGGGTTGTCGCAATGGAAGCAGGGTTTTGGGAACCAGTAGGGGGCAGTTTTTTCAGAATCCTGCAAAAGGTAAACCTTCATGAACTCCTGGCTCTGAGGCAGGTGATGGCCTTTTTGGCATGCTTCCACGCACTTACGGGCGTTTTTGCATTTTCCAAGGTCGATCACCATCACGAATTTTCGGCCGGGAATGCCTTTGTGCGAATCTTCGCGCGACACTCGCGGCAACTTGAGCAAGCCCCTGTCCACCTCCATGATTTCGCCATTGGTGGTAAGAACTTTTACCTTTTCACCGGTTTCGGTGGCCGTTGCGTCGACGTACGCCGCAATAAGGCCGCCACCCACGGCAACTCCGGCGCCGGCAATCAGTCCTTTTTTCAGGAACTGGCGGCGCGAGTTTTTCTGGTCTTTATTCAACTCTTCTTCCACGTTGTTCATATTTAGTGAGATTCATGATAACCATTGATCATGCTTTTGAAATTGCTGACCGGGCTTTTCCCGATGGTGCAAAAATAGATGTGCACGCACATGATGATGCTGATGGCAAAGCCGGCCGTGATATGCAGAAGGTCGGTAAGGTCAAGTCCGCTGTAGCCAAAAAAGCTGTTAACCGTGATCTCCGGGTACAACAGTCCCCAGCCTGAAAGAATGACAAACGGGACAAATACATACATCAGTACCACGTAAGTAACCTGCTGCAGTGGATTGAACTTGCTCTCCTCGTTTACAGGAAACGGAGCCTCTTCCTTTTTAAAAAGGCCGATGGTATAGTACCTGAATTGCTTCATCAGGCGCACAAGAAACCCTTTCACCGGGATCACATAATAGGCTCCGTTGGGTGTAAAGAGGTTGCCGAGAAAAAATATGCCATAGCTGATCGTCAGGATTATTCCGGCAAGATTATGCACCGTTACAGCAGCATTGAATTTCACCACGGTACCCGGATTTGAAAACTGGATGCTCAGCCCTGTGATGATCAGTATGAGGCAGAGCAGAGCATTTGTCATATGCCAGATCCTGATCCACACAGGATACAGATAAAGTCGTTCAGTTTGATGGTTCATGTTTTGTTTTATTTTTTGATGCGAAAAAACGCATGAATGAAAATAACCAGGACTGTCATGCCAAAAATGGCCAGGCTGATGATATTTAACCGGTTGCTTTTATCGGGTCCGATGGAGGTTGTTTCTCCCATGAGCAGGCCCTTGATCACCCCCTCTTTCTGGATCTTTTCGCTCACCTGGTATTTATAGAGGGAGGCGTACAGGATGGAGTTTTTCGAGTGGCATGCTTCACATTTCCTGACTGCCTGGCCTTTTGGCATCACATGATGTGCAACGACCAGCGTATCTTCATTTTTGGCGTGGCATTCGATACACCGAACATTGGTAAAATGAGAAGCCTGGTTGGGCAGCCACTCATGTTTCTGCAGGATATTCGGTTTAATTTTGGTCGTAAGGAGCTGGTAGTTTTTAAAATCGCCATGGCAATTCAGGCAGATCAGGTTATCGTAAGCGATCGTCTCTTTAAGATTTTCATTGGTGCGTGCATTGATTTTATACGTGTGCGCATTATGGCACATCCAGCATGTAAAATCTGCACTGTGTTTTTCGGAATGGACGCTTGCCTGGAATTCCGACTCGATTTGTTCAAATTTGAACTGGGCATATTTTTCATCGCCGCCATGGCAGTCGATGCAGTTGGCTTTTGCTTCCATGCGCAGGTTGCCGGCATGGGGAAAGGTGCCATAATCTTCGGAATGGCAGTCAGTGCATTTGAACTCGCGATGGTTCGACACATAAAATACGTCGCGGTTCATGATCAGTTCGCCATACATGCGCTTTGTGACGGTTTTTTTCGATTCCGGGTTTTCGTAGGTGTATTTTGACTGACCGTGGCATTTCAGGCAGGTTTCGTTTTCCCGGGCATTCTTGAATTTTGAAACATCGACCCTGGAGGGTTGTTCCTTTTCTGGTTGGATTTTGATTGCAGGGTCGGTATCAGATGTTTTCACCAGGGTAAATGCAAGGGTGAAAAGCATCAGCAACACCAGTACGACCCATGCGGGGCGGATATTCGCTTTGTAGATCATAAATTGTTATTGAAGGTAGTTAAACGAGTTGGCAGAAAAAAAAGGGTGTAAGCAGGACTTCCCTGTTAACACCCTTTTTGTGATCATTGTTGAATCATCCGGGGGTTACTTTTTCATTGTGCGCATGAACGCAACCAAAGCCCAGCGATCGTTTGCATCGGGAATTTTCTTTTCGTAGCCGGGCATTTCATCGCGCCCCTTATCGGTGCGGTAGAAAATTTCACCGTCGGTAAATGCCTGGAAATCCTTGGAAGAGAAATCGCCCGGGAAAGTTTTCAGGGAAGCGGCTTTCGGGCCATCGCCCAGGCCTTTGCTTCCATGGCATGATTTGCAATGCTTTGCCCATAGTTCTTTTCCGGTTGCTACGTCGGCTTTTGCAGGCGCCTTCATGGCCTTGTCTTTATCAGGCACAGGCCATGGCTTAGCTTTTGCCTGGGCTTGAACTGCATTTCCAAACAGGAAAACGACAGCAAGAAGTGCCGCTGCCATGATTGTTGCGATTTTTTGTGATGTTTTCATAGTTTTAATTATTTATGGTTAGAAACTGAGTTATGGCAGGAACCTAGAAGGTCCACAACCGGGTTATGTTAAAACCGAGAATAATGTATCCGTTATAAGGATTGTTGTAGTTGTACATGACGGTTTCCTGGGGCACCAGGCCGGTGGCAGAGGTCATGAAGATCTGAAATGCATGCGTGCTGGTGGAGATTTCGACCCCTACGCCAAAGTTGGGCCAGGGGGCGGTGTTGAGGTAAGTGAATACGGGCTGGGAGTAGCTCAGCATGACCGATGTTTGCGGGCTGACCTTGATCCTGCCGATCCCCGAAATGTTGAGGTTGTCGTTCAGCATGCCGTTTGCATGGTTGTTCGACATTTCGACCTGATCGACAAGGTTATAATGTACCCATGATACGCCTAATTGTGCTGAAAACTCTTTGCAGAATCTCCGGGCAATCATCAGTTCGGCAAAGTATGAAAAACGGTAGGATGCTTTGAAGGTATGATCGAAAAGTGATGTCAAATCGCTGGTATTGGCCCCTTTTAGTCCCGTTGCCTGGTTGTATGTAATGTAGTTGAGACCATAAAGCGTATCGTTTTGTATCGTTTGACCGATCAGGTTTGATTCAAACGTGGAGTCCGTAACGATCGAACCGTAGTCAAGGTCTGAGGGTAAGGTGTTATTTCCCAGGTAAGATTTGTTCATGCAGTTGATCGCAACGTCGCCGTAAACAGAGATGGTTACCGGGAACCCTCCTTTACGCTGGCGCATGATCGTATATTTAAGGTTGAAATCCTGCATCCTTTTGTTTTTTGTGGTTCCGAAGCCGACCTGCAGATCCTTGTTGATGGTGTAATCAAAACCAATCCTGATGTTCGACGATCCCCAGATGCCCCAGAGATCGGACCAGTGTTGCTGGATCGAGCCAAAATCATGCTGCAGTACGACTTCGAGTGTTCTTGGAACGGCCATGGCGACGGTTTGGTCGGCAATGAAGTACCCGCTTTCAAAGGCGGCTTTAGCCAACGGTTTTTCTGCCGGTTGTTCGGCAGGGATCGAATCTTGTGCAATAACCATACCAAGACCGCTCGTCATGAAGATAAACCCGAGTAATAATCTTTTCATTTTACCCATAGTATATGTGTGCATTTCGAATAATTGTTAGCGTGAATAAATTGATTAATTATTTTTAGCGCCCTGGCTGATCCACTTGTAAACTGAATCGGCATCAGCTTTTTTGCAATAAGGCGCCATGCTGCCTCCGGGGGCCATTTTCTTATATAAAATGCTGTTACCGGGCGAAACCGTGTCGATCTGGCCCGGCATGCCCATCAGGGACTGGTACGACTTGCCCACAGACAAAACGGGAGGCGTTTGTCCCTGTTTGTGGCACAGCAGGCATTTTGCTGTAAATATGGGCTGTATCTGTCCTGAATAACTGGTTTGGTAATCAGTGGGCGAAGGAGGAGGAGGAGGAGGAGCCGGTGGGTCGGGTACGATATAATCGCTGGTACAGGATGAAAAGATAAAAAGCACGAAAAAGATCGTAATCAGTTTTTTCAATTTTCTGCTTTGCATATTCAGTTGTTTTTGGGTTTGATGATAATGATTTAAGTTGGATTATCCTTGTGAGATGTAAAGGTACAAATTAATAGTTTGAAAAAATGGCTTCAGGATTCCCTGAAGCCATTTTTTGAATGATCATATTGTTTTACAGAGGTTAGTTGCCCAATACAGCAATTGTATTGTTCAACAGTGCCTTTACATAGGCGGTGTTGTGAATACCTAAACTGTATTCCCTTAAGCAGAACTGGAAGTTGACGAGCGCACCCATGTCACGATTCTTCAGTGAGGGGAATTTAGGTTTGGATGCGTTGATTCCGGTGGTCGGAAGGCCGGGATTTCTCCAATAGCCAAGCGGATTCGTTGATGCATCATAAATGTCGAGATAGCCATCAAAGTTGCCGGTGGTGATACCTGCCCAAAGGTTTGATGAAGTCGCATCAGCGTGAAGAATGTTGGTTCCGCTTCCGATGGCATTGATCTTGTCGGCCAAGGTATTCAACAGGGTCTGCACAGTTGTTCTTGTTCCCTTGAACTTGTCGGAAGTTGCAGTAATCGGGGTTCCGGCGTGGCATCCGGTAACGTTACAACCTGCAAAATTCCAGCTTGTTGATGCGGTTAAAGGCTGTTCCAGTGCATTTCTCATATTGAATGCATGTCCGCCGGCAACGCCGTACATAGGTTGTGCCATGTGGCAATCCTGGCAGGAAGCAACCGTTGTATGAACTGAGTTGGCATAAACGTCGCCCGGAAACTCGATGCCGCCTTTTCCGGCATAAACAGCACCCACAGTACCATAATGTACGTGCATCCTGTATGAAGGCCTGACGTTCCTGTTTTTTGCGCCTGTTGTTGAATCATAGAACATGGCCATTGGCTGGTTTTTCAGCGAGTCGTAGTTGATCGGCCTTACGGCAGGGTCGTAGGCTGAGGTGGCAGTGAGCGCACGCGGCTGGTGGCATTTTACGCATAAGTTGCTGATCCCGCTGTCGGCAGGAAGGTCGATGGTTAACGGAGTGCCGCCCCATGAGCCGGCGCCGCCCCACATCGTCATGGCTACCGGTGCCTTGGTTGTAAGCGCAAGGTCAACATCGGTATAGGTTGTGTGCAGGTTGGTGTGGCAGGTATAGCAGCTGATTGCGCCAAAAGTATTGGACATGTCAGCAGAATACGGATTTACCCATTTGCCGCCAGTGAATGTGAATGCAGTTGGTGTGTTGTTTGCGCATACATATACAAAGGCTTTTTGTTCATGGCAAACACCGCAGCTTGGATTTCCAGCCTCTTCGAAGGCAGCAGTACCCCAATTGTGTTTTGACATCTCAAATTCAGTGGCAATTGCATCAACAATGGCTTTTGCATGACACTGCTTGCAGTTTTCGGTGGCATCTTTACCATCTGTGCCGTTTGCCCCTGTCGGGCCCGTAGAACCTGTTGCACCTGTGGCGCCCGCAGGGCCCTCTTTGGTACAGGAAGCTAAAATTAAACACGCTGCCGCGATCATCAATGCAGCAGTGAAAAAGAATTTTTGTAGATTTTTCATACTCTTACAGTTTTTGTTAATAAATACGTTTATGCAGCAGACAACTTGTGCAAATTGTTTCGGGAACAAAATTATCTAAGATTATGATGGCGGCCGTTAATATTCAGGTGAGATTTGTTAATATATTAACTGATATATCTCAATCCTTCGTTGATATATATCAATATACATAAGAAGGTATGAATTTTCAACCGGGAAATATTGTCGAAAACGGCGTGCACAATGCCGCATTGTGATTCTTTTATCAGCCGGTTTCGCTGATCTGGCGCAGTTGTTTTGTGTTCAGGACTTCGACGGTATTCGAATGGATGGTGAGAATGCCCTCTTCCTTGAATTCTTTCAGGATCCGGATGGCGCTCTCCTTCGACATGCCTGAAAGATCGGCCAGGTCCTGGCGGGAGATCGTCATTTCAAACGGATTGCGGCAGTATATTTTATCGGAGAGATAAAAAATGACATCAGCAATCCGTCCGTGCATCTGTTTTTGGGTGAGGCTGATCACCTGGTCGAAATTGAAAATGGACTGCAGTGAAATACGCCTGATGAATTCCTCGGCAAAATCGGGGTTTTCGCGGATCAGCTTTTTAAATACGGTGACATCAACCAGGCAGGCCGTGCAATCTTCGACGGCCGCCGCAGAATAATAATGACGGTTATCAACATAAACCCCGGGGCCGAAGATGTAATCGACCGGCTTGATCAGGGCAAGGATCAGGTTTTTACCGTAACCTTCGATATAAATTTTAGCCAGGCCGGATGTTACACAAACAAAGTAAGGAGAAGGCGTTCCCTGTTTAAAGATGATTTCACCGGCTTTATAGCTTACCTGGAACCGGCTGCTGTTGATCAGCTCGAGCTCAAATTCACTCAGATTATTAAAAATGGAAGACTTGCAGTTACAATCTTTGCAATTCGAAGAATGATGTACTTTGTTTACCATCGGCAATGCATGCTTGGGCCGCAATTTTTATCAGGCAAGCAAAGATAGTCTAAAATTGATATAAAACAATTATAAGGGCACTTTTTGTCAACGGGAGAATTGAGATATGTCAATACCCAGAAGCCGGTGCGCAGCAAGATATTCTGCGATCTGAACGGCATTTGTGGCAGCCCCCTTGCGAAGGTTATCCGCGACAATAAAGAGATTGAGCGAAGCAGGCTGTGATTCGTCGCGCCTGATCCTGCCAACAAAAACTTCATCTTTGCCGGCAGCATGAAGCGGCATGGGATAGATGTTGTTTTTGACATCATCACGTACAACCACTCCGGGGGTGCCGGCAAGCAGATCAATGATGTCGTTCAGTACGAAATCGTTACGGAATTCCAGGTTGACTGCCTCGGAATGGCCGCCCATCACCGGAACCCTGACAATCGTGGCGGTAATCCTGATGGAAAAGTCGTTGAGGATCTTGTGTGTTTCATTCACCAGCTTCATCTCTTCGGAGGTATACCCGTTTTCGAGGAAATCGCCGCCGTGCGGGAAAAGGTTCAGGTCGATCGGATAGGGATAGGCCATCTCCCCTGCAATTCCCCTGCGCTCATTTTCGAGTTGCTTCACCGCTTTTGCACCGGTGCCGGTGACTGACTGGTAGGTAGAGGCAACAATTCTTTTGATGCCGTATTTTGCATGAAGGGGAGCCAGCACCAAAACCAGTTGAATCGTGGAGCAATTGGGGTTGGCGATGATGTTATGATCGCGTGTGAGGATGGATGCGTTTATTTCGGGAACAATCAGTGGAATTTCCGGGTTCATGCGCCATGCCGAAGAATTATCGATAACGGTAATCCCGGCAGCAGCATAGCGCGGGGCCCATTCCCTTGAAGCGGTGGCACCTGCCGAAAAGATGGCGACATCGGGTTGCGCAGCAATGGCCTGTTCGTGTGTGTGTATAAAATAAATGTGGTGGTTGAAGGTGAGTTGAAGTCCGGCGGATTTCGGGGAGGCTACCGGAATGAATGTTTCGGGATAGAACTTATGCTCATCGAGAACCTTGAGGATTTCCCGGCCAACAAGCCCGGTTGCACCGACAACTGCGAGATTCATGGGTGAAGGTTTTTGGCAAAGATAGGGGAAAAATGGCGAAATGGTGAAATGGTGAAATGGTGAGATGGTGAAATGGTGAAAACAAGGTTGAAGTATTTATTAACAATAGGGTTACTTTATAAAACTTTCGGGATTAAGCAGATAAACACAGTTTATGAAAACTCTTAATACCTGCATTGATTGCATTGCCTGCATTGCCTGCATTTTTTGCATTGCCTGCATTCCCTCCATCGCCCTGTCACAGATAAGAGATGACTTTTCGGATGGTAATTTATCGGAAAATCCTGCATGGACAGGGGATACCGCGAATTTTGAGGTTAACACCTCCGGGCAGCTTCACCTGCGCTCGGCCGGAAGTGACACATCCTTCCTGGCAACTTTTTATCCGCAGGTAAGCGATGCTGAATGGCGTTTCTGGATGAAGCTGTCTTTTAACACATCAGCCAACAATCATGCGAGAGTTTACCTGTCGGCCGATACGTCGAACCTGCTGGAGGCCGGCAGCGGTTTCTTTCTGCAGGCTGGGGGAGGGGACGACTCGATTTTCATCATGAAACAAACCGGTTCGGACGTTCAAACAATATACAGGTTCAGGTCGTATAAAACACTCCATTCAACCAACACGCTGCGCTTCAGCATCACGCGGGATGCGACGGGGCTATGGACGGCGATGATCGACACAACCGGAGGATCCAACTTTATCACGGATGGAACTTTTTTCGATGATTCGTGGCCCGCAGCCCGGTGGTTTGGCGTGGTGTGCCGCTATACCTCGAGCAATTCGGCGAAATTTTATTTTGATGATTTTTATATCGGGCCGATCCTCCGCGACACGTTGCCTCCGCGGGTGATTGCAGAGGAGGCCGCATCATCAGCGGTTCTGAAGGTTACATTCTCAGAACCGGTTCAAAAGCAAAGTGCGGAAAACCCCTTAAACTACCGGCTGCTGGCTGATGGTACCGGGCCCGATTCTGTTTCCATGGATGCCTTGCAGTCAGAGGTTGTTTCGATTTTTCTTCATGATCCATTGCCTTCCGGCACGATCGATTCGCTGCGCATCCGGAACATCGGGGACCTGGCGGGGAACAGGATGCCCGATACAATTGTCGGGGTATGTTATTATATACCAGAAGCCTACGACATCCTGATCTCCGAAATCATGGCAGATCCTGATCCTCCGGTTGAACTGCCAAACGGAGAGTTTGTGGAATTATACAACCGATCGTCATTTCCCGTTAACCTGAAGAACTGGTCGTTCGGGTACGGAAGTTATTCAAAAATCTTCTCCTCCATGTCCCTCCCTGCCGGGGGATACCTGCTGGTCGTTAAAGACTCAGCCTATCTTAATTTTGCGAGGTGTGCGGTGATGTTTACCTCTTCATCGTCCCTGTCGAACGAAGGAACCACCCTGGTGTTGAAGGATTCGCAGCACCATGTAATTCATTCGGTTGCTTACACCCCCGGCTGGTATCGAGGCTCATTCAAGGAGGAGGGCGGGTGGTCGCTTGAAATGACCGATCCGCTGAACCCTTGCGGTTGCATGGACAACTGGGCGCCATCCAAAGACATTTTTGGCGGCACGCCGGGCAGGGCCAATTCGACGGCGAATTCCAATCCCGATCAAACGGCACCGGTTGCGCTGCGGGCCGTTATTTCAGATTCGGCCATGCTGGAGGTAACCTTTTCTGAGGCGATGGACAGCACTTCGCTGCTAACCGTCGAAGGCTGGGTTGTTGGTTACCCCGACGGGGATTACCACCCTGACGGAGTGGAGGCGGTTCCGCCATTTTTCCAAACAGCAAGGCTGAAATTCAGCAAGCTTTTTGAGCGGGGAACCATTTATTCATTGAGGATAACGGACCACCTGATAGATTGTGCCGGCAACCGCTGCGACACCGTCCCTGCAACCCGGTTTGCCTTTCCCGATTCCGTGGTGGCCCGGGATTTGGTTATCAACGAAATTTTGTCAAATCCGGCCAGCGGCGGCGCCCGGTTTGTTGAATTGTACAACCGGTCGGAGAAGATCATCGATCTGCAAGGGCTGGTGATGGCAAACCGCGACACCATTGAAGGATTAGCGGAATTTGCCACGCCGCTCACCACGGGCGGATACCTTTTGTTCCCGGGCGATTATATCGCTTTAACCTCCAGCCCGGAGGATATTTGCGAACGGTATCGCGCAGCCTTCCCCGGCGCCATTGCCCGGATGGCCGGGTTCCCGGTGTTTGGCGACGATTCAGGAACAGTGGTCATTGCGAGGAAGGACAACCTGGTTGTTATCGACAAGGTATCCTATCGTCGTGAAATGCATTATCCCTTGCTTGCAACCACCGAAGGGGTTTCGCTGGAGCGGGTCAATCCCGACCTGGGCTCCGATGATCGCACGAACTGGCATTCGGCCTCCGAACC
>JBBQUQ010000037.1:0-30287 GCA_038212325.1 Bacteroidales bacterium
CACCGATTAGTGAAGTTGTGGTATTATAGGGGAGCAAAGTCCTGACGGCGATGGTTCCACTTCCATTGGAGGCCGTATAATCTTTGCCGTTGTATGTTTCAATATGACCCGGAACAGAATAATTTATTAGATTCCCGCTCATGACCGGCTTTTGCGCAAAATGGGCAACCCACTTGATGTCTCTCTGGTGCGTGGTCCTGTTTTTAAGGTGCACATGGTCAAGAACGATCATCCTTTCCGGCTTCAGATAAAGCAACCTCCTTCTGAAAAAGTCCAGTTTTCCTGCATCATAGGCCAACTGTGCATCAGCCACGTTGTACTGGTAATTATTTTCCTCGGCATAATCGATCCACCTGCCTCTTTGATTCTGTGGAAGAAAAATATCATTGAAATTCTGAAGGGCTGAAGATTCTTTCTGGCCGCCGTCATTAGATGAAGGATTTCCAAAGCAGGAATAACTATCGGCAGAGTCATACACGCAAATGCAGTTATGGGCAATCGTGCGCTGATAATAATTGTTGTAATGAGTTCCGCCGTAGGTATCATAATACCCGGCATCGATGAGTAAAGGTTTATTTTTGAAAACGGTGAAGGAATTGTTATCGCGATGCTCGTGCGCTGCCCTTTTACTGGGTGAATTGAAGAATGTCACCATGCTGGCATTGCTGCTCCAGGAGGAACGGCTTACCGATAAACCGACCTTGTCGGCAAACCAGTTCAGGGGGTTGGCAGGTTGGGGCACCCCAGGCATGTTGAAATCCTTATACAGTAATTTGGTGTATTTATCCATGGTATTGGGAGTCCTTGCCGGATCCGACCAGTACTGAGCCATCCACAAACTCCGGGGGTCGTTAAATATTCGTGCATGCAGGTAAGTCACCCTGTCGCCATAAAGATTTGTCACGCCGTCGCCGGAATGGATGCACTTGTTATCCGGCTGAATGAAATAGAGGTACTGGTTAATGCTGTTCTGAACCCATGGCAGATCAAAATAGAAATTCTTATCCGTTCCGACACGCATATTTTCAAAAAGCTGGAACTGGTCAACCAGCGACCACATTGCATAAGCAGCCCCCCAGTTCCAGCCCCCGTCATCATCACGGTAATAAGTCCAGCATGGAATAAAACCATTGATAATCTTGCCATAAACAAACTGGTACCATTGGGTCACGGTATCATGCTGAAGTGGCGACAAACCGGCTGCACCATCCAGCACGAGTGCGTTCTGGTTGCAAAAGATGTTGTTCCAGGTATTGTGGCTTGAAACATAACTGTTGCCGGCGGATGAATAAATAAAGGTATTCATGAATTCACGGTTCATCGCATACATCGATTGCGACAGGTGGTCGCGCAGGTCTGCCGGAAGATTCCCGTAACACCAGTCAAGCACCAAACCGCCGGCATCACTCATTTTTCTTAGGATTGCTTCCTTGTCGTACCATAACATTGCAGCAAAATTTGCTGTATCGATCCTGTTGATGACCTGCCGGGCCAGGAAACGGCAACGCTTAAGTTCTAGCGGGTCATTTGTCAGTTTGTAGATCGTTACGGATAAAAAAGACTGGTTCACCGCCCAGGACGACGACCAGTCCCAGTGCCATTGCGTTGAGTCGGAGCCGACAACATAAAGTTGGGGATCGTTTATCCACCAGTTGTTGTAAGCATAAACAATATTGTTGAACGTATTTTGGCAGTCGCCCGGCACCGTAACATTATTTTTCAGCCATGTAAGCCGGGCTGAATCTGCATAAATGCGCGGCCGGGTGCTGTGGATTGACGGTAAGGTTTGTGCGGTTGCGCTGCACAAACCCATGGCCAGGTATAAGCAGAAAATGGCTTTCCTAAGCATGGCTTCCTATCATTCTTCCAGCGTTGTCAGGTCGCCGGTATCCAATCCCAAAGCAGCGGCTTTTAATACCCGCCGCATGATCTTTCCGCTGCGGGTTTTGGGAAGTTTATCGGTAAAAACTACAAATGCCGGGCGGGCGATGGGGCCGATCTCTCTCTCCACATGCTCTTTTAATTCTTCTGCAAGTTTGTCGCTTGGGGCAATTCCATCACGAAGGATGACCGTGGTATGGATGATATTCCCGCGAAGTTCATCCGGGAGCGCGATGGCTGCAGCCTCCGTTACTGCCGGGTGGCTCACCAGCGCACTTTCGATCTCTGCAGATCCGAGTCGGTACCCGCTCACTTTGATCACATCGTCGATGCGGCCGATCACCCAGTAATAACCGTCTTCATCCAGGCGGGCTGAATCTCCTGCAAGATACCAGCCCTGCTTTTGGTATTTTTCCCAATATTTTTCCACGTACCGGTCCGGATCATGAAGGATCGTTCGCGCCATTCCCGGCCATGGGTTCATGATTACGAGGTTTCCCTCCTCTCCCTGCTTCACTTTATTTCCATGATCGTCGACGATGGCCATTTCATTGCCAAAAAAAGGCTTTGCACATGAACCAGGTTTCAAGGGCATGATCGGGAGGGGTGTGATCATAAAACCGCCGGTCTCTGTTTGCCACCAGGTATCCATGATGGGGCACTTGTTTCTGCCGATCACCTCATGATACCATTTCCAGGCTTCGGGGTTGATTGGTTCGCCTACCGATCCGAGCAGCCTGAGCGTAGAAAGGTCATGCCGGTTGGCCCATGAAGCGCCGTACCGCATCAGCCCACGAATGGCTGTTGGGGAAGTATACAGAATATTTATCCCATACTTTTCGATCATCTGCCACCACCTGTTGGGATATGGATGGTTGGGCGCACCTTCGTACATCATGATGGTTGCCCCGTTGATCAGGGGAGCATAAACGATATAGCTGTGCCCGGTTACCCAACCCGGGTCGGCAGCGCACCACCAGCGGTCTGCGGGTTTGATGTCGAATACATATTTATGGGTCGTCGCTGTGTATACGGCATAACCCCCATGGGTGTGCACCAGCCCCTTTGGCTTTCCGGTCGTTCCGGAGGTATAAAGAATGAACAGAGGATCTTCCGCATCCATCACCTCTGTTTTACAATCCTTGCAATCAAGTGGCATCACCATCAGGTCATGATACCAGAAATCGCGGTCGTTTTCCATGTAACACTCTTCACCGGTTCGCTTTACCGTAATGCAGACTTCGATCGACGCCGATCTTTGCATCGCTTCATTTGCAATAGCCTTCAGTTTGGTTGTTTTTCCCCGCCGGTAACCCCCGTCAGCGGTAATAAGGATGCGGCTTTGCGAATCGTGGATCCGTTCCGCCAGCGCTTCGACGCTGAAGCCCCCGTAAACCACACTGTGAACAGCTCCCATGCGGGCGCAGGCCAGCATAGCTATTACAAGTTCGGGAACCTGGGGCATGTAGATGGTGATTACATCGCCCTTTTTCGCACCCATGGCCTTCAGAATGTTGGCAAATTTCGAAACTTCACGGTTGAGTGCATGATAGGAAAAAGTTCGAACATCACCGGGCTCACCCTCCCATATAATCGCCAGCTTGTTCCGGGTTTCATTCTTCTGGTGCCGGTCAAGGGCGTTGTAAGCTATATTTATCTTGCCGCCGGTGAACCATTTGTAAAAGGGCTTTTTGCTGTCGTCAAGCACTTTATCCCATTTTTTAAACCAGTCAAGCTTTTTTGCCTCGGCGGCCCAAAAGCCTTCACGGTCGGCAATTGATTGCTGGTAAAGGGTTTCATAATCCTTAATATTGGCTTTCCTGATTATTTCTTTCGATGGGAAATAGAGGGGATTATCGCTTGCTGTCTTTGGCTCCATGAGATATTTTTTTTAACCAAAGATAGAAAACATTTGTCAACCGCCCTGCCTTCAATTCCAACGGAAGCGGAATTTCCGGAGTAAATATTTTGTTGTAAGTACAAAATATTGCGTATCTTTGCACTCGATTTAGTTGAACACGATGCCGGGGGGACACAAAGTCCCCTCTTTTATTGATGACCTATGATCACTGAAGCCAAAGTAATTAAGTTGATTGAGGCGCACCTTGCGGGAGGTGAAATTTTTCTGGTGGATGTAAACCTGAGATCAGGAAACCGGATTTCAGTATTCATTGATGGTGACCATGGCGTTAATATTGACATTTGCAGAGAATTGAATCGTTTTTTAAATGAAAGCCTGGACCGCGATGCAGAAGATTTTGATTTGACAGTATCCTCTTCAGGGGCTGATCGCCCGTTAAAGCTTTCGAGACAATATCAAAAAAATATCGGAAGGGCTCTGGATGTTGTAACTGCAACCGGTGAAAAAATTACCGGGGTTGTTTTAGAAGCAAATGAACATGGGATTGAACTCGAAATACAACCGGTAAAAAAGCCGAAAAATGATCCGGTTGTTAAAATTGTATCCCTGAAATTCACCGACATCAAATCGGCTAAAGAAGTAATTACATTTAAACAGTAGAATTATCAAACAATGGAACATCTTAATTTAGTCGAAACCTTTTCGGAATTCAAGGAATTCAAAAACATCGACAGGGAAACCATGATGAGCATCCTGGAAGATGTGTTCAAGCACATGCTGACGAAGAGGTTTGGATCGGCCGATAATTTCGACATTATTGTAAACATTGACAAAGGAGACCTTGAAATTTTCCGCTCACGAACCATCGTCGAAGACGGGGCAGTGGAGGATGAAAACACCCAGGTTCCCATTTCTGAGGCCATCAAAATTGAACCTGATTTTGAAGTAGGCGAAGAACTGTCGGAAGAGGTCAAACTTGGCAGCTTTGGCAGGCGCGAAATTCTTGCCATCCGCCAAAACCTGATCTCCAAAATCCAGGAATACGAGAAAAATAACGTTTACGCCAAATACAGGGAGAAGATCGGTGAGATCATTTCCGGCGAGGTATACCAGGTCTGGAAAAAGGAGATCCTGGTCCTCGATGATGAAAACATTGAACTGATACTGCCCAAATCGGAGCAGATCCCGTCAGATTTTTACCGTAAAGGCGATACCATTCGGGCTGTCGTTTCGAAGGTGGAAATGAAAAACAACAACCCGATCATCATCCTCTCCCGCACATCCGAGGCATTTCTTGAGCGCCTGTTTGAATCGGAAGTGCCTGAGGTTTACGACGGACTGATCCAGATTAAAAAAATTGTCAGGGTACCCGGAGAGCGCGCAAAGATCGCCGTCGAATCCTATGATGACAGAATCGACCCGGTAGGCGCCTGTGTGGGGATGAAAGGCAGCCGCATTCACGGGATCGTTCGTGAACTGAAGAACGAAAACATCGACGTGATCAACTTCACCACGAATCCCTCTCTTTTTATCCAGCGTGCGCTCAGCCCGGCAAAGGTAAGCTCAATCGTCATTATCGAAGAGGAGAAGCGGGCCGATGTGTATATGAAGCCCGACCAGGTTTCGCTCGCAATCGGTAAAGGAGGTTTTAACATCAAACTGGCCGGAAAATTAACAGGCTATGAAATTGATGTTTACCGCGACACCGATGTAGACAACGAAGATGTTGACATCCAGGAGTTTTCAGATGAAATCGATCAGTGGATCATCGATGAGCTGAAAACCATTGGTTGCGACACGGCAAAGAGCGTGCTGGACATGGATGTTGAGGAGTTGGTGAAGCGCACCGACCTCGAAGAAGAGACAATCAATGAAGTTGTCCGCATTTTAAGAGCGGAATTCGAATAAAAAACCATAATTTTGCTGAATGAGTGAAGGTATAATAACCACCAGGTTAAGCAAAGCTGCACGGGAATTTAACATCGGGATTAAAACGGCCGTGGATTTCCTCGTTAAAAAAGGATTTCCATTGGGCGTTGATCCCAATGCGAAATTATCGCCGGATATGTATAACCTTCTGCTGAAAGAATTCGCCTCGGAGAAACATGTTAAAGAGGAGGCAAAAAAGATTGGCCTGCAATTTATTGCGCATGAAACGATTACGATTGAAGACAAAAAAATTGCATCAAAGGATCGTGAAAAAGAGCTTGATGATCTTTTTATCAAGAACGTTTCAATGGATTTCGAAAAGAAGCAGTATGATGCTGTCAGGAAAGCCAAAGAAATCCTGGCCAAAGAGCCTGTCAAAGAAGAGAAGAAAGTTGTTCCGCCACCTCCACCTCCTCCTCCACCTCCTCCTCCTCCTCCTCCTCCCGCCGAACCGGCAAAACCAACTGAAAAAATAGCTGAAGAGAAAAAATCAGCGCCTGTTGTGTTGGATGAACAGCCGGAGGTTATGGTCCCGGAATCAACGCCAGTTGAAAAAATCATTGCCACTGAACATCCTGCAGCAACAGAAGTACCACAGGAACCGGTCGCAGCAGTTGAGGCCCCTGTTCTGCAAGCTCCTTCAGCAGCCGAGGAACCTCCGGTTCAACCTGCTGTTGAACCAGATCAAAAAACGTCGGGTGATCTCAAAATCCTGGGCAAGATGGATCTTGGCGTTTTTGATAAAAAATTATCTAAAAAGGGTATAGCAAAACCTCCCCAAACAGTTGATTATGTAGTAACCCCTGCCCCTGCTGCAGCATCAGTGGCTGAAAAGGTCGTTGAAAATATTGTCCCGGAGAGTAGAGCAGTTGTAGTCCCGGTGGCTGAAATTCAGGCGGAAGAGCCTGTTGTCGCAGTTCCAGCAGTACCCTCCCAGGAGTCAAATTTCCTCCCAACGGAACGGATTAAGCTTGAAGGACCGACCATCCTGGGTTCTATTGTGCTTCCTGAACCAAAAAAATTCGAGAAGAAGAAACCGCAACCTGTCGCCTCATCTTCGGATGAAACGCTGAAATCAAAAAAGAAAAAGCGCAAACGCATCAAGCGCCAGGGAGAAGAAGGCGCACCATCAACCACACCTGGCTCTGATACCCCCCGACCTGCACTTCACAAACCTACCCTTGCAAAGGATAAGAAATATCACAGGGACATCCAGAAACCGGAGGTTACTTCGGAAGATATCGAAAAGCAGATCAAGGAAACCCTTGCACGATTGAGTCCTTCGGGGAAATCAAAAGCATCGAAATACCGCAAAGCAAAGCGCGATGCCGTCAGCCACCAGATGCACCAGGAGCAGGAGCGCATGGAAGAGGGCAAACAGGTAATTCAGGTTACTGAATTTGTCACCGCCAATGAACTTGCCTCCATGCTGAATGTTCAGGTCACTGAGGTCATCTCCACCTGCATGTCGCTTGGCATGTTTGTATCCATTAATCAAAGGCTTGATGCGGAAACGCTTACGCTTGTTGCTGAAGAGTTCGGATACAAGGTCGAATTTGTCAGCGTCGAAGTTCAGGAGGCCATTAAACAAAATGAACCTGACAACCCGGAAGACATGAGTGACAGGCCTCCTATCGTTACGGTGATGGGACATGTTGACCATGGAAAGACCAAACTCCTTGACTTTATCCGCAGCACCAATGTTGTGGCAGGCGAAGCGGGCGGAATTACCCAGCATATCGGAGCCTATGAAGTGCAGCGTGAGGACGGGAAAAAGATTACTTTCCTCGATACTCCCGGACATGAAGCTTTTACTGCCATGCGTGCCCGTGGCGCCAGTGTAACGGATGTTGCCATCATTGTTATTGCCGCTGATGAGACTGTAATGCCTCAAACCCGGGAAGCCATCAATCATGCGCTTGCAGCCGGGGTCCCGATCGTGTTCGCCTTCAACAAAATGGACAAAGCCAATGCCAACGCGGAAAAAGTTCGTGAAGAATTATCGAAAATGAATATCCTGGTGGAAGAGTGGGGAGGCAAATACCAAACCCAGGAAATTTCTGCAAAAGTCGGCACCAATGTTGATTTATTGCTTGAAAAAGTTTTACTTGAGGCTGAAATGCTTAGCCTTATAGCCAACCCAACAAGGATGGCGACAGGTACCGTCATCGAATCATCTCTCGATAAAGGCCGTGGCTATGTTGCCAAGCTTCTGGTTCAAAACGGCACCTTGCGTGTCGGCGACATCGTACTTGCAGGAGCAACCTACGGCAAAGTGAAAGCCATGTATAATGAGCGTAACCTGCCTATAAAGGAGGCTGGTCCGTCGCAACCGATGCTGATGCTTGGATTGAATGGAGCTCCACAGGCCGGCGACGGGTTCAATGTGATGGCTGATGAAAAAGAGTCGAAACTCATCGCGACAAAACGCTTGCAATTACAGCGTGAGCAAGGATTGCGGACTCAGAAACATATCACGCTTGATGAAATCGGGCGCCGCATCGCAATTGGGGATTTCAAGGAGCTTAACATCATTGTCAAATGCGACGTTGACGGTTCTGTTGAAGCTTTGTCTGATTCCCTGTTAAAGCTGTCCAACGAAGAGGTCATGGTCAATGTGATCCATAAGTCGGTTGGGGCCATTACTGAATCTGATGTTCTGCTTGCATCCGCCTCGAATGCTATTATCGTCGGATTCCAGGTCCGTCCTTCTGTAAGCGCCCGCAAACTGGCAGAAGCCGAACAAATCGATATTCGCTTGTACTCCATTATTTACCAGGCAATCGAAGAGATCAAGGCAGCTATCGAAGGTATGTTGTCGCCTGAAATTGAAGAAAAGATTCTTTGCAACATTGAAGTTCGTGATGTTTTCAAGATCACGAAGGTAGGCTCGGTTGCAGGATGCATGGTGCTCGACGGCAAAGTGACCCGTAACACAAAAATCAGGGTAATCCGTGATGGTATTGTGGTGCATACCGGTTCGCTGGGATCGCTTAAGCGGTTCAAGGATGATGTTAAAGAGGTGCTGACCGGCTACGAGTGCGGATTGAATGTCGAAAATTTCAACGACATCAAAGTGGGCGATATTGTTGAAGGCTATGAATTGACAGAGGTCAAGCGAAAACTGTAACCGGGAATTATCGTTGCAGGGTTTGCACCCGGTCAGGGCCGATGGATACAATGTCAATCGGCAATCCAACTTCAGTTTCTACAAATTTTATATAGGTTGCCAGGTCACCGGGCATGTCGTCTGTGGTCGTGCAGCCATCGAGGGATGTACTCCATCCTTTCATGGCGTGATACACTGGCTGAATTTCCTCATCACACAGGTCAAACGGAAAACCAATAATGGATTCATTATTTTTTCGGTAATTGGTGCAGATACTTATTGCCGGAAAAGGATTCAGAACATCCGCCTTCATCATGATCAGGCTGTCAACCCCGTTCAGCATGATGGCATATTTTAACGCCGGGAGGTCCAGCCATCCACAACGGCGCGGGCGGCCCGTTGTAGATCCGAACTCATTTCCGCCAAGCCTCAACTGCTCGCCATCTGCATCGTGCAACTCAGTCGGGAACGGCCCGCTGCCGACTCTGGTGCAATAGGCCTTAAAAATGCCATAGATCTTTCCAATCCTGTGCGGTGAAATTCCAAGTCCTGAACAAACTCCGGCAGTTATGGTATTGGACGAGGTGACAAAAGGATAAGAACCAAAATCAACATCAAGCATGGTTCCCTGCGCACCTTCGGCCAGCACCCGTAAGCCCTTGTCGAGGCTGTTGTTTAGAAATATCTCACTGTCAATGATGTTTAATCCACGCAGCCTGGCGATGGATTCAAACCACTTTGTTTCATATGATTCAAAATTTAATCCATCAAGAAGATGTGATGAATAATCAAATCCAAGATTACCGATAATATTGAGATGCTCCGATTTTAGCTGCTCATAACGGAGGCTGAAAGACTGGTCGGTTACATTGCCGACACGCAGTCCGTTACGGCCATACTTATCGGTGTACGCCGGCCCGATTCCTTTAAGCGTTGAACCAATTTTCGATAACCCCTTCTCCGACTCCAGTGCGGCATCGAGCAGCCGGTGGGTTGGCATAATTAAATGCGCCCTGCGCGACACGAGCAGGTTCTCTTCAGGCTCAATGCCCGCTTCCTTCAACTTGTCAATCTCCTTGAACAGGATAAACGGGTCAATGATGACACCATTGCCAATTACATTTGTTGTTTGCCGGTGGAAAATGCCGGAAGGAATCGTGTGGAGGACAAATTTCCTGCCGCCAAATATGATCGTATGTCCGGCATTAGGCCCACCCTGAAACCGCGCAATAATATCATAACGGGGCGTAAAAACATCAACAATTTTGCCTTTTCCTTCATCCCCCCATTGAAGTCCAAGGATCACATCAACCTTCATAACCGGAGTTTACTTCTTGGATTTCGAATTGCCGTAAAATGTCAGCGCATAATGAGAAATATTCACATGGAACATTGTTTCAACATGCGTTTTTATCTCTTCAATCCTGTGATCATAAAATTCCAGGACATCACCGGTATCGTCAAAGATGAAATGGTCATGCTGCCTCAGCAAAGTTGATTTTTCAAACTGAGCATAGTTTGTTCCAAACTGATGCTTAGTCACCAGCCCGCAATCAAGAAGCAATTCAATTGTGTTGTAAAGTGTTGCCCTGCTTACCCTGTATTTGTGGTTTTTCATCCGGATATACAGCGTTTCAATATCAAAATGGCCTTCAGTTGCAAAGATCTCTTTGAGGATGGTATAACGTTCAGGAGTTTTCCGATGTCCATGTCTTTCCAGGTAATCGGTAAAAAGGCTTCGCGCGGTTTCGAATAAATCTTCAGTAGGTTTTTTAATCATAACAGGAAATTTGGCGTAAAGATAAACAATAATCAGTATTTAGAACAAATATAAATAAATTTTTTAATTAATTTATCCGATTCACGTGTGTGATTCCTTCCACCTGGTTCAAATTGTTTAATACATCATTTAAATCTGCAGTATTTTTAACATAGAACGCTATGGCTCCTTCGGTAAGTCCGTTCAGAGCATCGATGTGAATTGACTTGATATTCAGATCAAGGTCATTTGAAATGATCCGGGTAATTTCATTGGAGAGCCCCTGCCGGTCGATACCAGTTACCTTAATCTCTGCCACAAATGAGATGGACTCATGCAAACCCCAGTTTACCTTGACCATTCTAATTCCATATACAGTCATCAGTTCCTGTGCTTTTGCACATTTTGTGCGATGAATCTGCATTGGGGCAAGGTCAGAAGAAATAAGCCCGATAACTTCATCGCCGGGAATGGGATTGCAGCATGCCGCTACAACATAGTTCAGAGTTTCCTTTGACTGATCAGGTGCATTGCCTGTAGTGCCCGGTTCAGCCCCCCGCTGCCTGTCGGTTACCCTTGCAACAGAGCCGGGCTTGTTGGCTGAGCCATTGGTAATGTAGTTCAGCCAGCCATTGCGCACATTGGAGGCGGCAAAAAGTTTCACATCTTTTAATCCTACGGTGCCCAGGGAAACAGCATAAAAAAGGTCAACAAGGCTGCTGAAATTGTTTGCAGCCAGAAATTTCTTGATGTTACTATTTGAATAATCGAGGCCTATTTGTGCAAAATATGTTCCCAGTTTGTCTTTCCCTGACTTTGCAAAGGTCTTTTTCTCGGCCCTTACCGTAAGTTTTATACTGGTCTTCGCCCGGGTCGTAACGACATAACCCAGCCACTCTTCCTTGGGAGCCTGCTTCATGGAAGTAATGATTTCAACCTGCTGTCCGTTTTTTAAAACATGGTAGATAGGCGCCAGCTTTTTATCAACTTTGGCACCTATGCAGGTATCACCCAGTTCACTGTGGATGGCATAGGCAAAATCGAGGACTGTCGAATTGGCTGGCAGTGTGCGCAATTCACCCTGAGGGGTAAAAAGCGATATCTCGTCAAGAAAGAAAAACCCTTTAACATCATCAATAAACGACAAAGCATCCGCATCCGGGCTTTCGATCATCTCCTTGATACGGTCAAGCCAGTTGTCGAGCCGGCTGTTAATATTCATCGCCTCCTTATACTTCCAATGTGCTGCATATCCCTTCTCGGCAATATCATCCATCCGGCGCGAACGAATCTGTATTTCAACCCACTGTCCTGTATGGCTCATCACGGTTATATGAAGGGCCTCGTATCCGTTGGCTTTTGGAATGGATATCCAGTCGCGCAACCTTGCCATATTCGGGCGGTAAAAATCAGTTATCGCAGAATAAACTTTCCAGCAATCCGATTTCTCCGATTCCAGCGGGGTATCGATGACAATCCGGATGGCGAAAATGTCATAAATCTCCTCGAAGGGAACCTCCTTCTTTTGCATTTTCAGCCAAATGGCTGCAATAGATTTCTCGCGGTCGTGGATTTCAAATCTGAAACCTTTTTCAGTCAGCGCTTTTTTAATCGGATAAACGAACTTATTGACGAATCGCAGGCGACTTTTGGCACTTTCCTTAAGTTTTGCGGAGATGGATTCATACACGGCAGGTTCTGTGTATTTGAGCGCAAGATCTTCAAGTTCGCTCTTGATGGCATGCAATCCAAGCCGGTGTGCCAGTGGCGCGTACAAATAGATCGTTTCGGACGAAATTTTCAGCTGCTTTTCATGGGAGAGGGCATCGAGCGTGCGCATGTTGTGCAGCCTGTCGGCCAGTTTGACCAGGATCACGCGAACATCGTCGGAAAGGGTCAGCAGGATCTTCTTGAAATTTTCTGCATGAATGGATGCGGTACGCTGGTCGAAGATTCCTTTGATCTTTGTGAGCCCGTCGATAATGGCGGCGACTTTATCTCCAAAAAGTCCCCTGATATCTTCGATGGTATATTCAGTATCCTCAACCACATCATGCAACAATGCACATATGATGGATGTTGCGCCAAGCCCGATTTCACCGGCAGCAATTGTTGCAACACTCAATGGGTGATAGATGTAAGGTTCCCCTGTTTTCCTGCGCATATCCTTATGAGCTTCCAGCGCCATTTTAAAGGCTTTGCGAACCACTTTTCTATCCACCGGATTGCGCGGTTTCCAAAGGCGAAGGAGATTCCGGTAGCGCTTAATTATTTCTCGTTTTTCAACTTCTGAATCCTGCTGATACATCACTGCTGGCTGCTTTCTCAATTCCACGCAAAATTAATTAAAATTTAGAATGAATTGAAATAAAGTGCCGATATCCTGCCAGCCGCAGAGAAAATTATTACTTTTGACGATAGATTCTCCAGTTACTCTCCTGATATGTCCGAAAGATTGAAATTGCGATTGCTAATGCTGATTCTGATGGCTCCTGCTTTCACTCCGGCAGTCGTTTTCGCAACACATCAGCGTGCGGCAGAGATCACTTTCAGGCACATTGCGGACCTTACCTATGAAATTACGCTGATCTCCTACACGTTTACACCCAGCCAGGCAAATGCATACCGCGAGTACCTGACAATTAACTGGGGAGACGGGTATGTGAATCAGATCCAGCGAAAAGAGGAAATTTTTCTGCCTGATGATATTACCTACAATAAGTATATTGGCCGGCATGATTTCCCCGGACCGGCAACCTACATCATTTCCTGTGAAGATCCCAACAGGAATGGCGGGATTATCAATATTCCGAACTCCATCAACACGCCATTGTACATATATTCTGAACTGACGATCAGCCCCTTTCTGCAAGGATATGACAACTCGCCGGTCTTGCTCACCCCACCGATTGACAATGGTTGCACACAGCAGATTTTTTATCATAATCCCGGGGCTTATGATGCTGACGGCGACAGCCTTTCCTATCGGCTGGTCCCATGCCGCGGGGCTTACGGGCAGGTTATTCCGGGATACAACTACCCGGAAGCGTCAGACAGCCTGACCCTGAATCCTGTTACCGGCGACCTTATTTGGGACCGCCCGGAGCAGCAGGGCGAGTACAATATTGCCATCCTTATTGAAGAGTGGCGAAATGGCTTTAAAATCGGCAGCGTACTCAGGGATATGCAAATAATAATCGTAGCCTGCAACAATCTTCCCCCGGAAATCGATTCTGTATTTGACACTTGCGTTGAAGCGGGCAAGTACCTCAGGTTCCCGGTCAAAGCATCAGATCCTGACATTAATAATCTGACCCTGACAGGGACTGGCGGGCCTTTTCTTGTAGCAGATAGTCCGGCAAGTTTAGATCCGAATCCAGCCACAGGCCATGGCCAGGTGCAGGCGCTGTTCCAATGGAATACCGTGTGCAACCATGTCAGGAATCGCCCGTACCAGGTCCTTTTTAAAGCAAAAGATGATGCAAAACCAGTCAGCCTGGTCACCTTCAAAACCGTCAACATACTTGTGATCGGCCCGGCTACGACAAACCTGGCAACTGCCCCGATGGGCAATACGATTGCCTTGTCATGGGATAATTACTCCTGCCCGAATGCTACGGGATATTCTATCTTTCGCAAGGCTGATTCCACCGGGTATATTCCAGGTTATTGCGAAACCGGGGTGCCCGCCTATCTCGGATACAGCAAAATTGATGAGATCACCGGCATTTCCGCAACAACCTACCTCGACGACAACGGTGGAACCGGGCTCAAACGCGGGTTGAAATACTGTTATCTCATCGTTGCCAATTATCCCGACAAGGCCGAAAGCTATGCATCGAATGAAGCATGTGCAACGCTGAAAAAAGACCTGCCCGTGATTACCAATGCAAGTGTTGAATTTACAAGTGAAACAGCCGGATCGATCTATGTCGCCTGGTCAAAACCAACCGAGATCGACACAGTTCAGATACCAGGTCCGTATAGGTATCTCATAGCCCGTTCCAGGTCAGATTCACCCAATCAGTTCATCGTGGTTGATTCGGCAACAAATCTCAACGACACAACACTGACAAACAGCCTGTTAAACACAACGCAATTCCATTATTCTTACCGGATCGATCTGTTCAATGTTACACCCGGCAACCGGTTCTACGTAGGATCATCACAGGTTGCCTCAACAATGTTCCTGTCGGCAGTTCCAACCGACAAAATGGTCAAACTGACCTGGAACAATGAGGTTCCCTGGATTAACAATCAATTTGCCATATTGCGGAAAGATCCCGGCAGCGCAATCTATGACAGCATTGGATTGAGCACAGTTCCCAAATTTGATGACAAAGGCCTGGTAAACGGACTCAATTATTGTTACAAGGTTAAGAGCATAGGCAATTATTCTGCATCCGGATTTGTGGACCCCATAATCAATTACTCGCAGGAAACCTGCGCCACACCCATTGACAATGTTCCTCCATGCCCACCCCTGCTTACAGTAACAACCCTTTGTGATGAATTCACCAATTTGTTGTCATGGGTAAAGTCGGCAGACAGTTGTTCCGGCGACATTGCAAAGTATTACATCTATTTCTCCCAAAACCAAGGCAAACCTGCTCTGTATGACTCTATCCTGAACGCGGCCGACACCCTGTATTATCACAAACAGCTCAGTACGGTTGTCGGGTGTTATGGTGTTTCGGCTGCCGATTCAGTGGGAAATTTGAGTGATACCAGTAATATCGTATGCATTGATTATACCGCCTGCCCGAATTATACCCTGCCTAACCTCTTCACTCCGAATGGAGATGGAACAAATGATTATTTCGTCCCATTCCCCGGCTATACTTCAGTCAGTGCAATCAGCATTAAAATATTTGACCGGTGGGGAAGATTGGTTTTTGAAACACAAAATATTGAAATTCAATGGGACGGGAAAGATAAAACAACAAATCAACCCTGTAGCGACGGCACCTATTTTTATATCTGCGATGTATCTGAAATTACCCTGACCGGAGAAACCAGGCGAAATATACACGGTTCAGTAGCAATCCTGAGGTAGATTTCATATCTTTGCACCCGTGAAAAATCTTCGTAACTTTTGCATTATAGCCCATATTGATCACGGGAAATCGACCCTTGCTGATCGCCTGTTGCAGTGGACTGACACCGTGTCGGAAAGGGACTCACGGGAACAGGTGCTCGATGATATGGACCTGGAGCGTGAACGTGGAATAACGATCAAGAGCCATGCCATCCAGATGAATTTCCCTCATAACGGGCAGAATTATGTACTGAATCTTATTGACACCCCCGGCCACGTTGATTTTTCCTACGAAGTGTCGAGGGCAATCGCCGCATGCGAAGGAGCACTCCTTGTTGTTGATGCAACCCAGGGGATCCAGGCCCAGACCATTTCCAACCTTTACCTGGCCATCGATCATAATCTGACCATCATCCCAGTCCTGAATAAAATTGACATGGATGCAGCCATGGTTGAGGAGGTCAAAGACCAGATCGTCGATTTACTGGGTTGCGACCATGACGAAATACTTGCGGTCAGTGCAAAAACCGGTGTCGGGATCGACCAGGTTCTCGATGCCATTGTGAACAGGATCCCATGCCCGAAGGGCGATCCGGAAGCTCCGTTGCAGGCGCTGATATTTGACTCCTTATTTAACCCTTTCAGGGGAGTTGTTGCCTACTTCAGAATTTTCAACGGTTCGATTAAAAAAGGTGACCATGTGAAATTTGTTGCCACAGGAATGGATTACCATGCTGATGAGGTAGGAATTTTACGGCTGAAGCAGGAGGTGCGAAACACAGTTTATGCCGGTGATGTAGGCTATATCATCTCAGGTATCAAAAACAGCAAAGAGGTTCAGGTTGGCGATACCATCACCCATGTCGACAATCCATGTACTGAGATTATAGAGGGGTTTCTTGGCGTAAAGCCGATGGTTTTTGCAGGCATCTACCCCACCGATGCCGATGATTACGAAGTTTTGCGTGACTCGCTGGAAAAGCTCAGGCTGAACGATGCCGCGCTCTCATTTGAGCCGGAAGCCTCTGCCGCGCTTGGCTTCGGCTTCCGATGCGGGTTTCTTGGACTGCTGCACATGGAGATCGTACAGGAACGGCTCGACCGGGAATTCGACATGGATGTCATCACCACGGTGCCGAACGTTTCCTATAAAGTTTATACCACGAAGGGTGAGATGCTCGATGTATACAACCCATCGGGGCTGCCAGAACCCAACTATATCACTAAAATCGAAGAGCCGACCATCACGGCAAATATCATAACGAAATCAGAATACATCGGTCCGATCATGACCCTTTGCGTTGGCAAGCGCGGAATGCTGAAAAACCAGGTATACCTTACCACCGACCGTATTGAGCTTACCGTCGATCTTCCGCTTGGTGAGATTGTCTTTGATTTTTACGATCGCCTCAAAAGCATATCAAAGGGTTATGCCTCGTTCGATTATCATCCATCAGGGTGGCAGACTGCAGATCTTGTGAAACTGGACATTCTGCTCAACGGTGAAATCGTTGACGCACTGTCTGCCCTGATCACCAGGAACAATGCCTATGATTTTGGCCGCCGTTTCTGTGAAAAGCTCAAAGAGTTCATCCCAAGGCAACAATACGATGTTGCCATCCAGGCTGCCATCGGGGCAAAGGTCATTGCGCGTGAAACCGTAAAAGCCCTCAGGAAGGACGTAACTGCAAAATGTTATGGCGGTGATATAACCCGAAAACGAAAACTGCTGGAAAAACAGAAAAAAGGGAAAAAGCGCATGCGACAGATCGGCAATGTGGAAGTTCCTCAAAAGGCCTTTCTTGCGGTGCTAAAACTTGATTCCTGATTTTGTTTACTCCTTTGTAACATTTCCTGTTTATCATCGTCCTATTGCCCATAATCTCTAACTTAAATTCATTCACCTATGAAAACCGTATTGAAAATCACCTTTATATCTTTACTTTTCTTTGTAATGGCCCTGCAAACCAATGCCCAGGATGAGAAAAAACACTCATGGCCTAAGCATGGCTGGCACCTGGGCGACAGTTCCCAGGTCAATGAGTTTTCCTGTGCGATGGAAAACTTTAACATGTCGGAGTTTCCTTTCTGCAAGAATAAAAATAAATACAATGGTCATTGGGCAGGTTTCGACTTTGGTATCAACGGCTATGTCACACCGGCTTTTGATATGAACTTCAACCCCGACTACCCTTATATGAACATGAATACGGCGCGGTCGCTCATGGTGAATATCAACCCGTTTGAACTCAATGTAAACCTATTTCGCAATAAGATCGGCTTCACCACGGGCCTTGGATTCCAGGTAAGCAATTACTTTTTCACTGACAATTTCGTTCTGATTCAGGATTCAACCGCCCTTACGGCCTATAAGGTTCAGGATGCCCAGGGCTCCCCGGTGACCCTGGAGACCAATAAACTGGTTGCATCCTACCTTAATCTTCCACTATTCCTCGAATTTCAGACCAACCAATATCGTCGGCTTAACAGTTTCCATATAACCCTTGGTGTGATTGCCGGAGTTCGCATCGGATCATACACCAAGCAAAAGTATAATGAAGAGGGCGGGTCCTATTACCTGGTCGACACCGATGGAAACAAGGTTGCAGCGTATTCTGTGGACAAGGAAAAAGTACACGATCGCGGCCCTTATCATCTGAGCCCGTTCAAACTCGATGCCGCATTGCGTGTTGGCTGGTCGCACCTGAACCTGTTCGCAACCTATTCTTTGACAAAGATGTTCCAGAAGGATCAGGGTCCGGAACTTTACCCATATACTGTGGGGATAAGTCTGATGGGCTGGTAGAAATCAATTTCGTGACGCGTCACGCGTCACGCGTCACGCGTCACGAAAAACCGATCTTCAAAGTTCACCAGGAAAAGTTTCTTTGTTGCCCTTGTAACTGCCGTATAGAGCCATCGCATAAATTCAAGGTTCACCATTTTATCATTCAGATACCCCTGGTCGATGAAGACGGTATCCCATTGGCCTCCCTGAGTTTTATGGCAGGTAAGCGCATAGGCAAACTTGACCTGCAGTGCATTGAAATACGGGCTGGCTTTTACTTTTTCGATCCTTTCGCGGCGCGAAGGAACATCCTCGAAATCAGCCATGACTGACTGGAACAGGCGGTTGTTTTCCGCCTGCGGCAGGGCTGCTGATTCCGACGCCAGGGTATCCAGGATAATTTTCACATCAAGATCCTTTTCATCGGGATAATCGAGAAACCTGACGGTAACATCTGCAAACCTGAACCCATACATCTCCTCTATATTGCGGATCCGTTTCAGTTCAATGATATCGCCATTGGCCACGAAGCCTGCCGCTGAGTCAACCGGCAGCCAGTAATAGTTATTCTTTACGGCCATCAGAAAATCACCTGCTGAGATCTCCTCTTCGAGAAAAAGAATCCTCCGGCGAATCTCCCTGTTGAAGATGCAGGCCCTTTTGTTTGACCTGCATATCACTACACTATTCTCTTTCTGTGTACCGGAATAGGCATTGATCAATGCTTCTTCCAGGTCCTGGCCGCCAAGCCTGACCACATCACTGAAACCGGCAATGTTAAACATGGGGAAACCGGTTTTCTGCAACTGGATCTGCTGCCTTACCTGGGTGGCAGTTACCAGTATGCCAGATTCTTTTGCCTGCCTCACGACCTCGGTCAGCTCAAAGGTGTCGATGCTGAGGTGATAAGCACGCTGCAGGAATTCATGGTCAAGGGCGGGGCTGTGATCGAGCCCGACAGGCGGCAACTGTGCGGCATCGCCGATGAACAGCATGCGACAGTTTTCACCGCTGTAAACAAACTGAAACAGGTCATCGAGCAAGTTCCGGGAAGATGACAATGCACCGTCGCCAGGCATGGTGTGCTGGATCATCGATGCTTCATCAACGACAAACAAGGTGTGCTTGTGGTAGTTCACCTGCAATTTCAGGTCGATCAGCCCCTCCTTATTGGTACGGGCAAAATAAATTTTCCGATGTATGGTATTCGCCTCTTTCCCGGTATAATTTGTCAGCACTTTTGCCGCACGCCCGGTCGGGGCCATCAGGGCCGTCTTTTTTCCCACCCTGGGAAGTGCATCTACGAGCGCCTTGACAACAGTAGTTTTTCCAGTGCCTGCATATCCCCTCAGGATAAACAGGGCATTTTGTTTTTTCCAGGATATCGTGAGAAATAGGGCCAGTTCCCCCAGGAGTTTATCCTGTCCCTCAGTTGGCTCATAAGGAAACTCTTTACGAAGCAAACTGATCACCCCGGTCAGATCCACAGCAGAAATTATTCGTAACGAAGTGACTCGATCGGATCGAGGTTGGCTGCTTTCCTGGCGGGAATGATCCCGCTGATGAGTGCGACTCCGAAACATAGCACAACCCCGGTAAGAATCCATACCCATGGCACAATGAAGGCGCTGCCAATCAGGAGGGAAATCACATTACCCACCAGGATGCCCAGGATAATGCCAAGAAAGCCTCCCAGCTGCCCTATCACGATCGACTCAACGAGGAACTGATTGCGTATCACACGTTTTGTGGCGCCGATTGCTTTCCGTATGCCAATTTCACGGGTCCGCTCGGTTACAGAAACCAGCATGATATTCATTAACCCGATCGCTGCCCCAAGCAAGGTGATAAATCCGATGACGGTGGCTGCCATCGTAACGTACTTAATATTCTCGATAAGCATCTTGGCGATGTTGTCACTTTTCGTAATCTCGAAGGTATCTTCCATCCCAACAGGCACTTTTCGGATATTTCTGAGGAGTGCGGTAGCCTCGCCGGTTGCTGCCTCTACCAGTTCCGGCCTTTTGGCCATCACATTGATGTTAAATGACATATTAGGTCTTGGGAAGTTCGTTCTCACATTTGTAACCGGGATAAAACATGAACGATCTCCACTAAAGCCCATGCTGGACCCCTTTGACTTCAGCACACCGATAACTTTAAATTTTCCAGGCCCGATCGAAATAATTTTTCCAATGGGATCCTCCTTGTTTTTAAAGAGGTCTTTAACCAGCGCTGCACCCAGCACAACCGAGCTGAATGCATAATAAACCTCATTTGCTGTGAAGTTTCGGCCGAATTCAATCTCGTCGCCAGAAGTAACCAGGTAATTCTCATCCGCACCCATAACCCCAACGTTTGGATTGGTTTTATTGGCCGCATACTTCAGCGTAGCCGTGCCTGAGGCGCGCGTAAATACAGAAGTATGAGCCGGAAACTCAAAACGTTCCTTAAATTCCAACGCCTGATCGTATGTTATTGGTTCATACCGCTTTTCTTTGCGATCGTTGCCTCCCATGTGGATATTCATCGAGCGGTTACGAATCGTCAGGGTATTTGAACCCATCATCGAAAAGTTCTGTGTCAGGAAGTATTTAATTGAATCTGTTGCTGTCAATATCCCTACCAGTGCCATGATCCCGAACGAGATGATCAGGATCGTCAGGATTGTGCGCAGGAGATGGCTCCTGATGGAAACCAGCGAAATGTTAATATTTTCAAAAACGAGTGTATTCTTCATAATTAATGTTTTTTTCCGAAGGCAAGGTCGCCTGCATCTCCCAACCCGGGAACGATGTACGACTGGGCAGTCATTTCATCGTCAACAACGCCAAGCCAGATGGTGATCTCTTTGCTTGCAATGTTTTTCCTGACATATTCAAGCCCTTCGACATTGGCCACTGCCGCGACGATGTGGGTATGTTTTGGATGGCCGTGCAGGAGCAGTTCTTTGTAAGCCAGCACCATTGACGAACCTGACGCCAGCATTGTGTCGCATAAAATCACGACCTTGTTGTCAATTTCAGTCACTGAGGCATACTCAATACTGATCGAGAAGGTGCCATCCTTGTGATGACGCCTGAATGCGGAGATAAACGCATTGTCTGATTTGTCAAAGTAGTTTAAAAAGCCCTGGTGAAAGGGCAATCCGGCGCGCAGGATGGTAGCAAGAACCGGGTATTCGATCAACATCGGAACATTTGCGATGCCAAGGGGTGTCACAACTTCCCTCGTTTCATACGCCAAACGCCTGCTGATTTCATAAGCAAAAATTCCACCCAGCCGTTCGAGGTTATGGCGAAACCGCAAACTGTCTTTCTGGATTTCCGCATCCCTGAGTTCGGAAAGGTATTGATTGATGATGGAAGCACCTGTGGATAAAATGTTGACCATGGCCTTGGTTTGTTAGTTAACCTCTCACAAAAATAGCGCTTTTTCTTTATTTCCGGAATTTACGAACAAAATAAAGCGCGCATTCAGCCACTTTTGACAACCGGTTTATCTTCACAACCGGATAGGTGACCTCCTCAGCGCCAAAACTTTTGTAAAATCTTCCCAGGTTAGGATCGTTTCCACCTTCAAAATCGAGAATAATTGGCCTTTCTGCATGTTCAGCAATGAACCGGTCGATCAGGAAAAACATCGCCCCGTTGTCGCGAGCAACCGGGGCAGACGCGGCAAAGAGGAAATAACTCCGATCACGATCGCCGAGAAAAAAAGCAGCTGCCGACAATATCCCATCTTTTGAATTGGCCCCGAGAATGAACCCCGTACGGTGATGAAGACCATGAGATATCAATTGTTTCATGACTGAATAGTGAACCTCCTTCAGTTTCCCTTCCTTTTTCCCGAAATTCTCGCGGAATAAGCCTACTAATTCATCCGCCCCAATGATGCGACTGAGTGTGACCCCTGACTCAATTGCTTTCTTTATATTTCTGCGTGTATTCTGTGCATAGTTGCCCGCTATGCCATGGTAGGCCTGATTCATGCCCAGTTCATAGTTTACGCGCACGGTTGTTTCCCAGGCAGTCGCTGCTAACATATTCAGTGAGTTCAGATGGATATGAACAAACCTGAATCTTTGAGGAATTTCTTCGATAAATTCAGTAATCTTTTGCTGTGTTACAACTCCCGGGGAGAAAATCCCCAGTTGCTGCGCAAAAAATGGCTGGAACAAGTAGGCAATGGTCCACTTTTTATGATGGGTCAGGGGAAAAACTGCTGCATAATCATCCTCCACCAGTGCATCCCAGGACGGACATACGAGGTCGAGATACCATGAAAAAGCATAAACCCGTCGGTTAGCCGACCGTTCAATACAGTCGTCCCATCGGCTTTTATTAATCTGGTAATGGTTGAGATAATTGATCATGATAAAAATCAGGTGGATGCCAGTTTAACCATCTCTGCGTAAACCTCCCTCCAACCCTTCCAGCGACCAGAATTTCCAAGGCTTTCATTGTGCCAGAGACTAACAAATTCACCATTGACAGTTCTGATGGTCTGAATCACACTGTTGATTTTTTCGAGGCTTTCGACCTTGTTAAGACGTAGGTAATCCTTCAAAGTTACATCCATCAGCGATACCGGATGAATGATCAGTTTGGTGGCCTCGTTTCTCAGCAAATCGAAAAACGGAAAGGGATTTGCGGTTCCGGCCCTGAACCCGGTGTGGGTTGCATATCCCATGGAGTAATCGTTGGTAATGCCCAACTGGGCAAGCGACCGGTAGGTTTCAGGCATGGATAACTTTAAAAAATGCTGCCGGCTGACAGTCACCTTCCGGTCAAGCACATCAGACAATCCATAATACTCATTTTCAAGTTTCAACAAATGCTTGTTGGATGAAAGCGAAGGATGAATCCCAACCCCTGCATAACGGTCCAATTCCCTAAGCAGCCGGTGAAAGGCCTTTGAAGTAATCGTTACATTGTTATCGTTTAACCCATAGTCGGCAAACAGGATAAAGTAAAGGGGGAAATTCGCATGCACTGCATGAACGGTGTGTATAAAAGCATAATTGTCGTATGGGTCAGGTGCCATTCCGGCAACAACTTTTATCCTTTCTGCAATTTCATGCAACCGGCCATGCAGCAATGACCTGCCCAGTCCTCCAAGGGAGCGAGCAACCGTTCGGCCCTTGTAACACCAGGCATGATCGATGTCGATGGTTGGAGTGAACCGGTAATGAGGAGGCTTGAAGTTTATCGAGGGAAAATGTCTCACGAGCATTTGCTTAAGCAACCCGGCCCATAAATTTACAACCGGGTTATCCAGGAATTTCCCTTTCCATGCAACACTTTCCGTGACGGGATATCGTCCGAAACTATCCTTATGATGGGCGTGATACTCTTCGTAGCGGCTTACCATATAGAACGAAGCGGCAAACGGATCAAACGGCAACCCTGACCTGGGATCCGCCGATTTAAAAAGGGCCGGAACACCGTCGATCACAAATGATGGCACATCGTGCAGGTCAATATTCGTTTCAAAAAGCAATGTGGAAGCTTCAATATAGGGTCCGTCTGCAAGCGGTTCCGCTGCATAGCACAATTTCGGCCCCTCATAACTGATGAATTCCGCCGAAGAGGTGGAATACAGCACATCTATTCCAAGCAATTCCTTCAACATCAGGTCGGCCATGTATCTGAGCCTGTTTGTAACGGCGGAAGCAAAAATAAGCAGCATGGACCTGTGTTGTTTGTTGCAGCCAAATTACACAAAAAACAAAAACTTTCGTACTTTTGAATGATCTTTTAGCAAACAACCGAACACACACATGGAGAACTTTATTGTATCGGCGAGGAAATATCGTCCACAAACATTTGATACAGTGGTTGGGCAGAAGTCCATCACAAACACGTTGAAAAATGCGATTAAAAATAATCAGCTGGCACAGGCGTTTCTCTTCTGCGGGCCAAGAGGTGTAGGTAAAACCACTTGTGCCAGGATCCTAGCAAAAACAATAAACTGCGAAAACATCTCTTCCGGCGTTGAGGCATGCGATCAATGCCCGTCGTGCGTATCCTTCAATGAAAACGCCTCGTTTAACATATATGAACTTGATGGTGCATCAAATAATTCGGTAGATGATATCCGCACCCTGGTCGACCAGGTGCGCATACCGCCGCAGATGGGCAAGTACAAGGTTTATATCATCGATGAAGTGCACATGCTCTCTGCGTCCGCCTTCAATGCGTTCCTCAAAACACTGGAAGAACCTCCATCCTATGCAAAATTCATTCTTGCAACAACAGAGAAGCATAAAATCCTGCCAACCATACTTTCAAGGTGCCAGATTTTCGATTTCAAGCGCATCACCGTTGATGATATTGCAGGGCACCTCCACCATGTTGCAGATAAAGAAGGCGTGATTGCCGACGACAATGCACTGCATATCATTGCATTAAAGGCAGACGGAGCCATGCGCGATGCACTCTCTATTTTTGACCAACTGGTCAGTTTTGCCGGGCATGAATTGACTTACGCTACAGTACTTGAAAATCTCAACGTACTTGATTACGAGTATTTTTTTAAAATCACCGACCAGATACTCCTTGGGAACATATCCTCCACCCTGCTCACCATTAATGATATTATCAGCAAAGGATTTGAAGGGCAGCATTTCCTCATTGGCTTCGGCGAACACCTGAGAAACCTTTTGGTGTGCAAGGACCCTTCAACCGCCATCCTGCTGGAGACAGCGCCCTCCATACGGAACCATTACCTGGAGCAATCGGGCCGATGTACGGTCAGCGTTTTACTAAAGATGCTTGACATGAACAACCGTTGTGACCTGAACTACAAGACAAGCAACAACAAGCGGCTTCATCTTGAACTTTCACTGATGCAGATGTGTGCCCCGATGGCGCGGCAAGAGGCGAATCCAAACATGCCCACGGCGAGTATTCCACATCCCGTGTCTCCAATTCAGAATCCGTTGCCCGGCATGAAGAGTTCCGAAACCCGGGAATCTGCTCCTGAGGCCACATTTAAGAAGCCACCGGAAACGGTAAAAATGAGAGATATAAAAAATGAGTTTACCAGTACCACTTCCATAAAAAAGCCACTTCCAAAAACCGGGGATGAGCATTTAACTTCAGATGAAGAACAGGCCAGGTACGAAAGTGCAACTCCGTTCACCCAGGCAGAATTGATTGTATACTGGGATGAATTTGCCGACAAATTGAAGCAGGATTCACCGCACCTTTATTCAACCTTGAAAAATTCACGCCCGACGCTTCAGGATGATTGGAGTATCCGGTTCGCCCTCGACAATAAAGTTTTAGACGACGAGCTCACTGCGCGAAAAACAGAGATGATGGAATTTTTGCGCGTCCGTTTAAATAATTACAAAATACAACTTCAGACAAGCATTGCAGACATACAGAAGAATTTGAAGCCGTATACGGACAAGGAAAAATTTGAAATGATGTTGCAGAAGAATCCTGCGCTCCGCACGTTAAAAGAAGAGCTGGACCTGGAGATTGAGTATTGAAAAGGGTGAATGGATGAAGGAAAATCTTAAGATTTTTTGCATCGGTGAAACAGTTTTAGATATCATTTTCCGCGATAACCAGCCTATTGCTGCACGGCCTGGCGGTTCGATGTTGAATTCGGCGGTATCACTGGGCAGGGCCGGGATGCCGGTATATTTTATCAGTGATTATGCTCAGGATCATGCCGGGGACCTGGTTCACGGTTTTTTAATGCAAAACGGGGTTTCAACACAGTATGTCAGCAGGTATTCCGATGGCAAAACTGCCCTGGCGCTAGCATTCCTCGATGACCGGCAAATTGCGGATTATTCGTTCTACAGGATCTTTCCCGGCGACCGGCTGAACCTTCCGATTCCGGCCGTTCAGCCAGGTGATATTGTCCTTTTCGGGTCGTATTATGCCTTGACAGTTTCAATCCGGGCAAAATTAACCGGCTTTATCAGGAATGCAAAGGAAAACGGGGCATTTATCATTTATGATCCTAATTTCAGAAGCGCTCATCTCAGCGAATTGAATACGCTGAAGCCCTTGATCATGGAAAACATCAGTTTGGCCAGCCTGGTGAGGGGTTCTGATGAGGACTTCACGAATATCTTTGGTATTTCGGATGTTCAAGATGCATTTGAATATATCAACAAGGCGGGTTGTCCGTTTCTGATCTATACCAAAAACAGTGAAGGGGTTGAGGTTGCCACACAGACGTATAACCGGTCGTATGCAGTTCCCCGGATCAAACCGGTCAGCACCATCGGGGCCGGTGATGCATTCAACGCAGGGATTATTTATGCAGCAGTATCCGGCACCCCAGGGTCAGCGAACCCGCCAGGATGGTTGTGGGACCACCTTGTGGAAACCGGAGTCCTTTTTTCAGAAGATGTATGCCAAAGCCTGGATAACTATATTTCTGAAGACCTTGGAAACAGATTGAAAATTTCAGAACCTTGGATTGATGAGCATCGTCCTGATTAGTTGGGGAATCGCGGTTATTGAATATTTCTTGCTAATTTTAGCCGTTTTTATATTTACAAAAAGCAACCATGAAATCAACCAAAGCATCCATAGACTCCTTTCTTTCCAATCATAAAATCGCCATTGCAGGGGTCTCCAGGGATCCCAGGAAATTCGGCTACCAGGTATTCAAGCAGCTGAAGGAGAAGGGATTCGAAGTTTTTCCGGTCAACCCGGAAACCGACAACATTGCCGGCACACCCTGCTTTCGCAGTGTAAGCGCTCTGCCCCTCAGTGTACACAGCCTCGTGATCATTACGCCTAAAAAGCAAACCCGCGATGTGGTTGCCGAAGCCATGGCCAAGGGGATCGATAACATCTGGATCCAGCAGATGTCGGATACGCCCGAGGCAATCGAACTGACAAAATCGCATCCCGTCAATCTGGTCGTCAAAGAGTGCATCCTGATGCACACCGACCCGGTAACAGGTATCCATAAATTTCATAGAAACATTAAACGGTTTTTTGGACTGTATCCCAGGTAGGTACAATTTATGATTGCCCAACGACCCTTTGCTCCTGGTAATACTTCAGCGTGATTGCCATGAACAGCAACAGTCCTGCTGCAGCAATCCCCGAACATACGAGGAAGGCATCCGAAATGGAGAAGTACTGTGCGATCACGCCGACGAGCACCATTCCAAGCCCCATCCCGATATCGACCGATATGAAGAGCGTTGAACTGGCCGCACCCCTGCGCGACGCCGGAACCATGTTGTTCGTCATGGTTTGAAAGGTCGGAAACACCACGCCGTTGCCAAATCCCAGAATCAGTGCTGCGAGGTAGAATCCGGTCTGGTTCTGCCAAAGGGCCAGCATCGGGAATCCGATGATCAGCAGCGACAGGCAGATAATAACGATTCGGCGGGGACCACTGCGGTCGAGTGCCTTTCCGGTGGTGAATCTTGAACTGATGATCCCGACGGCATAAATCAGGAAGAATATCGACGGGTTGCTGATTCCGATTTCATGGCCGAAAAGTGCAACAAAGGAGATCAGTCCTCCGTAGGTCAGCATGATGATCATCAAATTAATTGAGGGAATTATCGTCTTATTTTCAACAAGGTTCTTCCATTTGAAGTCTAAGTTGGCTTTTGGTTTGTAATATGACGGGAACCTGATATTTGCGGCAAGGGCCATGCTTAGCAGGCTGATGATGCAACCTCCCAGGAACATTGCCGTATAACTGCCATGCTGAAAGATGATCGTTCCGATCATTGGTCCGAGCGCCATGCCTGCGGTTGTGGACACGCCGAAGTATCCAAAACCCTGCCCCCGTTTGCTTTCCGGAATAATATCTCCCGCCACGGTAGAGTTTGAGGTGGTGGTCAACCCCCAGGTCAGACCATGAAGGAACCTGACAATGATCATCGTTATCACCGTGGTTGCCAGCAAGTAGCCATTAAAAATCATGGCATAAACAAGCAGGGAAGAAAGGAAGATTATTTTCCTGCCGAACTTGTCGAGGCCGAAGCCGCAAAAGGGCCTGACCAGGATAGCTGCAACGACATAGCACGCCATCACCAGGCCAACCAGGCCTTCGGGCGCATGCAGTTCGTTGGAGATGTAAACCGGAAGTGTTGAAATGAGGGAATAATAGGCGCTACACATCAGGAAGTTGGAAAGGGTGAGCAAGGTAAAATCCCTGTTCCAGACTTTATCGTTCATGGCAGGATGGTGCTAAAAACAGTTGTTGTAGCGGAAAATATCAAAGCGCATGCAAAATTAGGATTTTTCATCTATAAACTTGGATTGCAAGCTTGGATGTATGAAAAATGTTTTTACCTTTGCACCCTCAATTGAGGGAGCATAGCTCAGCCGGTTCAGAGCATCTGCCTTACAAGCAGAGGGTCACAGGTTCGAATCCTGTTGCTCCCACCAGTAAAATCAAGGGTTTCAGAAAATAAAACTGAAACCCTTTTTTTTATGTAACCCTAAATGTAACCACAGATATTTTGTAATCACCCCTATTCTTTTCAGTACCTGAGATAGCGAATGGCTTTGGAAATGAGTTACTTCGCATATATTTACTAGATTTCATCGGGAAAATTTCTTGTCCGTACAAACAATGGGGAATTTGATCCAAGACCAGTTAAAATTAGATACATTCGAACAATGAAGCAAGAGTTTTAGCAGATAATAACTAAAGTCCTTGAGTTATGTAACCCAAAATGTAACCACGGAATTACTCCATTATGTGCTTCTTTTTACTGCAAGTTAAATTCTATCAATAAATTATGAACTATTCCCACTTCGATGGTTGTATAGATTTGCTGAAGTCCCCATTGAGTCACTTTCCCCAATGAACCCGGAGCAATCGCCTTTATTAGGTTCTGCTGAGAAGATTAATGAGTTTTTCGTTGAGCCTTTCACTGCGGAGCTTGAAAATGAGGTGGTGACCAGGAATACTCCGGAACAAATGGCTAACCTGATAAAATTGTATATATCCAGGCTGATGAAGTCCAAAAATCACAGGCCTATCCTTGATAGCCACTTGGACAATGAAGCCAGTATCCCTGAAATTGATAAAAATGAAAGTCAATCAAACAATACCTGGGCAAATGGTATGATGGTCATGGACATACCGCATAATCCTGGGACATGACCAAAAGTTTCAGCGTGGTTGCAATTTATTATACCATTTACTCTTTGATGAATTGCAGAAATGCTGTGCTACCTTTAAAATCTTTCTTTGCAAGAAAATTACGATAATCTACCGGTGATTTTAAACCCAGGCGATGAAGAATCCACACATTGTTATAATTGTGCATAAACTCAGCAATAACGGGCTGTGCCTGCTCTAATGAATCAAACAGACAAAGATCGAACACCTGCTCATTTATTGTACGATGGAAGCGTTCAATGATCCCATTACACTGCGGACTTCTCACAAAGGCCGGAGAATAGCTTAGGTTCAAAAAGAGAAGTTCTCTTTGAAAATCATTGGAGTCATATTGACTTCCATGATCAGAGCGGAGGAACAACCCTGTATCTTTACAGATATCCCTGTCCAGAGAACCAAAGGTTTGTTATACTGCCATCTTGACGGGCTCCATTGCCGCAAAGCGATTTCCAACCTTTGCGATATGCCATGCAATGATCTCGTCATTACAATGGTCAATCACGCTGAAAAGCCAACACCAGCCTTCTTTGAGAGTAAAGAATTTCTTGCCATCGGTCCCCCACATCCTGTTGGGAAGTTCCGTGATGATTCTGCCTTTGTGATTGTTCTTTGCGATATTCAATTTCGGCCTTGTAGGCGAAAGCAGGTTATTATCACGCATCACCCTATTCACCCTTTCTTTGGCAGATATGATGCCACGTACGCGCATACGCTTGTGTATTTTCTGGTAGCCTTCTCCGGTAAAAATGCTATCGGTAATCTCTCTTTTTGCCTCAACCAACAGATCCT
>JBBQUQ010000038.1:0-30004 GCA_038212325.1 Bacteroidales bacterium
ACCATGTACCGCACCGGCCGGGCCATCCAGTTTTGCAGCTGCAGGATGATCCCGAACAGGATGTGAATGATGAAGCCGGCGAACAGACCGATCTCAAACACCTTCACGATGTAGTTGGTACCCATGAAATGGGCTGCCGCGGTAAACCAGGCGCCCCCGTCGTCGCGCAGCAGACACAAGTTGATACCCAGGTGAACCACCAGGAAGATCATCAGGAAAAGACCCAGGCATGCCATCCAGATCTTTTTTGTGATCGAAGAAAGTTGTAAAAAAGAGAAATTCATAACAAGCTTTTAATATATTTGTTCTTTGTTTCAAAATTAGGACGAAATTTAAATCAAAAAAATAAATCACATAATATTTTCACAATTCAAATCCATTCTAAATTATGTTCCCAGCAACCGTTTACAGCGACCGCCGCAAAAAACTTCGCAATGAACTTTCAGGCGGAGTTATCCTGTTTTTAGGCAACCAGGAGGTTCCTTTCAACTATCCGGCAAATACCTATTCGTTCCGCCAGGATAGCAATTTCTCCTATTTCTTCGCGCTTGATCACCCCGATCTGGCCGGGATCATCGACCTCGACGTGGGAAAGGATTTTTTATTTGGCAATGACATTGATATTGAAGACATCATCTGGATGGGCGTGCAGCCTTCCATGAAGCATCAGGCTGCCAAAGCAGGCGTGGAGCATACGGCACCCCTGGCCATGCTCAGCGAGGTGATCAAAAACGCTCTTGTGCAAGGCCGCAAGGTCCATTTTGTACCACCTTACCGTGGAGAAAGCATTCTCTGGCTGGCAGATTTGCTCACCATCCATCACCTCGAGTTAAGGGCCAATGCTTCCGTCCCGCTGATCAAAGCCATCATAAAGCTTCGCATGAAGAAGGATCCGCTGGAGGTGGCTGAAATCGAAAAAATGGTCGATGTTGCCTGGAAGATGCATACAACCGCCATGAAAATGGCCAAACCAGGTGTGGTAGAGCAGGAGATCGCGGGAACCATCGAAGGGATAGCCCTTGCCCAATGCGGCCCGGTTTCGTTCCCCGTGATCCTCTCCATCAACGGGCAAATCCTGCACAATCATCATCATGGCAATACCCTCACAGAAGGGAGGATGCTGGTGATCGATGCCGGTTGCGAGAATGACCTGCACTACTCCAGCGACATCACGCGCACGGTTCCGGTGGGAGGGAAGTTCAATGCCAGGCAGAAGGGCATCTACGAAGTTGTTTTGAACGCCAACATGGCGGCCACAAACGCAGTGAAGCCAGGCGTTCCGTTCAAGGAGATTCACATGCTGGCCGCCACCGAGATTGCAAAGGGATTAACCAACCTTGGCATCATGAAGGGCGATCCGATTGAGGCTGCCAAAAAAGGTGCCCACACCCTGTTTTTCCCCCACGGGCTGGGCCACCCGCTCGGGCTTGATGTGCATGACCTTGAAGGACTTGGTGAGAATTTCATCGGGTATGACGAAGAGATGCAGCGCAGCAAGGAGTTCGGGCTGGCATTTCTCCGTTTCGGGCGCAAACTCCAGGAGGGCTTTGTGATGACCATCGAACCCGGCATTTACTTTATCCCCGAACTGATCGACATCTGGAAAGCCGAGAACAAGCTGGCCGAATTCATCAACTACGATGTGGTGGAAACCTATAAGAATTTCGGCGGCATCCGCATTGAAGATGATGTGCTGGTCACTGCCGACGGATATCGGGTTCTTGGTAAGCCTATTCCCAAGACTGTGGCGGAAATAGAAGAATTAATGTCGTGAGTTGATTTAATGTATAAAAATGTTTCCTTATATTGATACATTTTCATTGTACAGGCCGACCTCTCTCCGGCCCTCCCCTTCGAGAGGAGGGGGACGTAAGTCGTTGATTATTAATGTTTTTGTTGCATTTCAACAATTAAAATCAATCATTTTCGGTTATTAAAGACATATATTTCAATCCTGGCACCAGGTCTCCCTCCCCCTCCTTGGAGTAAGAGGCACTCCGGACCGGGATAAATTTGAATATGAACTGCAAATGGACTTAATCGGTAAGGCCATTAAACAAAGTCGCCAGGAAAGAAACTTGACGCAAGAAGAATTAGGGAAACTGATTGGCGTACAAAAGGCTCAAATCTCAAAACTTGAAAATAATGCAAGCAATGTTACAATTGAAACGTTGTTAAGAGTTTTTAATGCCTTACAAGCAAAGGCTAAATTACATATTGAACTGCCCCATCTGACAATTAATCTTTAAAAAATTGTGGTACGTGCAATCGTGCTCAACTGCCAAACGGGGCTGATTCCGGAAGTTGGTCTTCACCAGGCTGAAAAGGATGGGCGAACAATGTTGGTTACGGTCACTACTGCAAAGCATTATTTTTCTTAAATAATTTTCATATGCAAGCGATTAAATACCAGAAAAAGAACATTTCCTACACCGATGATGGCGCGGGAAAAGCCATTGTCCTGTTACACGGCTTCACCGAATCGTCGAAAATCTGGACTGGTTTTGCAACACAGCTTAACAAAAAATATCGGGTGATCACCATCGATTTGCCCGGCCATGGGAAGAGCGACATTATCGCACCCATTCATACCATGGAACTGATGGCTGAAGTAATTTTCACCGTGCTCAAAAAGCTGAGGATTGGAAAATGTCTGATGGTTGGTCATTCCATGGGAGGATATGTAACCCTTTCATTTGCGCAGAAATATCCGAAGATGCTCAAAGGGTTCTGCCTTTTTCATTCGCACTGTTTTGCCGACACGGTTGCCGAGCAGGAGAACCGTACCCGCACCATCGCAGTGGTCAACAACGATAAATTCAGCTACGTCGCCCAGTTTATCCCCAGTTTGTTCCCGGTCGAGGTGCATAAAAAATTGTCCGCCCAGATTGAACGGCTGATACGGCGTGCAGCTAAAATGGAAAAGGAGGGGGTTGTGGCTGCACTGGAAGGGATGAAGGTTCGCAAGGATCAATCGGAAGTGCTTAAAAACACAAAACTTCCCGTACTTTTCATCCTGGGACTGAAAGATTCAAGGGCACCCGCAGCCCGGTTGTGGGAAATGATCTCAATGCCCGCCGTCAGCCATGCATTGCTTTTGCGTGAATGCGGCCACATGGGTTACCTTGAGGCACCGGAGGAAACCTTCGGCGCATTGCTTGGTTTTATCAGAAAGCACCTGTAAAGGGTTACCTGTAAAAATTCATCTCCCGGATGTACTTCCATACCTTTTCAGGCAGGAAATAGTCCATGCTTTTGCCATCGTGTATCCCTTTCCGAATGAACGACGATGAGATGGTCAGCAATGGCGCTTCAATCCTTGAGATTGATGGATGCTGATCAAACTTGCTCGGTTCAGTGCCGGGGCGAGGGTAGAGGTATATGCGATATTGTTTCAGCAGCTCCTCGTAATTTTTCCATTTGTGAAAGGCGGGCAGGTTATCGCTTCCTGCGATCAGCACGAACTCCTTTGACGGGTGTTTTTCACCGAGATAGGTCAGCGTATCGATGGTGTAAGAGGGCTGCGGCAGTTTGAATTCGATGTTGGACGTCTTGAACCGCGGATCATCTTCAATGGCGAGGTTCACCATGAAGAGGCGGTGGTTGTCGGCAAGCAAGGTCGCCTTTTCTTTAAGCGGGTTATGAGGCGAAACCACGAACCATACCTGGTCAAGGTCGGTATACTCAACCATATAGGAGGCAATCATCAGGTGGCCCGAATGGATCGGGTTGAAGGAACCGAAGAGGAGGCCGGTTTTTTTGGGGGAAGACATGCGGGAATTACGAATTACGAATTACGAATTAAATTCTATCACATCCTTTTCCGTCATCAGGTAAAGAAGGTCAATTCTTTTTTGAGTCTTTATAGTTTCGTCAATGGCAGAAGCAATTTTGCAATAAGTGGCCGGGTCGGTCATCTGCCGCCCTTTCCGGTCTTTTAAATACTTTTCCATGACCTGATATCCGCCAATCTGATATTCCCAAATCTTCTGACTTATACCTTCAAAGTACTTGGTCTCATTGATGAATACACATTGATTTTTCTCATCATAGACCGGCTTTACGATCATATCTTCACCTTTGCCTCTGTATTTGGCTATCGGTTGGTTCAAGGCTTTGCTTTTAAGCAGGTGGAGTTGAGCCAACTCTTCTCCCAGCTTCGCCATTTTCACGAATACCTTGTAATCGCCCGGAAAGGGTATGCGCGGGAAATCTCTTTTCAGGAATACGGCATATTTATCGCGGTAAATGTTGCTGTAAAGAATGGCGTAGCAATAATAAAGTATTTGTTCAGGGGTTGGCTTCTTTTTGTAGGATTTTTCCAAATGCTTAAAAACGGTTTGTGCAATATTGGGTTTTTTACCCCCCTTCCCATATTCTTCCTCCTGTTCAAAAAGCATCATCGTTTGAATAACGGTTTTCTTTTTCTTTTGATCGGAAGGTTTGTAGAGATAAAGAGGGAACAATAATTCTCCTCCACGATAAAATAAATTAAAGTCAACGATCTCGTCTGTTATAAAAGCTAAATTCCATAAATGTTCATCCCCGACAACTTGTCCCTGTCTGCCGATTGCCAGACCAAGATTGTCATTAAACATATGTTGCATTACATCAAAAATTCTCCTTTCCACAACCCATTCTGAATAAAATATATGTCTGCGGTCAAATGGCCTGTATTGTATTAATTTAAAGTCATCTTCCCAATCTGTTACCTTTGATAATTCCTCACGGAATTTTTCCAACTTGAATGTTGATGTGTTTTTTAAGGAATATGCATTTTTCAAAAATTCTTCTTCATAGCTTAGATTTCGAAATTGTTGAACCCTGGTTTTAAGTAGCTCCTTATCGAAATCTATTGCAAACTTGTCTCTGGCAGTGACAACCCCTACATTATTCACCGGAAATATCTCATTCACCCTTATCCAGTTATTGTAATACTCAATGTTGTTCGTGTTTTGCTCGATAAAGAAATACCAGGGGCTTTCAGGATTCAATTGCGAGTAATCCTTCAACTTTAACTCATTGTTGTCCAGCCATGCGTACTTGCTTTCCCTGGTGCCAAACAGGTCGCCATGGTAAATGTTACATCCTGCTGCATGTTCTTTTTTCACAAACAGGGCAATGGCAACACCCTGCTGGATGTCAAATACATTTACATCTTTGTTTCCATCGGGTGTTGTTTCTTTTTTCAGGCTGTTACCGTGTAAATCGAGAATGTAAATCTCGTTGAAGGTATTCATCAGACTTTGCCTCATTCCCCTGAACGTCGGATTATCGAGGTAGCTGTGGTTGGTGATCATTCCTGCAATTCCTTTTCCGGCTTTATGGATCTTCCATTGGGCAAAGCGCAGGAACTTTACATAATCGTCCTGAAGCCAGAGTTTCTTTTCCTGGAGTTTTTTTCCATCAATTTCATAATAGCTTTGAGCGCCATCCAGGTTGGTTTTCAAAAGTTTCTCAGTCCATTCGTTGATATTGGCCGAAATTCCGCTGTATGGCGGGTTTCCCATGATGACGAGGATCTGATCATCCCTTTTCACCCGGCCTGCTTCATGGCTTTCATCACTCAGACTTTCGAGACCTGGAATCCGGGCCTGGGCCAGGTCCTGCATATCAAGGGTATTGGTGAGATAGAGTTTAAATCGCTCATGGTCTTTCATCGTATAACCCAACTCCTCCAGTAAAAAACTCATCTTGATATGCCCGATGGCATAAGGGGCCATCATCAGTTCAAAAGCATAATAGTTTTTAAGAATTTGTTCGCTTATCAGTTTGTCCAGGCCCCCGTCGCCATACTTTCCGCTGTACTCTTTCACCGCCAGTTTAATGGCTTCTGCAGGAAAAGTAAGCGTTCCGCCGGCGGGATCTAACAACGTAACCTCTTTGCCGGCCAGCCCGTCGCTTAAATCAAAATGTGTTTTCAGCAGTTCATGAATAGTGCGTACGATGTAACGCACCACCGGTTCAGGCGTGTAATACACCCCGCGTTTTTCGCGGGTTGCAGGGTCATATTCATTCAAAAATGTTTCATAAAAATGCACAATGGGGTCTTCCCCCTTACCTGCCCTGTAGTATTGATGCAGGATGTTTTTCAAATCGGTGGCATTCAGTACTTCTGCAATGTCGTCAATCATCACCTCCATGTGCGTTGGCAGATCGCCCTGCGAGACGAACCTGAACACGTTGCGCAGAATACCGATGGTTTTTGGAATCAGATCATAAGCCAGTTTCCGGTTAAAACCATTTGTACTTCTTGTACGTGCGGCAAAAAGACCGTAAGTAATGGTCTGAGAAAATAAATCGGCAAAATCCTTTTCATTCAGATTGGCAATTAAGAATTTTTTGAAAGTTTCAAAAAATCCGTACAATTCACCTTTTCCTTTCTGCTGTTGTTCCAATTCAATACTGATGACCTCATCACGAAAAAAGCGTGTGCGCAACGCGAGCTCTTTCGCCAATTGTCCTGCCGTTGTAACCTTTGGCAAGGAGAAAGCAAAAAACTTATGCAAAAGTGCCAGGAACTTTTCTTCATTCTCGATCGGGGGAGGAATGCCTTTCTTTGCCAGTGTTGACCGGGCAACATATGTTTTATCAACGAGTTCACCCTTGCGGTACAAACGGAATTCGTAAAAATCAGTCAGGATGAGATTCGGAAAAGTTTTACGGTATCGCTTAATTTGTTCGCTATTTTCAATTACATCCAGGTTAACACCGGGTTTTTTGGCTTCAAGGTATCCCACAATATGTTGTGAACCATCCCAAATACGGAAATCAGGATTGCCGGCATCGGTTTTTTTAGGCAGCGTGGTGATTTGCGTCTTGGTCTTCCCGATATCCAAGGCAAACGAAGAAAGAAAATCGGATAGGTGAGCATAATAGCTTTCTTCTCTTGCATCCCCCTGTATGGTCGTATCAGTGATCCGTTTAAGGTATTTCTTGATCATATTCTTTATTGTTATTCAAATATAATCCAAATATCCAGATTGATGCGAATAATATTGAGTGATCACAGGTGTAAAAATCGACTAACCAGGTCAACTATTTCCCGGCATTTCACCTCCAGGTTATCATTGACGATGATCGTGTCGAAATGGGGTGCAAAAGTAAGCTCATACTCGGCTTTGTCAACCCGTTTGCGCAGGGTCTCCTCCGATTCGGTGCCGCGTTTTTTAAGACGGTGTTCCAATTCTTCAATGGAAGGAGGGTGGATAAAGATGCCCAGACCCTTCTCCCCGAAATACTTTTTCAGCTTTACGGCCCCCACAACATCAACATCAAAAATAGGTGTTTTACCGAGGGCCCAGATGCGGTACATCTCCGACTTCAGCGTGCCGTAATAATTGCCGGGGTAAACCTCCTGCCATTCCACGAATTCATCCCGTGAAATTTTCGTGCGGAAATCATCCGCTGAAATGAAATAGTAATCTTTCCCGTCCGTCTCTTCCTCCCGCTTCGCCCTGCTGCAGGCCGAAATGGAAAATTCCAGCGAAGGAACAACCTTCAGCAGATGCCTCACAATGGTCGTCTTTCCCGCCCCCGACGGCGCCGAAACAATAATCGCTTTCCCCGGCATAACCCTTTCCTGTTACCTTGTTACCCTGTTACCCAGTCACTAAAGAATATTCCCCAACTGCTCCTTAATCTTCTCCAGTTCATCCTTCATCTGCACCACGATTCGCTGGATATCGGCATCACTGGCTTTTGACCCGATGGTATTGATCTCGCGGCCCATCTCCTGGGTCACAAATCCAAGTTTTTTCCCTTGGGCGCCGCCTTCGTTCAACGTTTCGAGAAAATAGCTGCAGTGTTTCGCCAGACGTACCTTCTCCTCGGTGATGTCAAGCTTTTCAAAGTAATAGATCAGCTCCTGTTCGAAACGGTTCTGGTCGGGAGCCGACCCGTTGAAATCGCCGGTATATTTTGAGAAATCGCGCAGCAACCGTTCCCGAAGCTCGGCCATGCGCCTCGTTTCATGAGGTTCAACTGCCCCAAGGAGATGAAGGATGACCTGAACGCGGCTCATCATGTCGTTGGCGAGCACCTTCCCTTCATCGATCCTGAACAGATCAGCCTGGTCAATGGCTTCAGCAATGGCACTTGATATGGATGCCCAGTCATGATCGTCCAGTTCGTCGCGGCTGGTTTGCATCACATCAGGCATTTTAAGTACCAGCGAAAGGATCTCTGCAGTGGAATCCACCTGCAGCTCCTGAGCAAGGTTTTGCAGCTCCACGTGATATTTTTTTGCCAGTGATTTGTTGATGGAATAGTTGAGCATCTCACCGGTTACCTCTGTGCCGATGAAAAAATCGATTTTACCGCGTTCGAATCGCTGGGTGAGCATTGCCCGCACTTCCCACTCCTTCTCACGGAAATATCCCGGTATCTTCAGGTTGAGGTCGAGCTGTTTACTGTTCAGGGTTTTGATTTCTATGGTGAGTTTTCTGCCGGTGATATCAAGTACAGCCTTTCCGTAACCGGTCATGGATTTGATCATGTCGCTCTTTTTTAAGCAAACTTACGCAAAATTTATCCAATCCGGGAAATAGATGGCGGTGGGATTGATCCTTTTCGCTAAATTTGAAGAGGAAAAATCGTACTCATGGAGTTTCGGATCATCGACGACACTTTGCAGTTTTACAACCTGATGCTGATCGATATTGCACAGGCAAAGGAGTATATCTACCTGGAGACGTACAAATTCGCCAACGATCACATGGGGGTGCGCTTTCGCGATGCGCTGACGAAAAAAGCCCAGGAAGGGGTGAAGGTTAAAATCCTGATTGATTCATGGGGCAAAGGGCCCGTTTCCGAATCCTTCTTCACCGGGCTGATCAGATTTGGAGGCGAAGTGAAATTCTTCGAAAAGATCAAGATCAACAGCGATATTTTTACCCGAGGCCATCGCCGCGACCACCGGAAGATCCTGGTCATCGACGATGTGACCAGTTATATCGGCTCGGCCAATATCACTGGTTACAACCTCAACTGGCGGGAACTGTGCCTGCGCATGGAGGGCGAACTAGCCGTTGCGTTTAAAAAGGTTTTTCTTGAAAATTTCAATGCATTCAATCCCTTTATTATCACCAATAAGGTGACCTTTACGCGGAAGATCAGGTCGGGCGACTTCGAGATCATCCGCGATGTTCCATCCATCCAGTTTCAACGGCTCAGGAAGCGTTATACCACGCTGATCAGGCAGGCGGTTCACTCCGTGGTGATCGAAACCCCCTATTTCCTCCCCGGGTTTGTGCTGCGTAAATCCATGATGGACGCGAGCAAGCGCGGTGTTGAGGTGCAGGTGATCATGCCGAAGCACTCTGATATGCGGATGGTTGATATCCTCCGGAACAAATACCTGGGTTTGCTCCACAATGCCGGCATCAAACTGCTTTTCTACCTGCCGCATAATCTCCATGCCAAATTGCTGATGATCGACGGCGAAATATTTTCCATTTCCAGCGCGAACTTCGACTTTCGCAGCTTCCGGTACCAGTACGAAGTGGCCCTTATCGGAACGGAACCCGAAATTTTGCGCCAGTTGCATGAGCATGTTGCCGAAACGATCCGTAACTCGCAGGAACTCGACTACCTGGAGTGGAAACGGCGGCCGCTCATTGAAAAGATTTTTGAATGGATTTTACTGCCTTTCAGGCATTTTTTCTGAACCGCATTTACTTCAGACTTTCTGCACTTCGCTGCCCGACCGGTTCACCATATATACGCCTGCGAAAATCAGTAAGGCAGCCAGTACTTTCGGGTAGGTGATACCGCCCTGGCCAATGGTTACCGACATAGCCGCCGCAATAACCGGCTGCAGGTAGCTATAGTAACTCACTACGGTCGCACTCACGCTTTTAAGGGCAAAGTTGATAAGCAGGTATGCCACAAATGTATTAAGCACAATGATATAGAAGATCCCGAGCCATGCCGGTAAGGTGATGGCGGCAAAATTGATTTCGAGGGCAGGTTTGATTGAAAACGGGAAAATAAACAGGAACCCGAAGAAGGATACCCATTTCAGGATTGTGGTGGTGTGATATTTCCCAATCAATGGCTTTATAAGAACCAGGTAAAGCGCATAGAATACCATATTTAGGAAAATGAGCACGTTGCCCCATGCATGGCTGCCGGTAAAGCTCAACTTTTGCCCGTAAAGCACGAGCATCAGCACCCCCGATGCGCCAAGGGCAATGCCGCCAGCCTTTCTCCAGGTCACTTTTTCACCAAGGATCAGGCTGGCGAAAACCAGGACCAGGATCGGGTTAAGCACATGGATGAGCGAAGCATCCACCGGTGTGCTCAGGTTGAGCCCCTCATAAAACAGCGCCTGGTTCAGGGCAAAACCGAACATGCCGCAAACTGCCAGCATGAACAGGTCTTTTCGCTCAACTTTTTCAGGAACAAAGAGCCGCTGAAACAACCAGAATATAACCATAACGCCAAGCAGCCGGATAAAAATCAGCTGCATTGGCGTTAATATTTCGGGCATCAGACCCTTGACAATGTTGTATGCAAATCCGAAAATGAGCGTGGTGCCAAACAGGGCCAGATGCGCCTTCCGGTTGTTAGCCAATCCGGATCTCCTTTTTCATTTCAACCTTTGCTTCGTCTTTCTTCGGGAGTCCAATCTTCAGGATCCCGTTTTCATACTCTGCTTTGATGTTTTCAAGGTCGATGGTCTTTGGCAGGGTGAACGACCTGCTGAAGGAGCCGTAATAAAACTCCTTTCTCGAATAATTCTTGCCCTCTTCACGCTTCTGGTCTTCAATCTCAGCTGAAACGGTCATGATGTTGTTCTCCAGGTTGATCTTGAAATCATCCTTTACCATGCCGGGGGCTGCAATCTCGAGGTGGAAGGAGTCGGGTTGTTCAATGATGTTGGCAGCAGGATCGCTGAAACGCTTGCCGAAAAAATCGCCAAGGTCGTTGTCAAAGATGTTGCTTACCATATCCGATAACGGATTTCTGTGTTGCCATTTAATCAGTGTCATGGTTTTACCTCCTGTTTTTATGGTTGAAAATTTTATAATTTCCCTGCAAAAGTCAAAGAATGTACCAGTGAAAAAAACAGAATATAATATGCCATAATGACATATTTCCATCTTCTTGTGGCGTCAAAATGGCAATGCAATCGAAATAAATGCTGTCGGTGCTGACCGCCAAACCCCAATCAGGCATTTCGCTCCAGCTCCAGGCGTGTCTTTTCATGAATGAGCTGCGACAGTTCCCTGGCATCCAGGTGGCTGAACGATTCGAAAGGAATCGGGTCGAGGATCACCAGTTTAATACAGTCATTCCGGTAAACCAGCAGTTCACCTTTCCTGATGGCCTGGTGAGTCCCTTTAATAACAATTGGCAGCACAGGGGCGCGTGCATCGAGGGCGAGTTTGAAAGCGCCGGTTTTATACGGATGCAGATTGCCATCAGGAGATCGGGTTCCTTCAGGAAAAAGAATGACAGAATTTCTTGCAGCTATAGATTCGGCGGCCTTATCCATCATTTTGAGCTTGCTCTTCCCATGGGCCCGTTCAATGGGGATATACCCGTTCAGTCCCATTTGCCACCCGATGAACGGAATGGAGAAGAGCTCCTTTTTTGCCACCCATTTGAAGTGTGTGTGGAGTTTAAACAGGACCAGGACGTCCAGTCCCGACTGATGGTTTGAAACCATCACATAAACCTGGGAAGGGTCAATTTTATCCCGTCCCTCAACCTGGACTTTCCAGTAAAAATTGATCCCTACCATCAGGTCAGACCACAGGCATGTGGCCTGGTGTAAAATATATCTCCTTCTGTCAAAAAATACGGTCGTGATCCATAAAAGGACGCCGGCAGGGAAGAGCAGCGCCGAAACCAGGAAGAATGTCGCCCAGAAATAGCATGATACCATCACCTGCAGCAAAAATCCAATACCGGTTTTTATATTTTTCATGCAACAATTCTGCTAGAGGATTAACCCATTGACCGCCCGCCTGTTCACCTATTCACCAAACTTCCATAACCCCTCCATTTTTCAACCACAGCCGCCAGATCGGGGGGATAATCTGAATCAAAATGAACAAAGGTTTTGGAAGAAGGGTGAATAAATCCCAGTGATTTGGCATGCAGGGCCTGCCGGGGCAGGAGTTCAAAACAGTTGTGCACAAATTGTTTGTATTTGGCAAATGTAGTGCCTTTCAGGATCTCAGATCCGCCATAACTCTCATCGTTGAACAACGGATGGCCGATATGCCTGAAATGTACCCTGATCTGATGGGTGCGGCCGGTTTCCAGCCTGCATTCCAAAAGGGTTACATACCCGAAACGTTCAAGCACGTGATAGTGTGTAACGGCATGCCTCCCCTTTTCAGGATCATCATATACCGCCTGAACCAGCCGATTCCGGATGTCGCGGCCGATGTTTGCATCGATGGTCCCCTCGTCGTGGTCGATATTTCCCCAAACCAGTGCGATGTAAGAACGGTCGATGGTATGGTCGAAAAACTGCTTGGCGATTTTCGTCTGGGCGAGTTCATTTTTAGCGATCAGCATGATCCCGCTGGTGTCTTTGTCGATTCGGTGTACGAGGTATGGTTTCGCGTCAGGATCTCCGGGATTGTTATGCTGCATATGGTATAGCAGTGCATTCTGAAGTGTGCCGGTGAAGTTACCATGTCCTGGATGGACCACCATGCCGGGGGCCTTGTTAACCACGATGATGTCATCATCTTCATGCACCACCGTAATGGGAATGTTTTCGGGGTAAACTTCTGTGTCGCGCGGCGGATAGGCCAGCACGATGGTGATTTCATCGAGCGGCCTGACTTTATAATTGGGCTTGACCACACTGTTTTTCACAAGGATGTTTCCGGCAAGGGCTGAATTACGGATCCTGTTGCGGGAGGCACTCTCGATTTTGGCCATCAGGTATTTATCGATGCGCAGCGGACTCTGGCCCCGATCGACCACGAAGCGGAAGTGCTCATATAGTTCACCTGATTCTTCGGGAAGTTCTGGTTTGTCGTCCATCTGTTTTGCTCCTCGGGAAGAATTAGTGTTTCAGGCATGGCTACTGCCTTGCCCCGCTCCTTTATCGGGAAATGATGAATTTTGAAATGCCGGCACGCATCCCGGCGCGATTCCTGATTTCCAGGAAATAGAGTCCATTGGCAAGGGCGCTCACATCTACGTCCTCCTGAAAGGCTGTTTTCATGCGGATTCGGCCCATCATGTCCGCAATGAATATGGTCGCATCTTCAACGGTTTTGTTTTGACCGTATGATCCGGCAATTCCCAGGTGAAGCATCCCTGAACCGCACGGGTTGGGGTATATGGTGATCTTAATGTCTTTGGCTGAAAGATCGTTGGTTCCCAGCGGGATCGGTTTTCCAACGACCGGCCGAATCATCAGCGATCCGGAGAAGGCGGAATTATTCCAAACGCCGGTTACATTCCAGAAGATCTCATCCTGGCTGTTGTTGTAGCGGTCGAATCCTATCGACAGGTTGTCGCCTGTGGTTTGCTGCCAGCCTACATAAAACGTGCCTGTAATGGCAAGCGGGGGATAAATGTGGTAGGTCACGAATTTATTCAGACTGTCGGCGTAGCGCGGCATGACAAGGTCGGAATAAATAGTGTCTCCGGGCACTCCGGCATTGTCATTCCATACGCAGAGATAGAAAAACTGCTGGCTGTTTTGGCTCAGGGTTCGGTTGAAATACATCCTGACTGCGCGGAGGGTGTCGGGCGATCGGTTGAGTCCGAAGCGGTATGCAAGCTGCGAACCGGTTTGGGAGAGTCCGTAACTGGCCTCCGGGGTCCCGTCGTCGTAGGCGTAATAGTTGAAGAACTTCTGAAATGACTGCATCGTATCACCCAGGGAGGTTCCCGGGGCATTCACCACGTGCTTTACCAGGAATATCGCACTGTCTGCCTGGCTTATCGGGATCAGGAAAGGAACCGCAGGATGCGCAAATTTCTGATAGGTCACATAAGGACTTATCGCATAGGGCTGTATGTTGTAACTACCACCATTGTATGATTTGGAAAAACTGCCACCAGGATCCGTAACATAATAATTGTAATTTGACATATGGGGGGTGATATCCCGGTTGCTCATCAGGATATCAAGGGTGTCTGTTATTTCGTTGGTAGGGTCGTCGCAGTATTGCGGATATGGCATCGATTGGTACCTGGACAGCAGCGAGGGGGAGCGGTAAATGAACCGGATTTCCGGATAAATCGTGTCGAACATGTTACGGCCCATGTTGAGATAAACGTTGTCGAGATTCCATTGAGCGGTATTGCTTTGCCAACTTGGCAAGGCGGGACTGGCCAGGCTTACATAGTTGAAAAACCTGAACCTGAATTTATCGCTAAGAAAAACTGTGTCGGTAACCGGGATCATCACCTGTACAAAATACCTGTTATTTTTCACGTAGAATGTATCAAGTGGCATTCCGTTGGCAAACCACATTTGCCGCCAGCGATCGGGGATGGTAATGGTGTCGCCCGGAATAATGCTGTCGTGGGCCGGGGAAACCAGGAACTCAAGTATCAACGAATCACTTTTTTGCGGTGCTTTTCCCCTTCCCTGCGGCTGGTAGAAAAAACTGAGATAAAGGGAGTCGGCAGGAGAAAGAGCCCGCGGAACCGGGGTGAAAACAGAATCGAGCCTGATGTATCGGGAAGTAAGGTAATCGGCAATGAAACTCGCCGGGCCGGGAACCGCATTGGGGTACATGTTGCCTGAATCATTGATGGCATCGAGGGTCATGGCGCCCAGGTTTACCGGGTAAACCGGAAGGTCGTCGTTCTCAAACGCATAATGGTCGATCCAGTGTTTTTCGGAAGGAAAAATATTGGCGGAAGAGAAATCATCAAAAAAGGGGATCGCCACCGGGATGGTATCAAGCCCGGCATCCAGGTAATCCATCCGGTTAAGCTGTGCCGCTTTGGCTTTGACCACAGGGTTAACCTGCAGACCCGTAAGTATTTCCTGCGAAAAACCGGCAATCCCGATGAGCAGGGAGATGAATATGATTAAGAGGTAACGCATGATATGTTCAGATTTTTTTTTTTACTATTTCACCATTTCACCATTTTGCTACTTCACTATTACAAACTATCAACCACGATCGAATCACGCATCGCTTCTGCCGCTTTTGCACCCATGCCAACTGAAAGGTTTACCACCGATCCTTTGTCAAGTTCAGTGCCTGCTGCAATAAGCTTTCCCTTAAACAACTGATTTTGCACGGCATCTTCATCAAACGACTTGATATAAGATAAGTTGCCAAGTTTCAGTCCGGCTGCTTCCAGCATCGATTGAGCCTGGCGGAGGGTCAGGTTGCGGAGTTCAGGCATCCGTGTTTTTTCGGGCACCATGGAGGTGATGGTAAGGTATATCATTCTGTCTTTCTTGACTTTAGCGCCTGGGAAAGGGTCTTGCGAAAGGATGGAGCCTTTGGGCTTGTCAGGATCAAAAACCGAGTCGATCACGATAAACTGGTAATTGCTGTTTTCGGGGTTTGACTGCACCGCTGTAAAATCAAGGCTCCTGTAATCGGGAACAATGATGTAGTCGTTATGCTTGGTATACCATGAAAGCGATTGAAGGATGATCAATGTTAAAATCAGCGTTATCCCGATGGCAACAAGGAAATGCCTGAGAAATAGTTTCGAAAAGAGAAATCGGAAAAAGTCCATCCGCTGCTTTATCTGATAACCTGAAAAGGTCAGTTTTATTGTGTTTTCGCAAATATTGCACAAACTTACGCAAAAATTGAATTTTGAGCAAGGCGCAAAATTTTTGTACTACTTTTGCAGTTTAAAAACAGCCCTTTATGATGAATATTGCCATAGTTGCAGGCGGAGATTCCGGAGAGTACGGAATTTCCATAAAAAGCGGAAAACAGGTAGAACTGCATATGGACCGCGATAAATTCCGCCCGTTCCTGGTTGAGATCAAAGGGAAAAGCTGGAACTACCGGGTCGGCTCAAAGAAATTCCCCATCGACAAAAATGATTTCAGCATCACCATCGGCCGGCGCAAGGTGAGGTTCGACGCGGTTTTTGTTGCCATTCATGGCACCCCGGGCGAGAACGGCAAGCTCCAGGGCTACTTCGACATCCTCGGGGTTCCATATACCTCATGCGATGTAACAACCTCCGCCCTTACTTTTAACAAGAGCTTCTGCAAGGATGTGGTTGCCTCCTACGGGATCAAAACAGCCAGATCGCTACACCTTTTCAAAGATGGAGGCCATAGCGTGAAAAAGATACTGGGAGACCTTTCGCTGCCTGTTTTTGTTAAGCCGAACAATGGAGGCTCCAGTGTGGGCATGTCGAAAGTTAATCTTCAAAAGGAGCTAGGCCCTGCACTTGAAAAGGCATTCAAAGAAGACGCTGAAATCCTGGTTGAAGAATTCATCGGCGGGCGTGAACTTACCTGCGGCGTGCTGAGATCGGGAGGAAAATTGGTCGCATTTCCCATAACGGAGATCATTTCCAAGAAGGATTACTTTGATTATGAAGCTAAATATAAGAAAGGCATGGCGGAAGAAGTTGTGCCGGCTGACATTTCCACCCATCATGCCGGACAATGCCGCGATATTTCACTGCTGCTCTATGAAAAGCTGAATTGCAAAGGTGTCGTGCGCTTTGATTATATATTCAACGGCAATGATTTTTATTTCCTGGAGGTGAACACCGTTCCGGGAATGTCTGCCGCAAGCATCGTTCCCAAAATGGCCCACGCCCACGGCTGGTCCTTCCAGGAACTGATCACCCGCCTGATCAATGAAATTACCAGCTGAACGGCCATTTCACCATCTCACCATTTCACCATTTCACCATCTCCCTATGCCTCACCTCCTCTTTGCCACCAATAATCAACATAAACTCCGGGAGATCCGTGAGATCATGGGTGTTGAATTCAACATTGTCAGCCTCAGTGATGTAAATCTGGATAGTGACATCCCCGAAACCCAGGGTACGATTGAGGGGAATGCCGTCCAGAAGGCCCGTTTTATTTATGAACAGGCCGGAATGAACTGTTTTGCCGACGACACGGGGCTTGAGATCGATGCGCTGGATGGCCGCCCGGGGGTCTATTCGGCGCGATATGCCGGTGAGGGCTGCAGCTTTGACGACAACATTGACAAAATTTTGCAGGAGTTGACGGGGATCGAAAACCGGAAGGCCTGTTTTCGCACCGTGGTTTGTTTGATCGTGGAAGGGAAGGAGCATCTTTTCGAAGGACGGATCGACGGGATCATTACACCCGAACGAATTGGTTCGGCCGGCTTTGGGTATGACCCTGTATTCCTCCCCGATGGCTACAGCCAAACCTTCGCCGAAATGCCTGCCTACCTGAAAAACGGAATCAGCCACCGGGGCAGGGCCATTGATAAAATGGTGAAATGGAAAAATGGTGAGATGGTGAAATAAACACCTTTCGCCATCTCACCATTTCACCATCTCACTAATTACGTTTACGGAAAATAAACTCCCGGGTAATTCGTAATGTTAACCTGTGGAATTGTGCTGCCGTATTTTGCATTCACGGCATCAATGAAATAGTTTGCGGCAACGGCGCAACCCCTTGGGTTCAGGTGAACACCGTCGAGCGAAAAGACTCCGCCTGTTACAAATTTAGTGTTCATTTTAATACCATCCCAAACGAGGCCTTTCTGCACCTCCATCAGTTTTGTGTTCATGTCGACCAGGCCCAGGCTGTAAGTGGTGGCAAGTCCGGCAATGATGTTGTTGAAGCCTGTGGTTGCAGCCTTGATTTTATACACCTCATCACCCGTAAGAACATATCTATCAGGAATCGGGTAGGGCATCAGGGTAGCAGGATTGATGATCCCCATTCCGTGGCATTTCATGGAGTCCTGGGGAACCGTCAGAAGCACGAGCTCGCCCGGTTGCATCTGGCGTACCTTGAAATAGGGATGCGGTGATTCGGGGAAAGCCACCAGGAAAGGGTTCGGACCTTCAACATAAACAAAAGGTAAACTGTATAGCTTCATGGCCATATTCACTGAGTCGGCCTGTCCCTTGGTGAGGGTTAACCCGTTGTATGGGACTGTTGTAAAAAACGGGATGGCCGTAACATCAGGAATGTTGGCAATGACGCCTTTCGCCTGGTTGGCAACCAGTGTCTGAACCACGCCTCCCATGGCTTGTTCGAAGAGGTAGGGGTCGGTGATTGAATCGCCGACGCCGCCTGCAAGGGCATAGCCGAGCACATCATTGTCGCCAAGCCACAACGTAAAAAAGGTCGGATTCAGCGGCGGAATTTCCTGGACAACCTTGTTGGTGGCACTTGATGCGAACCGTGCATAATAAGGATTCATCTGTGCATAACCCGAAATAAGCAGGTGAAATGATTTGGCACCCGGTATAGCCAGGTTGTTAACCATGTATCCGACAGGACCCAATGGATCGCGTTCGCCGAATGCAGGTACAGGACCAAGGCTGGTGACGCCTCTACAGTCGGTAGGATATCCGAGTACGAGTTTGGGCATGAAATACGGGAACTCAATGCCATACTCGCTGTTCACAACGGGCTGAACGAATTCGCCCGACCCTGCCAGCTGAAACTGGCCTGCCACGATGTTGGGGATAGAATACCCTTGGGCTGTGCGGTATAGCGCACCGTCGGCATAACCAGACATCAGGGAATTGCCCACAGCTACATAGGTGGCGAAATTTGCCGACCCTTTGGTAACCTGGTATTCGTCAATCTTTTGTTCACATGCCGTGAACATGGCCAGGGACAATATAAGGAAAAGAATGTTCTTCATAACTGAGTTGTATTGAGAGTTAAAAACTATATGATAAACCGATGCCAGGGATGCTGAATGCTGATTTGTAGGTCCCTGAAAAATTTTCAGGAGAATAGGTTCCATGTCTTTCCTGTCCCATCAGGTAGAGGAAGGCAGCATCGATGCTGAAGCCTTTGAACGGATATACCGAAACTCCGCAGGTGAGTCCCCACTGGGTAAGGCTGGGTGTTTGAGGATTCAGGTAGTTGGACTTCACGGGCGATGGATCATAATAACCGCCAGCCCTGAGGGTGATCATTTTATTGAGTTTATACTGCGATCCAAGGCGAACGATCATCTGGCTGGTATACAGTGTAGGACTGGCCGATCGGCCAACGGCAGGAGTTTGTTCCTGGAAATCGAAAACGAGTGAATCGTAGGTGTTCCAGAATACATAGCATAGGTTCACACCAATCATCCACTGATTATCCTTTCCAAATTCATAGGAGGCACCCAGGTCAAGGTTTGCAGGCAGGGGCAAGGTTACATCCACCTTGTTGTTTGCCGGGAAACTTGTGCTGAGTGACGGAGGAACAGAAAAAGTTGCATCTGCGCCTTCAACCTTCATCTCGATTTTTGAACGGTAATCAATGCCGATGCTCCATCCTTTATCGGGATGAATCATAATTCCTGCGTTGAAGCCATAATTGCTTGTCTTGCCGTTGATGTTAACGGTGCCATCGCCATTGGCGCCCTGCACCGGAATACTCTTATTCATGTCAACATCACCTGTTGCATAAACAAAGCCAACGCCAATACCGATAATATTTTTGAATTTATAGGAAATCGTCGGCTGGTAGGTAATGGCTTTGAACGCGATATCCTGAATCAGGTACCTGCCTTTCCACTCATCACCTGCATCATCCTGCCATCCTAGCCTGTTCCCGTAAGGGGTGTTGACTGCGATCCCGATGCTCAGGTTCTTGGTCGGTTTAAAAGCGGCATAAAAATAAAACGGGGTGTTGATCTCATTCTTTAGTGTGGCCTGGTAATTGATATCGTCTGCCTGGAAGGTACCCCTGGCGAAAATAAAACTCATGCCACCTGAAAAGCTCCATTTTTCATTGACAAACGCCGCGCCGCCGGGATTGTAAAACAGGCTGCTGGCATCGTAGCTCAATGAAGTCCCGATAAGTCCCATGCCGTTGTTCCGCACACTGTGCAAGCCTACCTGGTATCCACCTCCGAATGATGTGGTTGCTGCCAGAAATATAAATAGCAGCAGGATCGTAATTCTCCTCATAACGATTTTTTTTTGGTTAATAATGGGCGCAAGTTACATCTTTTTTTAATTCAAATGGATGGGTGCGTTCAAGAGGTTTAGGGCGGGAACAGGCGGACAGGCGGTTGTTACATAAAATATCAAGTATCTTTGCAAAAAAAAGGATTCTGCCGGCCGCCTGTCCGCCAGTGCCCAAATCACCTTTCTCAAACCCTGAAAACCCAATAACCATGCTCAAAGTTGGCGACAAAGTAAAATTCCTCAACGCCTCCGGTGGCGGTATTGTGGCGAAATTGATCGACAGCCGAATGGTAAGCATCATGATCGAGGATGGTTTTGAAATCCCGACCATGATCAGCGAGCTGATAAAAATCGACCAGACCGGGCCTGCAGCCCGCTTCTTTGAAGAGTACTACAAGGTTGACCTGCCTGAACAGCCTGATGAACCTGCTGAGCCCGCTGATGACCGCCTGACTCACCTGCCTGCTCATTTTGCAACGGAAAGGAATTCGGAAGATTTATTCCTTGCGTTTGTCCCGCATGATCAGAAATGGCTCATTTCCGGGCAGATGGATGTTTTCCTGATCAACAACAGTTCATATGATATTTTGTACAACATATTCAGCAAAACCCCGCTTGGGCATTACAACGGGGTGGATTATGGCAGCATCTTCCCTGACTCTAAATTGCTGATCGCCACCATCAACCGGGAGCAACTGACCCATTGGACGGAAGGATGCCTGCAGTTCCTTTTCCACAAAGAGCAATGCCGGTCGCTGCTTCCGCCATTCAATTCCGAATTCCGGGTTGAAGGCAAGCGGTTTTATAAAGAGGGCAATTATCGAGAAAATTCCGTCATCCAGGCCAAAGGAATTGTGGTGAAGGTGCTGTCGCTTACAGAATATTTTCTCGAAGAAGCTCAATCGGCGGGAGTTCCCGCTTCAGCACCCTCCGCTGCATCGCCCGATGCTGCCACCTTGATCAGCCGTTACCAGGTCGCTCCCAGGGAAGCGGTGGTCGATCTGCACATCCATGAAATTATTGATGATCCCACAAATCTGGAGAAATCTGAAATCCTCGAATTCCAGAAAAATTATTTCCTTAAATGCCTCGACAGCGCCCTTGCCGCCCATTTTCTCAAAGTGGTATTCATCCATGGGTTAGGGAACGGCATCCTGCGCGGACTATTGATCGACCTGCTTAAAAAACAAGAGGGCATTGAGTTCTTCGACGCCCCCATGTCGAAATATGGTGCCGGCGCGCTGGAGATCAGGATTCCGCACAATGGCAACTGATCATCGGCCAGCACTGCAAAATCAGTAAATATTGTGGTCGTAATCACCCTGCAATAATAAAATGTTGTAACTTTGCAGGGTAACCATGACCTTAAAAACCTGCACATGAAAAAAATGTTACTCTCTGTCTGCCTGATTTCAATAGTTTGTTTTTATGGCTATTCGCAAAGTCTGTCACTGTCTAATAACAATGGCCCGGTAACACCTAACACAATCCTCTATCAAACAGGCACACCCGATAGTCTTGAACTTGTGACCTACCTCAATGTAAAAAACAACAGTAGCCAAACAATGGATGTGCTATGTAAAAAAGTTGAGCTGACCTTGGTCAATTCTAATCAAGTGACTATGTGCTGGGCAGTTGGCTGCTATAGTCCAACCGTTTATATTTCATCAGACCCTAAGTCCATTGCAGCAGGGACAACTTATTCAGAGTTTTCGGGACATTACCAGGCTGGGGAATTTTCAACCCATCTTGCACTTGGTGAAAGTACTGTTCGCTGGGTATTCTTTGACAGAGCGAATCCGAACGACTCCGTTAGTGTGATTGTTAAATACGCAATAAATCCCACAGGTATTGACGACGCGACTGCCCCACAAGTCGGGATGCTTTCGAATATTTGTCCAAACCCGGCATCCGGGGATGTGACCTGCAATTACGCCATGCCCGCCGGGTCGCAGGGAACGATTCTGGTTCGTGATATTGTTGGAACAACTGTTCAAACTCAATTGCTCCCTTCCGCAAGCGGAAAGGCAACCATCAGCACCCTGAACCTCAGAAGCGGAATTTATTTCTGCTCGCTGCTTGTTGACGGAAAAATAAGCCAGACGAAAAAGCTGATCGTTAAACATTAGGATCAGCAGAAGGATGACAGTTAAGGCTGCCGGTTAACCGGTGGCTTTTTTTATTCCAGCCGTATTGCCTGGCTTGAAACCCATCCCCTGATAAAGGTGGGCAATTTGTCAATTCCATAGAGGATGGACGCGGATGGCGCGGCAGAAGGTGAGAACTCCACAAAAAACCAATCATTCCCTTTTCCGTTCGATTTGTAACCCAGCACAACGCCGCGCGCCTTTGTGCGGTATTTTGCGACAATGTTGCCGAATGAGTTGAGATGCGGGTTAAAGGGTTCATTCAGCTTCGCTGAAGACGCGCGTACCAGCAAGGTGTCGGCTGCTGATATAAACGGAACCGGCTGAGGGTATAACAGGGCAGGCTCTTCGGTGTATTTGTAAGTGACAACCTGTTTTCCCTTGATGAAAACAGGTTTGCCATTCTCCTGTTTCACCCGGTAATCGCGCGTAAAATAGAGGTAGTTGTCACGGTTTCCTGCATCACCGGTTTGCAGTTCCACCAGTTTACCGTCAACCTTCCTGAATTTTGAGATGTACTGGTAATCTTCAAAAACGAGTTCAAAACTGTCCCGGCGATTAAGCCATATCTGCACGATTTCAGGCTCCCAGCCGCCCGGACCGCAAAAGATCATGTCGGCCAGCTTATCTCCGTTGATGTCGACGGGGAACAGGCATTTTTTCAGTTCCCGGGCGGTGAGCCGCTGGGTCGGATCATCGGTGAACTGGGGGAAATCAGCAGTGTGCCGGGCAACAAATGCATCCACTTTCCGGGATGATTTGGAAACCGCCAGCCGTTTCAGGTCTGACCTGGCGGGTTTTGGAATGTGGGTGTACCGTTTCCAGTAAAAGGTGTCAGTTGCGGAGGTATAGTGCTGAATATCAATCTGCGCATTCCCGGTTACAGAAAGCAGCACAAGCAAACTCAGTAAAACAGCACGGATTACATCGTGGTTAAATGCCAAATTCTTTTTTGAGTTTGGCAACATAATCAAGTTTTTCCCATGCAAAGAAATCGACTTTCTTCTTGTAAACTTCTTTACTGTTTCCATTGACCTTTGATGGTTTTGAGCCTTTTACCGGGTAATAAACGTCCACCTCGCGGGTGAAGTAATCGCGTCCGAAATGTCCGTAGGAGGCTGTGGGCTGATAGATCGGATTTTTCAGGCCAAACCGTTCTACGATTGCGTAAGGGCGCATGTCGAAGATTTTATTGATCTTTTCGGCAATGGCTCCGTCGGGCAGGAGGATGCCTTTTTTATCTTTCACGGCGGCAGTTCCAAATGTGTTGACGTAAAGGCCCACGGGTTGTGCAACGCCGATGGCATAGGCAACCTGGATCAGCACCTGGCTTGCAACACCTGCAGCGACCATGTTCTTGGCAATATGGCGCGCGGCATAGGCAGCCGAACGGTCGACTTTTGACGGATCCTTGCCGGAGAAGGCACCTCCTCCGTGCGCTCCATGCCCGCCATAGGTGTCGACGATGATCTTGCGGCCGGTGAGGCCCGTATCGCCATGGGGTCCGCCGATAACGAATTTTCCGGTCGGGTTTACATGCAACTTGAAATCACCCTGGAACAGTTTCTGGATCTTTTCCGGCAAGGTTTTTTTGACCCTGGGGATGAGGATTTTCCGGATATCGTCCCTGATTTTGTCCTGCATGGCTTTTTCAGCGGTTTTTTCCGCCTTGGCTGTTTTGGCTGCAGCCTGAATGAAATCGTCGTGCTGGGTGCTTACCACAATGGTGTCGATGCGCACTGGTTTTCCCTGGTCATCATACTCGATGGTGACCTGGGATTTGCTGTCGGGGCGAAGATACTTCATCTGCTTCCCCTCTTTGCGGATAGCGGCCAGCTCCTGCAGGAAAATGTGGGCAAGTTCCACCGACATCGGCATCAGGTTTTCCATTTCATTGCAGGCATAACCGAACATCATCCCCTGGTCGCCGGCGCCCTGGTCCTCTTTCTTTTCGCGCACAACGCCCTGGTTAATGTCGGCCGACTGTTCGTGAATGGTGGAGATCACACCGCAGGAATCGCAATCGAAACGGTATTCCGCTTTGGTATATCCGATCTCGCGGATCACGCGGCGAGCCGTCTCCTGCACATCCACCCATCCCTGCGTTTTTACTTCCCCACCGCATACAACAAGGCCGGTGGTCACAAAGGTTTCGCATGCCACCTTCGATTCAGGATCCCACTTCATAAACTCATCAAGCAAGGCATCTGATATCTGGTCGGCCACTTTATCCGGATGTCCTTCTGATACGGACTCCGATGTAAATAAATATCCCATAATTAAATAATTACGAATTAAGAATTACGAATGACGAATAAGGGTGATTTGTGATTGAAGGAAGGAAATGTTGGTTTAGCATTTTTTTCCAGTGGTTGCAATCAATCAAATCTGTCCACTATTCTGCTGCAAAAATATGAATTTTCCGGCAAACTGTTCATTTTTTTCGAACTTTTCACTTTTGGTTGGCAGCTTTTCAAGGGGCGGGGAAATGGGCTGCCTAAGACCTGGTAAGTTCCTGGAACACCCCTTCAAGTTTCTGCTCTTCACGGTGCAGGGAGAGCACGGTGTAATTTTTTTCGACGGCAAACTGGAATACGGCGGCCCTGATATCCTGGTCAGGCGAACAAGTAAGGTTCCACCGTGCCGAGGCGGTACCCGGCGCGGGGGATGCAGCCGTTACCCCGGTTACTCCTTCGATTGACTTCAGTAAACGTTCCTCGACGGGCCGGTCGAATTCAACATGAACGACTGCCCTGGAAGTGGTAAAAAGGTGAAGGTTATGCGTGGAATCGTCTGCAACAATATGCCCTTTGTGAATAATGACCACCCTGTTGCAAATAGCCTCTACCTCCTGCATGATGTGGGTCGACATAATCACTGTTTTGGTCTGGCCAAGCCCGGTGATCAGGTTGCGGATTTCGAGCAGTTGGTTGGGGTCGAGACCTGAAGTAGGTTCATCCAGGATCAGCACTTCCGGGTTGTGGATCATGGCCTGCGCCAATCCGACACGCTGGCGGTACCCTTTCGACAGCGCACCGATCTTCTTGTGCTGTTCCGGCTGCAAACCGGTCATTTCAATCATCTCAGCCACCCGGCTGGCGATGTTTCCCTTCAGGCGGTGCGTTCCGGCAATGAAGCCGAGGAACTCCGTCACATAAAGATCAAGGTACAAAGGGTTGTTCTCGGGAAGATACCCAACCTTTTTCCGGACTTCAATCGACTGCTCCAGCACATCAAACCCGCAAACCGAAGCGTCTCCCGAGGTGGGCGGTATGAAGCATGCCAGGATCTTCATCAGGGTGCTCTTGCCAGCGCCGTTAGGGCCAAGCAGCCCCGTGATCCCGCCGGGTTTGATCTCAAGTGAGATGCCATCCAGGGCTTTCTGGGTGCCGTATGTCTTGGTGATATTAGAAACAATGATCGACATATTGCGAAATGAGTTAAGAAGTTTGCAAAGGTATGCAAAAAATTGCGGACCGGCAGAAAAGCTGGCCATTTTGCATTTGCTTATCACACCTCAACATACTTCATAAACCCCTCCAGGTGTTCCCTGATCTTCCCGGCAAGGAAGTAAGGGAGGTTCAGCAGGAAGAACTGCTTGCCACCGATCGTTCGGGTTTGCTGAACAGCCAGGTTGCCGGCATGCAGGCGCACGGCAAAGGCATGCGGGGCTGAATCAATGAATTGGTGCAGCGACCGCAAACGGCCGGGCTCCCCCGACTTCACCACCACCGGGATGACCAGGTCGCGGTACTGCATGACGAAATCGACCTCCGCCGTAGACTGGGCCTTGTTCCTGACCCAGAAATTCAGCGATGGATGATGGTAAAAACCGGGAAGACCGGCCGGCATGCCATCCTGTTCCCGCGGGTTCACTGTTGCCAGGATCTCCTGCCCAACAGCCTGGCGGGCAACCTGGCCTTCGAATATCGCATTCATGTCGTGCGATTGAAACAGCGGTTTCTGGATGCCTGAAAAATAGTTGACAAGGCCTGTGTCGACCAGTTGCAGCCGTGGGAATTTTGAAGTGTCGGGAGCAAGTGGCACCTTCGCAGAGGTGACCGGCAGGATCATCTGCAGCAGAAAGGCGCGTTCGAGCGCCTTGAAAGCATTGCCGATTTCCCGGCTGCCTTTTTCCAGGTTTCCGAAGCGGTTGAAACTGATTCGGGTGGCGGCGTATGGATAGGCATTTTGAAAAACCTCGGATGCAAGATCGCGGCTTTTCAGCCCCGCAGTTACCTCACTGATACAGGGCATGAACCGGTCGTTGATATGCTCATATATTTTTTTCAGGCCGGAGAGATGGTGGTTTGCAGCGTATTCCGCCGTAATTTCAGGCATCCCTCCGATCAGGGCGTACAGGTGAAAGTAGTTGAGCAGCTTGTCATACGCGTAAAAGGGAACCGGCACTTCCCTGAAAGCCTCCAGGGCAGGCGCATCCCCAAGGGTCATCAGGAACTCCTCAAAAGAAAACGGAAACAGGTGTAAAGGCTTCATGATCCCGTTCCCGTGATCGGTGAGCCCGGCCACTTCATCGGTCATTACCGATGAGGCAGCAACAACGAGGGGCCCGTCAGCCTGTGCGCCTGTGCGCCATTCCGCCTGTGCGGAAACCCAACGGGCTGCCTCCGGGCATTTGTGTATTTCATCGAGTATGATCAGGGTTCCCTTTCCCCGGATCTCTTTGCCTTTCAGGAAGCTGATCGCCCTGAGGGTCTCTTCATGGGTGTCGTTGAAATTAAAAATTGTCCGGTCGGCTGCTGTTTCGAGGTCGAGGAGGATCCAGTTGCTGAACCCGGCTGCAAAATCCCTGAGCAGCGTCGTTTTCCCTGTACTTTTAGCCCCCAGGAGGCAAAAGGGCCGGCGTGACAGGCGTTGTGTGAGAAGCCGCTTGTGCATCATCGTTTTTTTCCTCTCTTTTTAACTTCCGGAATTTCCATCTGTTCGGGAGCAATGTCATTCTCGGAGCAGTAAGTGTCGATCATGGCAATGATATCTGCGCCAAACCTGTTTATCCTTGCCTGACCAATCCCCTTGATGGTTTTTAAGGCATGCAGGGTTGCAGGCAGTTTTTTCACCAGTTCCAGGATGGACTTTTGCGGTAAAACCATATAGGCGGGAATGTCAAGCTCGCCGGCCAGGCTGTTCTTCCACCGGCGGAGTTCCATGTAGAGTTCAGGATGTGGGATGCTTTTCGAGGATGGAGCCTCCATGATTGTTCTTTGCTTAAACGAGGGACGGAAGTCTACCTCTGCATCCGACCTGGTCTTTAAATATGAAATGGTTTCAAAGCCACCCCGGCATTTTACAAGGCATGCGTTCCGGATAAAAACCTCTTTCTGTAGCTTCTCCAGCGATTCGGCCAACAGTTTTCCGACGGCCTTGTTATCCGTGTCGAAACTCATCTTTTCAAGTGACAAGGAGAGCTGGGTTTCAAGTTGTGCGGTAAAATACGCGGCTGCCTTCATCACCCGTTCCTGCAATGCCGGATTTGCTTCCGGAAGAAGGTCAGCGTGCAGTAAATTCAATAATTGCAGCTTGAATTTCTCAGCAATCTGAAATATTTCCGTTTCACAGACGGATCTTATGGCCTGCAATTCAGCAAGATTCGCCGCATCGGGGATGCTCGGATTTTCCTGCACAAGTTTTATCAGGCTCTCCAACCTGTACCTTGTTAATTTAAAATCAAACAGGTCGAACAGGAGTTCTTGTTGAAACTGGTGTTTCGACTCGAGCAGTTTCCCGGGGCCGGGTTCCTGTTGCTGCATATCCTGGGAGTAGTTGAGTACCAGGGTGTCGGTTTTTATTCCCGACACCGAAATCGGGGTGCTTAACACGATACCTTCAAGTGTTTTGCAGCGGCTCAGCGCCACATAAACCTGTCCGAATGCAAAGGCGGCGTTGGCGTCGATGACCACCTTCTCAAACGTAAGTCCCTGACTTTTATGGATGGTGATGGCCCAGGCTAATTTAAGCGGGACTTGCGTAAAGCTTCCCACTACTACCTCTCTGATTTCCTTCGTTGCCTCATCCAGGGTGTACCTGATGTTTTCCCAAATAACCTGGCCTACAGCAATTTCGTCATGATCAGCCGGGCATTTCACGTACACGGTATCATTTTCCATGCGGCTTATCTTCCCGATTTTTCCGTTGTAGTATAATTTTTCAGGTGACAAATCATTTTTAATAAACATCACCTGCGCATCCGTCTTCAGTTCAAGCACCTCCGCCGTAGGAAAATCATGGGGCGGAAAATCCCCGTCAATTACGGCGCTGAAGAAATGTGAATCGCCGGCAAGGAGCTTCAGCCTGGAATGGTTCATTTCATTGGCGCTGGCGTTGTGCGTAGTCAGGGTAATGTATCCGTCAGCTTCTGCATCAGCAGCCCCGGGTTTAAATCCGGGGTCATATCTTTTGTTCAGCGCATCGATCGTCTGACTGTCCATGGCGTTTTCCCTGACTTTGTTGAGCAACGAGATGAAGTAAGCGTCGGACTGCCTGAAGATTTCCTTTAATTCGATGGTGACAGGGTAGGTTTTCTGCAGGGCGCGGCTGTCGAAAAAATATGCACTTTTATAATACTCCCTGAGGATGGACCATTCTGCCTCTTTGACCACAGGCGAGAGCTGGTGCAAATCGCCAATCATGAGCAGTTGCACGCCGCCAAATGGTTTTGAGTGATGGCGATAGCGGCGCAGCACTTCATCAACCGCATCGAGTATGTCGGCACGCACCATGCTTATTTCATCGATCACCAGCAAATCCAGGCACTTGATCAGTTTAATCTTTTCGCGGTTGAACTTCCGCTGGAATCCTTCGTTGTCCTTGCCTTGAATATGACGCTGCGCTGCTTCGGGAATCGCAGGGGCAAAGCTCAGCTGGAAAAAAGAGTGGATGGTCACCCCGCCTGCATTGATGGCCGCCACGCCCGTTGGCGCTACCACAACCAGCCGTTTAGGGGTTATTTTTTTCAGGTTATGCAGGAAGGTGGTTTTCCCGGTTCCTGCTTTCCCGGTCAGGAAAATGTTTTTATTCGTGTATTGAACAAATTCTGTTGCAAGACGCAGCTGATCATTTTGGCGATATTCCATGGTGTTTTCTTAATATGAAGTAGCTTATTTACGGGAATTTTATGGCTTAATCGGTTTTATGTCAAAAGGTGAAGCGAAAAATGCAATTTTATTTTTTCATTCTTGTTAACTGGCTGAACAGCAATAACAAAAATATTATCCTGGCGTCCATAACTGGCCACTTGCCTGCCGATGTTTTCGGTGTGCAAGGTGAAATCACGGAAAGGCAAAGGGAAGGTAAAATGCGGTCAATTTCGGCCAAATACGGCCAATTGTAATTGCCTTATCCATTAATGGTATAAAATAAGCCATAAAATTACAATATTATGTCTCAAAATAAATGATAATGCAAAAATATGTTATTTTATTCAACGGAGTACATTGCAGTAAAGAAAATTAGGAATATCTTTGCACCCCTTTTTGGAAGAAAAAGGTTCATTGTTTAAAATAATCAGTAAGAAGCATGAATACGTTAAGTTACAAGACCATAAGCGCCAACGCGGCTACCGTGACAAAGGATTGGGTGCTTATCGATGCCGAAGACCAGGTTCTTGGCCGATTGGCGGCCAAAGTGGCCATGTTGCTCAAAGGCAAAACAAAAGTCAACTACACGCCGCACGTCGATTGCGGCGACAATGTTGTCATCATCAATGCTGAAAAAATCCAGCTGACCGGTAAAAAAATGGAGGATAAGATTTATCTCTCCCATACGGGTTATCCTGGCGGGCA
>JBBQUQ010000039.1:0-29589 GCA_038212325.1 Bacteroidales bacterium
GTTAAAATTTGTATTAAAATCTAAACTTGCTTAAAGGAGATAGGCAGTAATTTATTTGCTCGCACTTAAAAGTTAACACTGTTTTTCATGGCTTCGCCATTTCGGTCACAGGATTTGGCCGTGTAATGAGTAGCAAATATACTCATATATATATGGGAAATGCAAGGGGGGAGAAAAAAATGCAAAAAATGCAAACAATGCAGGAACGACGACTTATGAACCATGAACGACTCACGACTCACGCCTTTTTCGTGGTTTCGCCTGGGTGATGGGGGTTTTTTCTGTGCCGAGGGAGTTGTCGTTGGCCAGGAGGAAGTCGTCGGCAATGCGGTCGAGAGATTGTTTGAAGGACAACAAATCTTCCGATTTTTTAAGCCAACGCTGTTCTGTTATCCACTCCACCGGGAATGTAGTCAAACGCTTCAGGACATCCTCCTCATTCATCAGTTGTTTCCGTGTTGCGTTTTCATAAACATCCTTCCAGTTAAATGCGTATTCCCTGGCGATATATACAATATCAAAAACATCCTTGGCTTCATCACGGCTTAACATTGCACCTAATTTATTGGCCAATATGTTGGCAGGATTATCAAGGGGAACCTGGTTAAAAAAGTTAACCGGCCCAAGATGTTTGCCGGTATCGTTGACAAATTCGAGTTTCATTCTCACCTCTTCACCTATCCAGATCCTGACGAACTCATCTGTATCAACGGTTGATTTGGTGTCGACCGGCATCTGACTGACCACCCATTTAAATATTCGATTTACTTCGGAAGAAAATTCCGGGTTACTATTGACGAAGAAATCAAGGTCATCGCTGAAACGGTGATCCAGGTAATACCGGCCCAGGGCGGTCCCTCCTGTGAGATAGAAAGGACCCAGGTGGCCTGTGAGCACTGCCAGGGCCTTATCCTGCAGCAGATAAAGACTTTTGTAGTCTGGAACGGATGAATTCATACCTGGTGGTTAATGATTTGAATCTCAGCGATTGTAAATTTTTATCAGTAAGCAGTCGCAATATCCGTTCCGGGGGCAGCACGTAAAGGACGGTGAACCATGAAAACGACTCCAGCAGTTTCCTGAACAGGGTTGACTCGGTGTAGTGTCCGGCTTTTTCGCGGGTGCCTTCGAGCACTTCGAGGCAATGTTCGGGGGGGATGTTGTAGTCCCACATGAGGGAGCGCATCAGGTTGAGTCGTTCTTCGTAGGGGGCAAGCATCGGGGGTGAGGTTTTACGGGGTCAATGTTTGATTGGGGTGGCAGTCGCTAACCATGCAAATTTAAAAATTAAATTCAGATTTGCATACCTCAACCCCCAACCCCTTCTCCTGAAGGAGAGGGTCAGGGTGAGGTGAATAATCAAACCTCCTCAAAAAACGTATCCGGATATTTGGGGTCGAAGAATTCGTTGATCCAGAAAACGGTGTAGAGGTCATCGCTGCCGGTGTTGGTGATGTTGTGGGTGTACCAAATGGGCATGTCGACATACGATGGTTCGGCGCCGGAGAGGTGAAAATCCATGACCTCATCCGTTCCGATTCTCCGCAGTTGGATGAGGGCTTCGCCTTTGATCACGGCGAAGCGTTCGATCTTGCGGGTGTGGAAGTGGTTGCCGCGGGTGATGCCGGGTTTGGTTGTGGAGAAACTGACCTGTCCGCCCCCGTTGAGCCGGAGGATCTCGGTGAAGGATCCCCGGTTGTCGGCAAGCTGCACATACTTCACCGGGTTGCGGCTTCGGTGGTCCATATAGCTTCGGAAGGTATTGAAGAGGCTGACTTCGAAGCTGTTTTTGAAGGCAGGGATGATCCCCTTGCCGGCATAGTCTTCGTGGTATGAACCAAGCAGTTTGAGAATATCCGTCACCCTGATCACGGCCGTGTGGTTCACCGGTACTTCGGCTGCAACCTGCCCGGTGGGGTGGTTCCTGATCCGCCGGATGAACTCCTGCACCAGTTCGCCCACATAGATCAGCTTCAGGTCGGCATCGACCTCTATTTTCGGCGTTTCGCCGTGGTTGAGCTGGTGCGAGAAGGTGGCGATCACGGAGTTATAGTGAGGATGGCCGAAGGGTCCGAACACATTGGGGATCACCAGCCCGGTGAAGCCGCCGCCGCTGCGTTCGGCCCAGGTTGCAAGGAGGTTGCGGCCCTCTTTTTTGGACCGGCCGTAGGGGTTGCCGCGTTCTTCCTGGGTGGAGGATGAAAAGAGGATATGCGCCCGGCTGCGGGTTTGTTCCAAGGCGGCGATGAGTTGTTCGACCAGGCGGATGTTGGTGCTGTAAATCACCTCCGGGTCGGCGTGGCGGTTTACGGCGGCGAGGTGGATGATGGTGTTGCAGGAGGATACAAACTGTTCAAGAAGCAGGGAGTCATTAAAAAACTCATCCCGGAATGAGATCAGCTCAAATTCATCGCTGTATATGGAAAGGGTATTGTGCAGATGGCTGCCGATGAAGCCGGACTGGCCGGTGATGCCGACTTTGATCATAAGGATGGGGATAAATAATGGAACGCAGATGAATTAACAAAAAAATAAATCGAACGCAGATGACGCAGATTGGACAAATTTACACGGAATATTAATAGAACGCAGATGACGCAGATTAAACAGATTGACGCTGATTTTTTTATCTGTGAATATCTGTCCCATCTGTGTCATCTGTGTTCTAAATTATTTATGCGTAAAAATCTTTCTCCTGACTTCAGGTTCCTTCCCAAAATTCAAAAGCAAGCCGATTTCAAAATCAGTGGCTTTCAAATAGTTTATCAGCTGAATTTCATGCTCTTCACATAAAGAGGCAGCAGCCTTTAATTCCAGGACAATCGCATTTTTCAAGTTCGATCCTCATGGAGTTTTCATATACCTTTTCAAGAAAGCCATACCCAAGTTTATTGTATACTTTATAAAAGTATCTGATGATCTCAGAAGATAAATTTTTATGCAAATAGTCACTGGTCATGATTTATTCGTCAATAATCGGACACAGATGAACAAAAAAAAACAAATAGAACACAGATCACACAGATTGAACAGATTTACACTGTTTTTTACTTGTGAGCGGATGTTTGAAAAAATTAATAGAACGCAGATGACGCAGATTAAACAGAGTGACGCTGATTTTTTTTATCTGTGAATATCTGTCCCATCTGCGTCACCTGCGTTCCAATAAACAGTCTTCCAATAAACAGTTTTCAATTACAACCCGAGATCGGCCCGTATCTCAGCAAGTTTCAGCAGCAACTCCCTGGTCTCTTCAACGCTGAGCTGATGTGTGTTGTGCGAGGTGTAATCTTCTGCTGCGGCGACATCCTGTTCGCCTTCGGTGAAGTACTTGCTGTAGTTGAGGTCGCGGTTGTCGGCGGGGATGCGGAAGTAGGCCCCCATGTCGTCGGACTTCACCATCTCTTCGCGGTTCACGAGGGTTTCGTAGAGTTTTTCGCCGTGGCGGGTGCCGATGATCCTTACGGGGTTGGAGGCTTTGTAGAGGCTGAGCAGCGCTTTGGCGAGGTTGTCGATGGTCGACGCCGGCGCTTTCTGCACGAAAATATCGCCGTTGGCGCCATGTTCGAAGGCGAAGAGCACCAGGTCGACGGCGCTTTCGAGGGTCATCATGAAGCGGGTCATCTTCGGATCGGTGAGGGTGAGGGGCTGCCCGCGTTTGACCTGGTCGATGAGCAGCGGGATCACCGAACCTCGGGAGGCCATCACGTTGCCGTAGCGCGTGCCGCAAAACACCGTGCCGGTGCTGTTGAGGTTGCGCGACTTGGCCACCATCACCTTTTCGCTCAGCGCCTTGGAGATCCCCATGGCGTTGATGGGGTACACTGCTTTGTCGGTGCTCAGCACCACCACATTTTTCACCCCGTTTTCGAGGGCGCTGTCGAGCACATTCTCACAGCCCATCACGTTGGTTCTCACGGCCTCCATCGGGAAGAACTCGCACGAGGGCACCTGCTTGAGCGCGGCGGCATGGAACACATAATCGACCCCGCGCATGGCATTGTCGATGCTGCGTTTGTCGCGCACATCGCCGAGGTAATACTTGATCCTGTCGTTGCGGTAATGCTGCCGCATGTCGTCCTGTTTCTTTTCGTCGCGGCTGAAGATCCTGATTTCTTTGAACAGAGGGGTGGCCAGGAAGCGGTCGAGGGTTACATGGCCGAAGGAGCCGGTGCCGCCGGTGATGAGTAAAATATCGTACGAAGATATCATGGAAAAAGTGTTAAGTGTTAAGTTTTAAGTGGGGGCGACTTTGGTTTTATGGAGTTTATCAGGCCCTGAAGCATACTGGATATTTCTTTGGTTTCGGTTATAATTGGCCGGGTGATTATTGGAGGGATTATTCAATCGTCTCAGCGATATACATCTGTGTTCGTAATTCAGCTGCGGAGCCTTTTGCGATATGCATGTTTACATCCCCTTTTCCAGACATCCAGCTCCTCAAACGACCGATAACCCATCCGCTAAAACTTAAAACTTAAAACTTTTTTTTCCAATACCACTCCACCGCCAACCTCAGTCCTTTTTCAAAATTGTATTCCGGGTCATATCCCAGGATTGTCCGTGCTTTTTCGATAGATGCGAGGGAGTGCGGGATGTCGCCGGCGCGGTTGGGGCCGTGGAGGATGGGGACATTTTTGATCTCCGGGTCGAAAGCGGCGAGGTATTCTTTCAACAGGGCGGTAAGCTGGTTGAGGTCGTTGCGCTCGCCCACGGCGGTGTTGAAGACCTGGTTTGGCGCGCGCGGGTCGGTGGTGGTTGCGGCGAGGTGGTTCATCTGCACCACATTGTCGACATAGGTGAAGTCGCGGGAGTTGGTGCCGTCGCCATTGATCACGGGCGATTCGTGGGCCATGAGCATCATGGTGAATTTGGGGATCACAGCGGCGTAGGCTCCGTTGGGGTCCTGCCGGCGGCCGTACACGTTGAAATAGCGGAGCCCGATGGTATCCAGTCCATAGTTGAGGGCGAAGACCTGCGCGTAGAGCTCATTCACATATTTGGTGACGGCGTAGGGGGAGAGGGGGTTGCCGATCACCTCTTCCACCTTGGGAAGGTTCACGGAATCGCCGTAGGTGGAGGAGCTGGCGGCATAGACGAACCGCCTCACCTTCGCATCGCGGGCGGCGACCAGCATGTTCACGAACCCGCCGATGTTCACCTCGTTGGTGGTGGCCGGGTCGCTGATGGAGCGGGGCACCGAGCCGAGGGCGGCCTGGTGGAGCACGATGTCGATCCCTTCCGTGGCTTTCCGGCAATCGTCGGGGTTGCGGATGTCGCCAGTGATAAGCTTGAATTTCGGGTGGCTGAGAAGCTCCCTGATATTCTCCTCCCGCCCGGTCGCGAAATTGTCGAGGCACACCACTTTATTATCAAAGCGGAGCAGATCCCCGCACAGGTTGGAGCCGATGAAGCCGGCGCCGCCGGTGACTAAAACACTAGAGGAGGTTATCATAAAACTCCCTCAAACCCTTCCTGATATGATTGAACGGTCGAGGATCCCCTTGATATCATACAGTACCGATTGTTCATTCCTGATGGTGCTGAAGTCGAGTTGTGTGAAGGTGTCGTGGGCGACGGCGAGGATGATGGCGTCGTAGGGAAGTTCGAACGACGAACGATGAACGACGAACGACGGGTTAATAAGTTCCAGTGAATATTCATGTTTTACCTCGGCGGGGTTTGCCCAGGGGTCGTGGATGTCGACGATGCAGCCGTAGTCTTTCAGTTCGCGCACGACGTCGATGACCTTGGAGTTGCGGATGTCGGGGCAGTTCTCCTTGAAGGTGATTCCGAGCACCAGCACCCGGCTGTTGTTGACGGGGATGTTCTGCCTGATCATCAGCTTGACTACCTGGCCGGCGATCCAGGCCCCCATGGTGTCGTTCATTTTTCGTCCTGCCAGGATGATCTCGGGGTGGTAGCCGACCTCCTGCGCTTTCTGGGCCAGGTAGTAGGGGTCGACGCCGATGCAGTGGCCGCCTACGAGGCCGGGCTTGAACTTGAGGAAGTTCCACTTGGTGCCTGCAGCCCCGAGCACCTCGTGGGTGTCGATTTTAAAATGGCTGCAGATGCGGGCGATCTCGTTGACGAAGGCGATGTTGATGTCGCGCTGCGAATTTTCGATCACCTTTGCCATCTCGGCCACCCTGATGGAGGAGGCCATGAAGGTGCCTGCCTTCACCACGGTGTTGTAAAGGTCGTCGACAAAACGGGCCACTTCGGGCGTGGAGCCGGAGGTCACTTTATGGATGGTGGTGAAGGTGTGCTCCTTGTCGCCCGGGTTGATGCGCTCGGGGGAGTAGCCGGCAAAGAAATCGACGTTATATTTCATCCCCGAACTCTGTTCGATCACCGGGATGCAGTCATCTTCGGTGCAGCCGGGGTACACCGTCGATTCATAGATGACGACGGCCCCTTTCCGGATCACCTTGCCGATGGTTTCGCTGGCTTTAATCAGCGGGGTGAGGTCGGGGCGGTTGTTCTTGTCGACCGGGGTTGGCACGGTGACGATGAAGATGTTGCAGGATCTCAAATAACCCGGGTCATCCGTCATGAAAAGCCCCGGTTTTGCATGTTGCATTTTGCCATTTGCAATTTGCACTGATTTCAGGTTCTCATCGTCCACTTCGAGCGTGCTGTCGTGCCCGCCGTTCAGCCCGGCGATGCGCGCGGCATTGATGTCGAACCCGGTGACGGGGAATATTTTTGCGAATTCAACGGCGAGGGGCAGTCCCACGTAGCCCAGGCCGATCACGGCGAGAGAGGGGGTTTGTCCGGAGGGAAGGGAGAGGCTTTTCATATGAAGATTTTGGTGCGGATATAGCTTCGCCCGGTCAATCACAGGGTGAATTACGAATGGTGAATTACGAATTACGAACGACGACTCACGACTTACGTCCATTGTTAGGTCATTGTTTTTCGCCGGTCGCAAAGATAACTATTTTGAAATGTTGCGGATAGCGGCGAATTATTTTTGTTCTAGGAAAAAACGTGTATTTTTGCCTGTTCAACTCCGGGCTCCTATGAAGCAATTCCTTACACTGGTCGCGTAGTCTGCCTGTTTTTACCTCGTATTTGCCTTTATTTTATCGTCGTGTGTTCCGCAGAAAAAGATCAAATACCTTCAGCGGGAGCAGGCAAAGGACACCACCTCCTTCTATTCCGGCAAACTCAAGTCGAATTACAAGATCCAGGTCAAAGACAACCTCTACATCCGTGTGTATGCGCTTGACGAGAAGGCCTACCAGTTCTTCAACCGCCAGGGGGCACCAGTTCGTTCAACGATTATGCCAACGACGCCTCGGTTTACCTGAACAGCTACGGCGTGAACGCCGAAGGCTTCATCGACTTCCCGGTGGTGGGTAAAGTTTTGGTGAAGGGGCTTACCCGTTGAACAAGCGAAAACGGTACTACAGGAGGCCATCGGCGAGCTGGGGGCTGGGCTCCGTCTTTCCGTGGGCGCTTGTGATGGCCTCCATTTCCACTACGCTGTTACTGATCAACTATTTTAAATAAAATCTTTTTTCATGAACGAGAATCTCAGGGATTTCGACCAGCCGCAGGAATCATCCTTTAATTACCAGGAGTTTTTGTTCAAATGCTACCACTATTGGTACCTGTTCGTGATTTCCATTGTTGTTGCCGTGGCTGTCTCCTTTTTTTTCAACAAATATGCCAGGCCCGAGTATGAAGTTAAATCGACCATACTCATCAAGGACCGGTCGGAGAACAAAATGAACCCGCAGGAGATGCTCGGGATAGGCATGTTTAACGGCATACAGAACCTGCAGAACGAAATGGAGATCATCTCTTCCTACAACATCACCTCCTATCCACAGCCGGTGAACATGACCTTAAACCTCACCTTTCTTTCGCCCACCCAGTTCAAACTTGAGGCAGATGCCGTGGAGGTGCCTTTTTACACTTTTTCGGAAAAGAAATTTGTCAGGAACCGCAAGGAGAATGTTCTGGTCAACGGGGTCTTCTCGTTTCAGCAGGTGATACAGCGAAAAGATTTCCGCTTTAAGGTGGTCCTTACCGATGACTTTGATGAAAAAAAGGATTATCAAAAGTCTTTCTCCTTTAAATTCCGCGATTATGACGGGCTGGTTGCCGAGTTCAGAACGTTTACGGTGGAGCCGGTCAAGAAGGATGCCTCGGTGGTGGTGGTGACCATGAAGAGCATCATGGCCTACAAGGGGGCCGACTTTATCGATGCTCTCACCAGCGAATATGTGGCCAGCGGACTGGAAAAGAAAAACATTGCCGCCACCCGCACCATCAATTTTATTGACAGCGAGCTCATGGGCATTTCCGATTCGCTGAACGTGTCGGAACGGATCCTCATGAATTTCAGGACCAACAAGGAGATCATGAACCTTGACGCCCAGTCGCAGGCAGTTTTTTCGCTGATGATGGAATTGCAGGACCAGAAAGCCGTTCTGATGGTGAAGGACAGCTTCCTGAAAAAGATGAAAAAGTACATCGAGGCCAACCAGGACCTCCAGGAAATGATCATGCCGGCATCGCTTGGAATCGACAACTCAGCACTGAACAGCCTCACGCAGCAGCTTACTGCGCTTTACATGAAACGGTCGGAATCGTCGCTCTATTCCAAGGATAAAAGTCCCACCACTACTTGCTTCAGCGCAAGGAGCGGCAAGCCATCCTCATCACCTCCGACATGGTGGGGGCGGGCAAGACCTTTGTTTCGGTGAACCTGGCCTCGATCTTCGCCTTTTACGGCAAGAAGACCCTGCTGATGGGGTTCGACCTGCGCAAGCCGAGGATCTTCGAGGATTTCAACCTCCACAACAAGGCAGGGATCAGCTCATACCTCAGCAACAAAAACAGCCTGCAGGAGGTGATCCAGTATTCGGGCATAGAAAATCTCGACATTCTGATGGCCGGGCCGGTACCGCCTAACCCTGCCGAGCTGATCGCTTCGGAAAAATGCGCCGAGATGTTCACGAAGCTGAAGGAGATTTATGAGTACATCATTATCGACACCCCGCCGGTGGCCCTTGTCACCGATGCCATCCTCCTCATGAAATATTCGGATGCCAACCTTTTTGTCGTGCGGCAGGGCGTAACCCACAAGAAGATCTTTGCCTCGGTGGTCCGCGACCTTCAGTCGCACGACATCCCGAACCTGGCGGTCGTGCTCAACGACTTCAAGATGGACCAGGGGTCGTACGGGTATGGCTACGGCTACGGCTACGGTTATGGGTATGGTTACGGCTATTACTCCGACGACGTGGAGGAGGGCACAGACGAACCATCATTTTTCAAGCGGATTTTTTCGAAGCCGAAGAGGCAGCACAGGAGGAAGAGGGAGGCATAGACTGGCTATGGCACGCGTCAGAGACGCGCGCCATAGCCAGATGAGGATTCAAAATGCAAAATGCAAAATACAACGTGCAACGTGCAAAATGCAACGTGCAAAATTATTGTTCTGCCTGGCTGAGGTACCGGTTTTGAAATTTACAATTTACAATTTACATTTTGAATTGTCAGACGCGTTCTTCCGGGATGATGATCCAGGCAACAAGGTATGCAAGGAGACCCACTCCGCCGATGAAGAAGGAGACGGCCCATAACACCCTTACGAGAACGGGGTCGATGGTGAAGAAGTTGCCCAGTCCGGCGCATACGCCGCCAAGGACACGGTCGGATTTTGAACGGTAAAGTCTTTTTGGTTCCATGGGGTGCAGTATTTGGTGAGGTAATGAGTTGTTAGTTAGATGCGGGATTTTGGGTTGCGTTACAAAGTTAAGGAATAAATGTGTTAGTAGTTAGTCGTCAGTCGTCAGTGATTGCCTGTTACCCTGTTACCTAGTTACCTTCTTACAAAACTCCCTACCTTTGCCCAAAACGCAAGCCTATGGAATGGATCGAAAAGCTCGACGGCAATGTGATCGTTAGCGACGCACAGGGAAAGATCATCTACATGAATGAAAAGGCCCTGGCGCATTATGAAAAGGATGGCGGCAGCGGCCTGATCGGCAGGGATTTGCTCGAATGCCACAATGAGGATTCGCGGAGGAAGATCATGGAGATCATGACTTCGGGGCAGAAAAATGTTTACACGATCGAGAAGCGTGGCACAAAGAAGATCATTTACCAGTCGCCGTGGTTCATGGATGGCGAATTCAGGGGGATCATCGAGCTGTCGCTGGTGATACCGGCTGAGATGCCGCATTTTGTAAGGGGGTGATGGCATGATCGGCACGCGTTACAAACGCGCGCCGGTTATTTCGCGGCTTTTTTCTCGTCGGCGATTTTTTTAAGCACTTCATCCTGCAGGCCTTTGGGCAGTGGGGTGTATTTGAAGAACTCCATGGAGTAGTTGGCGCGTCCGCTGGAGATGTTGCGGAGCTGGGTTGCATAGCCGAACATCTCCATCAGGGGCACGAAGGCATTGACTTTTTGCGAGCCCTTGCGGTAGCGGCGCATGGCTTCGATCTTTCCGCGGCGGCGGTTGAGGTTACCCACCACGTCGCCGATGTACTCGTCGGGGGTGTTCACCTCCACCTTCATCATCGGTTCGAGCAACACGGGATCGGCTTTCATGAAGCCCTGCTTGAAGCCGATGGATGCGCAGGTCTGGAAGGCCATGTCGGAGCTATCGACCGCATGGAAACTGCCGTCGAGCAGCACCACTTTCACGTCGACCACCGGGTAGCCGGCCATCACGCCGCGTTCGATGGTTTTCATGATGCCCTTATTCACCGAGGGGATGTATTCGGCCGGGATGTTGCCGCCCTTGATCTTTTCGACGAATTCGTAGCCTTTGCCTTCGTTGGGCTCCATGCGCATGACCACGTGGGCATACTGTCCCTTGCCGCCGGTTTGCTTGGAGTGCTTGTAGTTCGTTTCCACTTCGCTGGTGATCGTTTCGCGGAAGGCCACGGCGGGCTCGCCCACGATCGCCTCCACCTTGAATTCGGTGAGCAGGCGGTCGACGATGATCTCGAGATGCAGTTCGCCCATGCCGGCGATGACGGTCTCTTCGGTTTCGTCGTCGAAGCGGACGTTGAAGGAGGGATCTTCCATGGTTAACTTATGGAGCGCTTCACCGAGTTTGGCCTGGTCGGCGCGCTTGGCCGGGTTGATCTTGAGCTCGATGACACTGGGCGGAATGTGAATGTTTTCGAGCAGCAGCCGGTGTTCGTCGCTGCAAAGCGTGTCGCCGGTTTTGGTCACCTTCATACCGATGAGGGCTACGATGTCGCCGGGGCCTGCTTCCGAAATCTCTTCGCGATCCTTGGCATGGATGCGGAAAATGCGCCCGACGCGCTCATGTTTGCCTTTGGTGGAGTTGTACACCTGCATCCCGCTTTTGATGGTGCCGGAGAAGATGCGGGTGAAGGTTTGCTGGCCCACGAACGGGTCGTGGATCAGTTTGAAGGCCAGGGCCGAAAAAGGCTCCTTTGGCGTGGGGTGGATGGTGTGGAACTTTTCGGGATCGTCGAGGTCGGTGCCGGTCACTGCGCCCACATCCACGGGGGAGGGGAGGTAGTCGACCACCGAGTCGAGGAGCATCTGCACCCCTTTATTCTTATAGGCGGCGCCGCAGAAAACCGGGGTGATGAGCAGCTTGAGGGTGGCATCGCGGAGGGTTTTTTTCATCAGTTCGGGAGAAACCTCCTTGTCTTCCATGAAGAGCTCCATCATTTCATCGTTGAATTCGGCCAGTTTTTCGACGGCCCACGAACGGGCTTCTTCGGTTTTCTGTTTGTATTCTTCCGGGATTTCGGTTTCGATCTGCTCCATCTCCTTGAACATGTAAGCCTTTCGTTGGATGATGTCGATGATTCCATCAAAATGCTCTTCCGCGCCCATCGGAAGGTGGAATGGAACCGCGTTTGCGTCGAGGTATTTGTTCATCTGTGCGACCACTGCCGGGAAATCGGCACCGGTGCGATCCATTTTATTGATGAACGCAAAGCGGGGCACGCGGTAGCGGTCGGCCTGGTTCCACACGGTTTCGCTCTGTGGCTCCACGCCGCCTACGGCGCAGAATACGGCGACCATTCCGTCGATTACGCGCAGCGAGCGCTCCACCTCGATGGTGAAGTCGACGTGGCCCGGGGTGTCGATTAAATTTATCTGATGGCCTTTCCAGGCGCAGGTGATGGCGGCCGATGCGATGGTGATCCCGCGCTCCTGTTCCTGCTTCATAAAGTCCATGGTGGCGGCACCGTCGTGCACTTCGCCCATCTTGCGGTTTGTTCCTGAAAAGAAGAGGATACGTTCGGTGACAGTGGTCTTTCCGGCGTCGATGTGGGCCGCGATTCCTATATTTCTAAGCTTGTTTAATGGCATTTTTCTGTGTTTTTTAAGGGGGTGCAAAGGTACAATAAAAATCTGGATTTCAGGGGGGAGGGGTTAAATAATTGTTAAATGGTGACGCGTGACGGGTGAGGGAATTGATAACGGATCGACCTTTATCAGCTTCCGCTATTTTCTGACACTTTTAGCATTGTGGGTTGGTGCAGTTATCTCGGTTTTTTGTCATTATCTTTTTGATATTAGCTGCAACCATCTCTTTTATAATGATTTAACCACAAAATGACCTTTCGATTCAAAACCCGCGAGGTCCTCCTGTTCATCCTCATATCCCTGGGGGTTTACATGGTTTTTATTTTCGGCTTTGTATGGATTTACTATAAAACGGCCAGCATTGAAATGACTGCGTGTCGTTTCACACCATTGGCTTTGGCGACATTCACCCGGTTACGCAACTGGGCCGCCAGGTGGTGATGGTTCAGTCGACCCTGTCGCTGTTTTTCACCGCCATCTTTTCGGGGTTCCTGGTATACTTCGTGATCAAGCGGCCGCAGGATGTTTTTACAACGAAGAAGGTTTACATTCGCTACCGGAATCACCGTTACGTACTTTCGCTGCGCCTGGGCAACAAAGGGCGGGATATTATTGACCTGAAGAGCAAGGGGAGCTGGCGGAGGGGTTCTTCAAAACCTCTTCAAATACCCATGGCAATACGGCGTGCTTCCCTTGTGTTCGTAATAATCCTGGTGGTAATCCTCGGCTTTCCAGAATGTTTTGGCGGGGATCAGTTCGGTGACGATTTTGAATCCCTTCTCTTTGAGCAGCGCGATCAGCTTTTCCGCTGTTGCTTTTTGTTCTTCATTCCGGTAAAACACGGCCGATCGGTACTGCTCGCCGTAATCGGGGCCCTGGTGGTTCCACTGGGTGGGGTCGTGGGTTTCGAAGAACATCCTGGCGACCGTTTCATACGTTGTTTTTCCCGGATCGAAAACCACCTCGATGGCTTCATAATGGCCGGTATTCCCGGCGCATACCTCCTTGTATGTGGGGCGGTCCTTTTTCCCGCCGGTGTAGCCGACCTCGGTTGAGATCACCCCGTTGATCTTCTGCATGTAGTATTCCACGCCCCAGAAGCAGCCGCCGGCAAAGATGGCGGTGTCGGTTGTGGCCTGTCGGGCAGGAATGAAATCGAGCGAGATGGAATTCACGCAATGGCGGGTGTCTTTATCCGTCAATTCTTCCCCGAGGAAAACATGCCCGAGGTGTGCGCCGCATTTGGCGCATTCGATTTCGGTGCGCATGCCGTCGGCATCGGGAATGCGCTTTACGGCGCCGGGAATCTCATCGTCGAACGCTGGCCATCCGCAGTGGGCGTCGAACTTGTCGGTTGACCGGTACAGCGGGGTGCCACACCGTTTGCAGACATAGGTTCCGTTTTCGTTGAACTTCTCGTATTTTCCGGTGTAGGGGGCTTCGGTTCCTTTGTGAACGATCACGCGTTCTTCGTCGGGGGTTAAGGGTTTGAAATTCATATTTTTTTGAGTAGAAGGTTTGTTTTGAGGTTGGTTCTGGGTGCAGCCGGTAAGGGCCAGGATTAAAAAACCAAAGGTAAGGATAGTATGATTGATATGCATGGAGGAGGCAATTTAGACTGGATAAAAACGGGGAAAGGGTTTGATTATTACTGGGAGGGGGGTGTTTTTTTGTGACAGGGTAACAGGGTGATGGCAAGGGAATCGGAATTGTTAATAACTTTTCTGATTTTCAGGTTAACCTTTTTGGTTTTTCCTGATTAAGCAGAAAAATCTATGAAAACGCACCAAGATTTGAATGCATGGAAAGACCGCATTGAACGGGTCGTTAAAATTTACCAGTTAACAAAGCTTTTTCCAAAAGAAGAGTTGTTTTCCCTGACCTCCCCCTTTTTTCTACCTTTGCACCACTCCTAAAACCTCTTTTATGAAAAAGATTCTCGGAATGGGCAATGCCCTGGTTGACATCATGATTCCGCTGGAAAGCGACAACATCCTCGAAATGCTGGCACTGCCCAAGGGGAGCATGCAACTGGTCGATATGGAGCGCAGCAATGCAGTGCTTACGGCGCTGAGGAGTTATGAAAAAAGCCATTCGGCCGGCGGGTCTGCTGCCAACACCATCCACGGGCTGGCCATGCTGGGCGCGCAAACTGGCTACATCGGTGTGGTGGGGGAAGATGAGCTTGGCGGGATGTTCGTGCGCGATCTCATCCGTGCCGGCGTCGACCCGCACATGATCCACAGCAGGCAGGAGACGGGGCGGGCCGTGGCGCTGGTGACTCCCGACTCGGAGCGTACCTTTGCGACGTTTTTGGGGGCGGCGATTGAGTTGTCGGCGGATCACCTGGCCCCACCCCTGACCCCTCCCCAAACAGGGAGGGGAACGAACGACGAATTACGAAGTACGAAGGAGAAGTTGAGTATATTTAAAGGGTATTCTTATTTTCACATTGAGGGGTACCTTGTTCAGAACCATGAGCTGATACGCCGGGCGGTTGAACTTGCGCAGGAGCACGGACTGGTGGTTTCGCTCGACATGGCCAGCTACAACGTGGTGGAGGCCAACAGGGATTTTCTGCTGTCGATCATCACCGAATATGTCGACATCGTTTTTGCCAATGAGGATGAGGCGAGGGCGCTTACCGGGCTGGAGCCCGAAGAGGCTCTGCACGAATTGAGCAAGTTGTCGGAAATAGCCATCGTAAAAACAGGAAGCAGCGGTTCGCTGGTGAAGTCGGGAGAGGACCGGTATGCGATTGGCGTGATCGATGTAAACCCCATCGATACCACAGGAGCGGGCGACCTTTACGCCGCCGGGTTCCTTTATGGCCTGTCGAACGGAATGCCGCTGCAGCAGTGCGGCGAGCTTGGCGCACTGCTGGCCGGGAATGTGATCGAATTTATGGGAGCGAAAATGCCTGACGAGCGGTGGGAGAAGATCAGGGCGGAGGTAATTGGCTTTTAAAGCACCTCAACTCCCAACCCCTTCTCCTGAGAAAGAGAAGGGGAGTTCCCTCTCCCTTCAGGGGAGGGTTAGGGTGAGGTGAATAAGTCTTTGTTTTTTTCCGAAAAATTCCTAATTTTGTGGCCCTTACCCGAAAATTTTTATTTTCAACCATTTATATAATCACTTAACTGCCATGAAGGTATATCAAACCAACGAAATCCGCAACATCGCCCTCATCGGGGGCGCCAAATCAGGTAAAACAACCATAGCCGAAGCCATGCTTTTTGAAGGAGGGGTGATCAGCCGCAGGGGATCAGTGGAAGACAAAAATACGGTTTCCGACTATCGTCCCATTGAGCTGGAGCGCCAGAATTCAGTTTCGGCAACGATCCTTTACACCCTATTCGACAACAAGAAGATCAATATAATTGATACGCCCGGGTTTGATGATTTCTGCGGCGAGGTGATTTCGGCGCTTCGGGTGGCCGATACAGCACTGATGGTTGTGAACGGACAGAATGGTGTTGAAGTCGGCACGGAGATCACCTGGAGGTATGCCACCCGCGCCTACACGCCGGTGATGTTCGTGGTGAACCACCTCGACCAGGAAAATGCCAATTTCGACGAGACCCTGCGCCAGATGAAGGCGCAATTCGGCAAGAATGTCACCCTGATGCAATACCCGGTGAACGCGGGTTCGGGGTTTAACACCGTGATCGACCTGCTGAAAATGAAGCAGTACAAGTTTACCGCCGGCGGTGGAAAACCTGAAATTTCCGACATCCCGGACGGTGAGAAGGATAAGGCCGAGGAGATGTATGCCGCCCTCATGGAAGAGCTGGCATCGAAAGACGAAGCCCTGATGGAAGTTTTCTTCGACAAGGAGGTTTTGACCGAAGAGCAGATGCTGCAGGCCCTCAAAACAGGGTTGATCAACCGTACCATTTTCCCGGTGCTGTGCACCTGCGCCAAGCATGACATGGGCGTTGGCCGCCTGCTCGAATTCATCACCGGCAGCGTGCCCGCCCCGAACGAAATGCCCGGACTGAAAACCAAGGATGGCAAGACATTGACCTGCAAATCATCTGACCCCGCATCAGCGTTTATTTTCAAAACCTCCATCGAGCAGCATCTTGGCGAGATATCCTATTTCAAGATTTACGCCGGCGAGATCACCGAAGCCATGGACATGGTGAACCCGGTGCGCCAGTCGAAAGAGCGCCTGTCACAACTTTTTGTGATCAATGGCAAGAACCGCGAAAAGGTCGAAAAAATGGTGGCCGGTGATATCGGCGCCACGATCAAGCTGAAAAATTCATTCACCAACAACACCCTGAATTCGCTCAAGAACCCCGACGACGTGATTGAGCCGACCGTTTACCCCGATCCCAAGTTCAGAACAGCCGTTAAGGCGAAAAATACCGCTGATGATGAGAAGATCAACAGCATATTGAACGAACTCGCCAAGATGGACCCGACGCTGATCATGGGTTATTCACGCGAGCTGAAGCAGATGATCCTGCAGGGACAGGGCGAGCTTCACCTGAACCTGGCCAAATGGCATGTAGAGGTTTTGGAGAAGATTCCCATGGAATTTTATGCACCGCGGATCCCCTATCGTGAAACCATTACCAAATCAGCCAAAGCCACCTACCGCCACAAGAAACAATCGGGAGGTTCAGGCCAGTTTGGTGAAGTGCACATGATGATCCAGCCTTTCAAGGAAGGCATGGCTGAGCAAACTGAATTCCCGATCCGCGGCCGTGATGTTGTCGACCTCGAGTGGGGCGGAAAGCTGCAGATGAACACCTGTATCGTCGGCGGCGCCATCGATGCGCGTTTTCTGCCGGCCATCATGAAGGGCGTTATGGAGAAGATGGAAGAGGGACCTCTCACCGGTTCTTATGCCCGCGACATTGTGTTCAATGTTTACGACGGCAAGATGCACCCGGTCGATTCCAATGAAATCTCGTTCAAGCTTGCAGGCCGCAACGCCTTCCGTGAAGCCTTTAAAAATGCAGGCCCCAAGATCATGGAGCCGATTTACGATGTTGAAGTCATTGTGCCCGAAGATAAAATGGGTGAAGTCATGACCGACCTGCAGGGGCGCCGTGCCGTCATCATGGGCATGGACAGTGAAGGCAACTACCAGAAGATCATGGCCAAAGTGCCCCTGGCGGAGATGAACCGCTACTCCACCGCCCTCAGCTCCATCACGAGCGGCCGGGCGACTTACGGGATGAAATATGCCGAGTATGCCCAGGTTCCGGGTGATATCCAGGACAAGCTGCTCAAGGCATATGAAGACCAGGAGAAGGACGAGGAATAGGTTTGGACGCCTATGCCGTTTTAAAGGTGCGCGACTTCCGGATGTTCCTGTCATTCCGGTTTTTCACCACCATTGCATTCCAGATGCAGGGGCTGATCGTCGGCTGGCAGATGTACGAGCTCACGAAAGATCCGCTGGCTCTCGGGCTGATCGGGCTTGCAGAGGCTTTGCCGAACATTGCCACGGCTCTGTATGCGGGCCATGCCGCCGACCGTTACAACCGGAAACGCATCATTTTCTGGTTCACCCTGCTCTTCCTGGCAGGGACCACCCTGCTGTTTTTGTTTTCCATCAAATCGCTTGGCATTGTCGCCGCTTTCGGCGTGTTCCCGATCTACCTGGTGGTGATGATCTCGGGGATCTCCCGGTCGTTCCTCTATCCTTCGATCATCGCCCTGATGTCGCAGCTCATTCCCAGGCATCTGTACACCAACGCATCAACATGGAGCAGCACGATGTGGCACGTGGCGGCCATCACCGGACCGGCGCTCGGGGGATTGATCTACGGTTTTTTCGGTGCAAGGGTCGCATACATTTGCGTGCTCTTCTTCCTGCTGCTGGCCCTTGGTCTGCTTGGCTTTTTGAAGAGCCGGCCGCAACCGGAGTTCGTGCCGGGCGAAACCTTGTACGAACGGTTGTCGTCGGGGCTGAAGTTTGTGTTCAACAACCAGGTGTTACTGGGCGCCATGACGCTCGACATGTTTGCGGTCCTGTTCGGCGGGGCGGTCGCCATGCTGCCGGTCTTTGCGGCGGAGGTGCTGATGGTGGGGCCTCAGGGACTTGGATTCCTGCGCGCTGCTCCCATGCTTGGCGCCGTGGCTATGTCGCTGGTGATGGCCCACCGGCCGCCCCTGGTGCATGCCGGAAGGTACCTGATGATCGGCGTGGGAGGTTTCGGGGTCAGCATCATCTGTTTCGCCCTTTCCCATAACTTCTATCTCTCCCTGGGATTGCTCATGCTGAGCGGCATGTTCGACAACATCAGCGTGATCATCCGCGCCACGGCCATGCAGCTCCTTACCCCCGATGAAATGCGTGGCAGGGTGGCTTCGGTCAACGCCATTTTCATCGGCTCATCCAATGAGATCGGCTCCTTCGAATCGGGCGTAGCGGCAAAGCTGATGGGGCTGATCCCTTCGGTGATCTTCGGGGGAATGATGACCCTGGGGATCGTGGGATTCACTACTCGGTTTGCGCCGAAGTTGCGGAGGCTGAATCTTCGGGAATTGGGGTGAATTGGGCGACGCGACCTTGTCACCTTTTCACCCTGTAGCCTAAAGATACAACCCCACCAGCGCCCCATAATCCTCCACCGTCATCTTCACATTGCCTCCGCTCACCTTGCTGTGGATCATGGATTCGATGAGGGGTTGACGATGGTCGCCGGGGATATTCATTTCAGAGAGTCTGACCGGGCAGCCGAGCGATTTGAAGAGGGCTTCGATCCTCACGATTGATTCATCGGCCGTGAGGGATTCATCGAAAAGTTCAGAACCAAGTTGAGAGATGCGGTCGCCGATGCGGTCTTTGAAGTGCCTCATCCATGCGGGGTAGACAATGGTGAGCGAAGCACCATGGGGAACATCGTAAAGCAAGGAGAGGCAATGGCCCGCACTGTGCACGCCCCAGTCGCCGGTCGACCGGCCATACATGGTCATGCCATTGAGCGCCATGGTGGCGGCAAACATGATCTTTTCGCGGTATTCGTAATTGTGCAGGTCGCCGAGCAGTTTCGGCCCATATTCCATGGCTTCTTTGACGATGGAGATGACGAACCGGTCGGTGAGGGTGGTTTCGCCGATGCCGAACCAGGCCTCAAAACAGTGCGCGATCAGGTCGGCGATGCCATAGGCTGTGTAATCCTTGGGTACCGTGAGGGTCAGCGCCGGATCGAGAAATGAATGTTTCGGGAAGGTAAGGGGAGAGCCGAACGCTGATTTCTGCCCGAGTGCATGGTTGGAGACAACGGCAAACGGGTTCATTTCGGTGCCGGTTGCAGCAAGGGTCAGGATGGCTACCAACGGAACCGCCTTTTCAGCTTTGGCTTTGCCGGTGAAAAAATCCCAGCCCGGGTTCTGCACCGGGATGGCGACGGCGATGATCTTCGAAGAGTCGATCACGCTGCCTCCGCCTACTGCGAGGATCACATCGGCCTTGTTATGGCGGCCGATGGCGGCGGCGGCGTCCACATCTTCGATCACCGGGTTTGACTTGATACCGCCGTATTCGCATATTTCGAAACCCTGTTTCGCCAGGTCATTCATAATGAGGTCATAAAGGCCGCTTTTTTTAACCGATCCCTTGCCGTAAACCAGCAACACACGGTTGCCGTATTCTTTGAGGGTGGTTCCAAGCGTGGCAAGGATGTTTTTCCCGAAATGAAGGGTGGTGGGGTTGAATGCGGTGAAGTTTTCCATGATTGATTTATAGTTAATGTTTATATAATTATCAGTAACGCAAGATTGTTTGTTAATTTAACTTTCAAAAATACGACTAAAAGTTGAGTTGCCACACGACGAGGGACGAAGATTCGTCACCTTTTTCTTTACCTTTGCACCCCGGAAATTAACAATCCACAACCTATGTACGGAACATTCAAAGACCATCTTCAAAAACAGCTCGATTCGATCATCTCCGACGGATTGTATAAAAAAGAACGCATTCTGACCACCCCGCAGGGCGTTGAAATCAAGACAGATCATGGTCACAAGGTTCTTAACTTCTGTGCAAACAACTATCTTGGTCTTTCAAATGACCCAAGGGTGATGGCCGGGGCCAACTACACCTTTTTCCGCTATGGGTATGGGATGTCGTCGGTTCGTTTCATCTGCGGCACGCAGCAGGTGCACAAGGACCTGGAGGCAAAGCTGAGCGAATTCCTGGGGATGGAGGACACGATCCTTTATTCGTCGGCCTTTGATGCCAACGGAGGGGTGTTTGAGCCGCTGCTCGGCGAGCAGGATGCCATCATTTCGGACGAGCTGAATCACGCTTCCATCATCGACGGGGTAAGGTTGTGCAAGGCCCAGCGGTTCCGTTACAAGAACAACGACATGGACGACCTCGAGGAGGTGTTGCAGGATGCCGGCGAAGCACGGTTCAAACTGATCGTGACCGACGGTGTTTTTTCCATGGACGGAATCATTGCGAAGGTCGATCAGATATGTGACCTGGCGGATAAATACAACGCCCTGGTGATGGTTGACGATTCGCATGCCACCGGCTTTGTTGGCAAGACCGGCCGGGGAACCATCGAACATTGCAACGCCCGGGGACGGGTCGACATCATCTCCACCACTTTTGGCAAGGCCCTGGGCGGCGCATCGGGCGGCTGCATCTCGGCCAAAAAGGAGATCGTCGAGATCCTTCGCCAGCGTTCGAGGCCCTACCTCTTTTCGAACACCCTTGCCCCGGCCATCACCGGCGCCACGCTGGAGGTGCTGAACATGCTTTCGGAGACCACGGCCCTCCGGGACAAACTGTTCGAAAACACGAAGCTTTTCAGGAAGGGGATGGAAGATTTCGGATTCCGCATCGTGCCCGGCATCCATCCCATTGTTCCCGTGCTGTTCGGGCATCTTCCCAACGATGCCAAATTATCGCAGGAGTTTGCCAACGAGCTGCTCGAAGAGGGTGTTTATGTGATCGGGTTCTATTACCCCGTCGTGCCCAAAGGCAAATCACGCATCCGGGTGCAGATCAGCGCCGCCCATTCGATGGAGCAGATTGGTTTTGCGCTGGATAAGTTCAGGAAAGTTGGTAAAAAACTGGGGGCGATTTAAAAGCTCCGGCACATGAAAGCCGCCGTTAAATATTGTCATATCCGGAGATCGTAATTTATCTGGAAATGATCATCAGCAGGCTGAAAAACAATAAAATGATTTAATGCGTTAAATTTCTTGGAGTCAGAACAGAAAACAATCAAAATATAATCCTATGAATACGCTCACCTATAAAGATTATATCGGATCAGTCAGTTTTTCGTCGGAGGATGAAGTTTTCTATGGGAAAATAGAGCATATAAATGATTTAATAACTTTTGAGTCGGACGATGCCCATGATTTACAAAAAGTATTTGAAGAATCTGTCGATGATTATGTCTCTTTTTGCGAGAAAAAGGGGGTGAAACCCGATAAGCCATTTAAAGGTAGTTTCAATATTCGTGTGAAACCTGATATACATAAACTTATTTATCAAAAAGCAATTCAGCAGGGAATGTCGTTGAACAAATTTATTGAAACAGCCCTGGAGAAAGAATTGAAGAATCATTAATCAGCACCCCGTTATGATCTACGGCATCGGAACTGACATCATCGAAGTGGCGCGCATCGAAAAGGTGATGTCGCGCGACATCGGTTTCCGGGATAAGATTTTCACCCCCGGCGAGATTGAGTATTGCGAGACAAAAAAGCATAAATTCGAGAATTACGCCGCCCGTTTTTCAGCCAAGGAGGCCTTCCTCAAAGCCATCGGCACCGGCTGGCGATTCGGCATCCGCTTTGGCGACATCGACGTTTATCATGATGAACTCGGGAAGCCGCACATTCATGCAACCGGGAAGGCAAAAGAATTGACTGAAGAGTTGTCAATTTCAAAAATACATGTATCTTTATCGCATCTAAAAGAACTGGCAACCGCTATTGTAATTCTCGAATGTGAAACCGACAATCCCCATGCCTGACCTCCCATTCTGCAATTCACGCCTCACGCCTCACGCCTCACGATTTCACCATTTCACCATTTCACCATCTCACCATTTCACCATTTCACCATTTCACCATCTCACCATTTAATCCCCTGCCTATGTCCAACATCGGATCCTACGACGAACGTGTAAAAAACTTTGACTGGAACATTGCCGAAAAAGAGCTCGATTACAAGCCGGGCGGCATCATCAACATCGGCTGGTACTGTTCCGACCGCATCTGCCAGATGGGCAAGGCCGAAAAGCCTGCTCTGATCTGGGAAGGCTCAACAGGCAATGAAAAGCGGTATTCCTACAACGACCTGAGGCTCTACAGCAACACCATCGGCCATTTTCTGCAGGGCCTCGGGGTCAAGCCCGAAGACCGCGTATGCCTGTTCATGGACAAAATCCCTGAGCTCTACATCGGTTTCCTGGGCATCCTGAAGATGGGCGGCATTGCGCAGCCCCTTTTCTCGGCATTCGGCGACGAGTCGCTTTTCGTGCGTCTCGACAACGCGCAAACCACGGCCATCATCACCCAGAAAAAGCATGCTCCCAAGGTTCGCAAGATCATGGAGAAAATGCCATATCTCAAACACCTGATCATCGTGGATGCCGACCCGGCCAAGCCGCTGCTCGACCGTGAAGTGGCATTTGACATGGAGAAGGCCGAAAAGATCGACAAATTTGAAATCCATCCTACCTATGCGGAGTCGCCTTCCGTGCTGCATTACACCTCCGGCACAACCGGTCAGCCCAAAGGGGTAAAACATGTTCATTATTCCCTGATCTCCCAGTACCTGACATCCAAATGGGTGCTCGACCTGCTCGACACCGACATCTACTGGTGCACCGCCGACCCGGGATGGGTTACAGGCACCTCATACGGGATCATCGGCGCATTCAGCAACGGCGTGACCCAGTGCGTACTCGACGCAGGTTTTTCGGCCGACAACTGGTACCGGTTCATCGAAAAGCACAGGATCAGCATGTGGTATTCGGCGCCCACCGCCATCCGCTCGCTGATGAAAGCCGGCGATGAGGTGATTAAAAAATACGACCTGTCGTCGCTGCGGCACCTCGCTTCGGTGGGCGAACCCCTGAACAGCGAAGCGGTGATATGGTCGGAAAAGGTATTCGGGAAGCCTTTTCTCGACACATACTGGCAAACCGAAACAGGGTCGATGATGATCACCAACTTCCCCGGCATGAAGATCAAGCCCGGTTCCATGGGCAAGCCCTTCCCGGGGATAACGGCGACAGTTATCGATGCGGAAACATTCGAGCCCTTTGGCGAATCCGGGAAGATCGGGCTCATCGCCATCAGGCCGGGCTGGCCTTCGATGATGCGCACTTACTGGCGCAACGAAGAGACTTACCAGAAGAAATTCCAGAACGGCTGGTACCTTCCCGGCGACCGGTCGAGCATCGACAACGAAGGGTATTTCTGGTTTGTGGGGCGCGACGACGATGTGATCAACACCGGCGGCCACCTGGTAAGCCCGTTCGAGGTGGAATCTGCCCTGCTCGAGCATCCCGCGGTGGCCGAATCGGCCGTTGTAGCCAAGCCCGACTTTGTAAACATGGAGGTGGTGAAGGCGTTTGTTACTCTGAAGCCAGGTTTTGTCGGCAGCAAAGACCTCGACCTTGAGATCATGAACTTTGTGCGTAAAAAGTTATCGCCGCTGGCCATGCCACAGGAGATCGAATTCATCGCTACCCTGCCCAAAACCCGAAGCGGCAAAATCATGCGCCGCATCCTGCATGCAAAGGAATGGGGCGAGGAGATCGGGGATACATCAACCCTGGAAGATGATTAAATAGTGAAATAGTGAAATGGTGAAATAGTGAAAATTTACAAAACCTTTATTAATAACTTTAAAACGACAGGAGAACCACCCAATGGAAAACATGCAAGAAATCATCAAGGCTTACGTGATCAAAGAATATGTGGAAGACGACACTGAACTGACCTTCGACACCCCGCTGATTTCGGGCGGTATTGTCGACAGCTTTTCGATGGTATCGCTGAAAAGGTTCCTCGAGAACAAATACAGCATCTCCATCCCCGACGACAAGGCAACCCCGGAAGCCTTCGACTCGGTGAATAAAATTTGCACACTGGTTAACGAATATGTAAAATAAGGAGGTACACATGGCCTATACCGATAAAACCCGCGGGATGTACTCCGACGTCCTCACCGGACTGAAAAGTGCCGGTTTGTTCAAGCAGGAGCGTTACATTCATTCAGCCCAGGCGGCCGACATCGAAGTCGAATTCCCTGCAGGCGCCCCGTTGAAAAAAGTCATCAACATCTGCGCAAACAACTACCTTGGCATGTCGAGCCACCCCGAGGTGGTCAAAGCTGCCCATGCAGGGCTCGATACGCATGGCTATGGCATGTCGTCGGTGCGCTTCATTTGCGGAACCCAGGATATTCACCGCACCCTTGAGCAGATGGTGACCAAATTCCTCGGGACCGAGGACACGATTCTCTTTCCATCCTGCATGGATGCGAATGCCGGCGTGTTTGAAGCTGTGCTCACCAAAGACGACGTGATGATCTCCGACCGGCTCGTGCACGCCTCCATCATCGACGGGATCCGCCTTTGCAGCGCCATGCACGACACCTTCAAGCATTCCGACATGGAACACCTGGAGGAGAAGCTGCAGCTGCACAACGACAAGCGGCTGAAGTGCGTGATCACCGATGGCGTGTTCTCGATGGACGGCGACACCGCAAAGCTGGATAAAATGGCTGAACTTTGTGAAAAGTATGATGCGCTGCTGTTTGTCGATGAATCCCATTCCAGCGGCTTCATCGGGAAGACCGGCCGCGGTACCCACGAGCAGTATGGCGTGATGGGCAAAATCGACATCATCACCACCACCTTTGGAAAAGGGCTCGGCGGAGCTTCCGGCGGTTGCGTTTCAGGCCGTAAGGAACTGGTGGAGATGTGCCGTCAGAAGGCCCGTCCGTACCTGTTCTCCAACACCATCGCACCCCCTGTTGTAGCCGGTGTGATCAAGGTGCTCGAAATTCTCTCAGCCTCCACCGACCGCCGCGACAAGCTGGAGAGCAATACGGCATTCTGGCGCAAAGGACTTACCGAAGCCGGGTTGATCATCAAGGCCGGCGACACCCCTATCGTGCCGGTGATGCTGTTCAACGCCAAGCTGGCGCAGGATGTTTCGCGCGACCTTTACGACGAGGGGATCTACGCCATCGGCTTCTTCTTCCCGGTCGTTCCGCAGGGAGCCGCACGCATCCGCACGCAGATCTCCGCCGGCCATGAGATACACCATCTTGAAAAGGCATTGGAAGCCTTTAAGAAGGTTGGAAAGAAGTATGACATCCTGGGAAAAAGCAAGCAGGAGATCATTGATAAGTATGGGATGTAAAAGCAGGAAGCGAAATAGCGAGATAGCGAAATAGCAAAATTTCGCTACCTCGCTATCTCGCTATTTATTTAATATTATTCAGCTATTAAAAGAAATAATATACCCCGATCAGAAACCTCAGGTTGCCGATTTCCGTTGTATTAGAAACGTATCCTTTTTCATTTGCCTTGCCATGCGCAGCGGCTGTATATTCCACCTCTCCGGCAAGCCGGAACTTGTTTGCATTGAAGACCAGCCGGGGTGAAATTCTATAGGCATAATCGATGTTGCTTCCCCTGGCATAGTATGGTCCTTTGACCACCTCTCCCGCGCCGAGATTTTTTCCGTAGCCAAGAAAAAGCCCGGGCTGCCAGCGAGTGGCATTTGTGTGAAATTCGGCCCATGCAGCGAATGAGCTGATATTTGAATAGTCAACAATATTCCTGGCAGCATCTGTTACCGACCTGACGGCATATCCTCCAATCATCGTGTAGGCATTATTGTTTCCGCCATACTCTCCGCCAAGTTTAAAAGTTACTTTTTTGAGCTTTAGTTTGGTGTAAAGGTTATAGGAGAGAGACGATATCTGTGTATTTGTTTTGTACAAAGCGGTCACGGCATCATGATGCACAACTTTGTTATTGACCACGGTATCATAAGCCGGTTTTAGTGTAACGGTTGTTGAAAGGCGGGGGGTCAGCAACTGGTAACCGATCCCTGCACCAATCAAAAACTCCGTTCCTTTTGCTTCATGTCGTGAGGCATACTGGATCTGGAGATTGCTTTCAGGGATGACTGAATTTCGAAGGTATTTTGTATTGGGACCTTCAGGGCCATCGCTCATGAAATCTACCTGGGAAAGGAGGGTCAGTGCTACTTTGATTTTGCCAAATGATTGCGACAGTTTGATCTGCGGGTTACGGGAAAAAGGCACAAAGGGAACGCCGGTATTGAAGGATACGGTTGCAGGGGAGCATTCAGGAACAAACAAGGGATGCCACCACTGACCGACCAGCAGTTCAGTTTTCGTCCAGTTTAATTTAACCAACGCATGGCGCAATCTGAAAGAATTGATGTTCGGATTGATATTGCCGAAAAACTCCGCTTCAATATAACCCGATGTTTTGGCTCCCAATGCATCAGGACCTGTTATGGTCCCTGCCAGCCGCGTTTGGATCGAAAGAAAATTATAACTTGATTTTGCATTGATATCCGCACCCGTGGCATCCAGTTTCTCGTTTTCCGGGTATAAAAGAAAATGGCCGTCACGCAAGGAAACCGTTTGCCGGGAATCGAAGAAAATGTCGGTTTTGACATAGCCCGAAAAGGCGATTCCGAAAAGCGGGGCCTTTTTCTCGGGTTCAGGTTTTTTCACCTCCTGAACAGGGGCTTTAGGATCGGATGTCTGAGCCTGCAGGGTAAAAGAAATACCCATCAGGACAAATAAAAAAAATATAACGTTTCTCATATCATTGTTTTTTTGTTGAATTGTCTTTTTGGGTCAATAACGAAACGACGATCAGGGTGATTACGGACAAGGGGATTGATATAATTCCCGGATTATCCAGCGGGATGATTGCGTCTTTTGGAGACAAACCGTATTTTTCATACATCGTCGGAGAAAACAGGATGATGCCGACAGATGAAATAATCCCGACGACGATTGACCAGGCAATTCCCCTGGCAGTGGTCTTTTCCCAGAAAAGAAGGAACAAAATTGCTGGCAGGTTAGCCGAAGCAGCCACTGCAAATGCAAGTCCAACCAGGAATGAGACATTCATCCCCTTGAACAGGATGCCCAGGATAATTGCAAAAAGGCCCACCCCGAGCGCGGCGAATTTTCCGGCTTTTACCTTGTCTTTATCCGTCATTTCAACCTGAAGATACTTGTCGATGAAATCGTGGGCAATGGCTCCGGATGACGCCACAATCAGACCGCTAACAGTGCCTAGCACAGTTGCAAATGCGATTGCGGAGATGATTGAGAACAAGCCGACGCCGAATGACTTTGCCAAAAGCGGACCGGACATATTGCTGCTTTCTACATCGAGAACCCCGCTAATCATTGCACCAAGCCCCATGTAGAGTGTGAGTACATAAAAAAAGCCGATTGCAGCAATAGCAACAACCGTCGATTTTCGAGCGGCGCGCTGGCTGGGTACGGTATAATACCTGATTAAAATATGGGGCAGTGCAGATGTGCCTAAAAACAAAGCAAGCATCAGGGAAAGAAAATTGAGTTTATCCCAGATATTGGCGCCTGCGGCTTTTGAAAGCTTATACAGAAGACCGGGCTTCATGATATCTTTACCTGCAGTCGCCTTTTGATACCACACAGTTACCTTTTCATCCCCAACCTTGAAAACTTTCTTTGAAAAGCGAACCACTTCACTTTTTTCAATGGTTTTTATAAATTCAAAAGGGCCCACCGGACCGGTTTTATCAACTTCTGTTCCATCTACAACAATTTTGCTGAGATGGCCGACCTGATAAAACTTCTTTTCTGATTTCGGGGCACCGTTAAATAATTTCACCCCATCGGGTGTTTCCGACGTGAATAGCATTTCGTCAAGCGTGGCCTTGTCCTCCGCTTTATTTAATTTATACCAGCAAACAGATCCGTTTTTATCCAGTTTAACAAAAACCAGCTTATCAACGACTTTTGTGGTTACCAAAGAGTAAGTAAAATCGGGCACATTGACAACCGTATCATTTGATACGACTGCCTCAATTTTAGCGAACTTGTGATAATCGTCGCCGGGAGTTAAGGTTAAGCCGTTTTTAAGGATATACCCGGTAAGGATGGTAGAAAACACAATCAATAAGGCACCCTTGATAAACTGAACATAAGTGGTCGAGGTCATTCCTGCAGTCGCCACGATGAATATTACAATTGAACCAACGATAACCACGCCCATCCAGTGGGGTAATCCAAGCAATGGAACAACAAGATCTCCGGCACCAACCATCTGGGGGATCAGATAAAAAACTGAAACGATCAGCGTGCTGATAGCGGCAGTAAGTTTTATTGATTTAGAATCGAATTTTGAATCCAGGGCATCAGCAAATGTATATTTGCCAAGCTTTTTAAAAGGCTCTGCAACCAGGAAAAGGGCGACAACCCAACCTGCAAGATATCCGATGGAATAGAGAAACCCGTCATATCCGGAGTAAGCGATCATGCCGCAAATACCCAGGAAAGAAGCAGCCGAAAGGTAATCGCCGGCAAAGGCGATCCCATTTACGGCCCAGTGAATGTTGCCCCCGGCGGCATAGTAGCTTGCGGCTGATTTTGTTTTTCTTGCAAAGTAAAAGGAGAGCCCAAGCACCAAGCCAACAATAAAAATAAAGATAAAGATTGCCCAATTAGAAACTTCGTAGATCATAAGTGGTTAGTTTTAGTTATTACTTGTTCATTTTATTTTCCATCCTGGTACAGAAATAGTTATAAACGAATCCCATCACAACGGCCAGGATAATTAATCCAAATCCATACACGATTGCAATGTTCTGTCCGCCTATTAGTTCCATCCCCATTAATTCAGGGTTCGTTAATCCGATAAAAACAAAACCGGAGTAGACCAATGTGTAGAAAATGAATAAGATTACGCCCAGTTTAGACTTTTTTGCAGCTGCATTGTCTTTGCCAATTACGACTGCTGGTTCATGAAGCATGGTTCCTCCTTTTGTTAATTGTTTGTAAATAAAAGTGGTGAAAGTTGTTAATTTGGTCCTAAGGCATTGTAAATCAGCCAAATGAATCGTATTTTCTTCCTTAAGATTCAGTTGATAAAGATATTGAAAAATCCTAATTGCACAAATAATCTGTGAAATAATTAGCAATAACCGGAGTTATAAAATGGACCCTTTAAAATCAAGGTTGATCCGGCTTTGAAAATCGGTTACCTGGGATAA
>JBBQUQ010000040.1:0-29401 GCA_038212325.1 Bacteroidales bacterium
GGTCTTTCATCATTTTGACGAATACCCGTGCATCTGTTGCCAAAAGTTCTCTTTTTTTTTAGACAGTTCCAGTTCCATCTGCAAGCGGCCCAAGGCCCGCTCATACTCACTGATCTTGCTGTTCTCGGGACTCTTCTTAAAAGGTTGGTAAATTTAAGCTTAAAAAGTGCTAACATTTAATTGAGGCTAATATAAGAATAGGATAAGCATCTCATTAACTTGGGGAGATTTCTGTTAAAATAATTTTCTAATTACTTCATTTCTTATGCGTTTATTATTACAGTTGTAACATTTACTACCTTCGTTCCATGATCCACCGCTTATATAATCCCTGGCAAATCACAAACGATGGCGAACGTGAGGCTGACAGGCATTTATCCCTTCCTGCAAAAAGGGATGGGGAACTGGTTTTTGTGCTTCACAGTTTGCGCATTTCATCCCGTTATCACCGGGTTCAAATGTCGGGGGAATGTGATTTCGTAATTTTTTCCAGACTTGGCATCATGGTGGTCGAGGTAAAGGGAGGGATTATGGGTCATGGCGAACATGGTTTTTACCGATTAAAAGGTGATGAACAAACCGAACCCGTAAAGAATCCCTTCACCCAGGCAGAAGAAAACGCCCATGCGATTCTGGATTTCCTACGCGACAATGGGCAAAACAGCCTCTTCGTCGGCTCGTTTGTCTGTTTTCCTGAATGTGTGTTTGATTGCGATGGCTTGGAATTCAATGACCTTTGGCATCGTGGACTCGAAGTGGGTTTGCTTCCGATGGTGCTGGATTCATTGCACGAACAAATAGAGAATTTTTATCAAAAGCAGGATGAGCGTAATGCTGCATTTCAAATAAAATGGGAAACGCTCGATGAGATCCGGATCAAACACCTCACCGATATTCTGAAACCTCAGTTTGATCCGCGTCTTTATCTTTCACAATCAAGGCTAAACCTGGGAGAATCGGAGCGCAGGATTGAAGAGGGATTGCACATTCTACATGGATTAAGTGAGAACCAACGCATCATGGTGCAAGGTCCTCCGGGAAGCGGCAAATCAACATATGCACTTGATCTGATCGTGCGGTTGTGCAAATCGAAAGAAAAACGAGGGCTTTATCTGTGCTGGAACGAATTCCTGGCGGCCCGGATGCAAGCTAAATTACAGAAAGTTTTACCTGATAATCCCCCTGGCAATATCCGGGTACTGCCCTATTTCCATTTTGTAGAGGAACTTGCAAATCTCCTCGGGGATACATCCCTTCTTCCCACTTTTGACCATGTATCCAAAGGAGAGATCAGGCAATTGGTTAATGAATGCCTTGGAAGACTTCATAAGGCAAAGAAGTTACCCTGGTACGATTTTATTGTTGCTGATGAGGCACAGGACCTTTTCGATAAGGGCCTCGACCAGGTGATTAAATCACTTCTCAAAGCAAACAATCCCCTTCAAAAAGGAAACTACTATATCTTATTTGACGACAACCAGGCTTTTCCAAAGTTTGCAAACCTCGATGCTTACATCCGCACGCGCGAGGCACTCAAAGAGGCTTCGGCTTATTACATGCAATTCTCCAACCTTCGTGTGAACACAGGCCATGGCATTACAGACCTGATCCAGAATGCAGGGCACGGACTTGCTGATCCACACAAGGTCTACGGGAATGATGTGAAATTTATCTCCTGGAAAACACCAACCGAGGTTCCCATCCTTTTGAGGCAATATATAACCCAGGAAAACACGCTGAGCCAATGTACACCTGAAAACATGGTCGTGCTCCTCACTGCTGATCTTATGAAGGAGGGTTCTCCAATCAAAGACCTTCTAAAAGAAGAATCTGTTCTGGAAATGTTGACGATTGATAACCTGGATAAGCCTTCCGAAAAAGTTCACTATACCACAACCCTGAGAGCAAAAGGGCTGGAATGGGACACCGTATTTTTGGTCTGCTCATCCCTGACCGACCCCAAAAACCTATTCCAATTGTTTATTGGCGCTTCAAGGGCAAAAGGCAAGTTGTATATCATTTATGCCCTCCATTAATACCATGATTTTCCAAGTGACATTGCCCCCGCAATAAACAGATAGGAAACAGATAATATTTCTTGTTATTATTATACTACGTCATAGTTTGGCGCAGTCAGGGTTTATCTTTGTTATATCAATATTAAAGATATGAACCCAATTGAGCCGGAACTTACTGAGCTAAACATGCTTTGTGAAAAGTATGATTCCCTTAATCAGACTACAATGCAGGAACCCAGGATCAGACAAATCTTTACTGAATTTGTCAAACAGGGCTATAATATTGTTACACCCCGGTTTGACCCGGAGTCTCGATAATATGGCGCCCTTTCGGAAAAAGGGAAATTGTTTTACAAAAGACTGATCTGCCTTCGGAAGAAAAAGCTGGATGCCATTGAGCGAAAGAATTTGACTTGAATACCCTCTTTATTTCATGGACTTCGAAACAATCCAGACTGCCGTCCCCCGGAATGACGAAAGCCGGCCATACCAGCAAATACCATTTCAATATTCTTTGCATGTTCAACAAACCAAAGATGGTCCCGTCGAACATTACGAGTTCCTTGGAACTCCCCCGGCTGATTTCTGAAACCTCAATTTTCCGGATCCTCTCGCCAATCTGAATCAGGAACCGTTTTTTGTAGTCAGGCTCACGACCCTGGATATGCGCCACCAGTGCATCGAAATCAATACTGAAAGCCGATTTGAGAGATTTGTATTTTTGAAGACTTTCAGCCAGTTCGTTTTTCCTGATCGGTTTAAGCAAGTATGAAATACTATTGAGCTGGAAAGCTTTTACCGCATATTGATCGTATGCAGTGGTAAATATGACAGGGGTGGTAACTGTTACCTGTTCAAAAATGCTGAAGCTGATCCCGTCGGATAGCTGTATGTCAAGAAAAATCAGGTCGGCAGCATGCTGCATAAGCCATTGTACTGATTCCTTCACAGAGCCAAGTTTATCCATAACCCGAATTGACGGGTCTATTTCTTGCAACGTTTGCTCAAGTTTATCGGCGGCAAGACGTTCGTCCTCAATTATCAATACGTTCATCGTTCTCGGTGTTTATAAGTGGGAGTTTTGCTATATATTCATTGTTTACAACCGTAAATGTGGGTTCCAGTTTACATATCAGGGCATATCGTTTCACCAGGTTTTTCAATCCCAGGCCTGTTGAGTTTCCGGATATTTTAGGCTGTATAGTATTCCGTACAACCAGAAAATTATGTTCACTGAGAATCTCAATTTCCAAAGGGTTTGATTCATTAATGGGCAGAAATATTTACTGAAAAGGTTAAAGATTCTCCGTAACGGATTTTTTGCAGAAAAAGATAAGAACGCATAAATTCCAGTTCTTTACCGAGAGTTGTCACCGATTGCTCAATAATTTCGAGAACGTACCGGTAAATATGCGAAAACTCATCAATAAATTGCTCTGCTTTTGAAGGATCCTTTTTTATCAGTCCTGACAACACATTGAGACTGTTAAACATAAAGTGCGGGTTTATCTGACTTTTCAGCACTTCAAATTTTATCTGCGACAATTCCTGCTGTAAAAATTCGACTTTTTGTTTAGCCCGGTCGCTTTCAATAAAAAATATCCATGCTTCAAATACGGCTACCACAAAAACATTGATCACAATATAGAGATATCAAAACACCTGCAATACCATCCTCGTATTTATGAATAAAATGTACTAATAAAGTAAACAAAACCGCTATTATAGCAGCAATGAAAACTGTAAACCCGAGCTCAACAGAAATTCGTTTTATCAAATTTTTACCCCATGGTGCAATTCTATTCATGTAATGAATTATAAACAAATCCGGATATGAGATTAAAAATCCGCTAAGCAGACTCAGGAAGGAGCCAAACAGCAGGCGGGTAAAAAAATGCAGGTACCCATCGATCACATAATATCCGTTAAAGTGGTTGTATGAAATCACAACAATCTGAATACCAATGGCTAAACCAACAATCAGTTTCAATAAGGTGGTGAAAGGAAGAAAACTATGTAAATGCTTTAAAGACATAATCAGTAGATTTAACTTATCAAAGATGATCCAAATTTCGGAATATTTTCTTTAACTGAATTTGCTTGCCGTCATCTCCGATGATCAATTAAAACTTTTTCAGAATTCCAATGCGAATGGAAATATAGTTAAGATCCAACTTCTTTGCATTTCCTTCAAATTCAGCCTCTCTCGAAATAGAATTGAATTTAATCCCAGGAGTTAAACTCCAGTTAGATCCCAAATTGAGATCAATACCTCCGGTAAGTTGATAGCCAAAACCGTGTTTGGTGTCGATGATGATATCTCCATCTGCATTCTCGAATTCAATGTGGTCATACAATCCGCCAGCTCTGAAATATACGGCAATGGGCAATCCTCCAATAGGGTGCTTAAATTGCAGCCCTAATAAATATCCTGTTTCTTCAAAGCAAATGTCGTTGCCCGCAAATGAATTATCAGAGGAAAGCCTGTTCCATCCCCAACCAGCATAAACACCTAAATGAGGCAAGAAACGGCAATGAAATAATCCTTCAAAACCAAAACCTGGTTTCAGTTTTGCATCACACAATTTACTTGTAGCAAATGAAGCTCCGCCACTTAATTCAAAACCAAATCGTTTTTCGTCTTCTTGTGCAAAACTACTGATCGAAAGTACCACGAACATTGCAAAAAATGTTAACACTTTTGTTTTCATCGTTTTAATTATTAAAATGTTTGTAATATGAAATTTATGAAACAAAAGTATAATGCCTGATGACACAGGTAAAATGAAATATGCCGAAGGTGCGTTTCTTTAGGTTGAGCGTGCGTAATTTCAACATAAATTGCAAATAAGCAGAATCAATATCCCGTGTGGAAATCGTGTGGATTTACGCAGAGAGTCAGATGAATCTCCGTAGGACTCCGAAGAATTTCCGACAAATCTCTGTAGAAATTTGCCTTTCCAACGGTTATTAAATTTTAATCGCTACTTTTGTTTATCTGTATCCCTGAATAAACACCCGGGTCGTTCCGGCAGTTTAAAATGATTAACTCGGTCATGTTGGCCCCGAAATGCTACTGAAAATTGAATAAGGAAAATTTAACGCGTTTTTTGCTTTTCTTTTCGGTCTTAATAATTGTCGCAGGTTGCAAAGTCACCAAAAACCTGGAATCAAATCAGTATCTCCTCATCAAGAATAAAATCAAGGTTTCAGACCACAGAATCCTTACCGAAGAACTTGAACCCTATATACAGCAAAAGCCAAACAACAAGCTTTTCGGGCTGTTCCGAACGAATATCGTGTTGTATAACATGGGGAACAAGGGTGAAGATTCCAAATTCAAAAAGTGGCTCCGGACAAAAGCAGGTGCTGAGCCAGTTATCCTTGATACAAGCCTCAACTATGTGTCGATCAAGCAGATGAATATGTACCTGAGCAATAAGGGATATTTTAAATCGACCATTAGCGATACCGTTAAATTTAAAAAGAAAAAAGCCATTGTAGAATACCGGATCCATGCCGCTACACCCTATATCATCAGGAATTTAACCTATTCAGTTGCCGACACGCAACTGGCCACGTTTGTATACAGGGACACGTCAAAATGCCTGGTCAAAACTGGCGAGAATTATGACACGTACATCCTCGATGCGGAGCGAACACGCATCACAAACAACCTGATGAATTACGGATTTTTCAGATTTTCTAACCTTTATATTAAATACAGGATTGATTCCAACTTCATGCAGCATGAGTGTGACATTTCCCTTGAAATAATCAACAGGGTCATCCCCTCTTTTGATGACTTCACCGCCGTTCAGCAAGTTCCTCACAAGCGCTATTTTATCAACAGGATTTATATCTATCCCGAGTTTGACCACCTTGCAGTGAGCCCGGGCCAATATGACACCCTGGTCAAGTCGTATCAAACCTCCAGGAAAGGCCAGCCGGCAACATCCTATAACTTTCTCTATACCAAGCAATTCAAGGTAAAGCCCAGGACCATTGCACAGTCGATCTTCATCACTCCAGGCTACCATTATAACCTCAAAGATGTAAATCAAACCTATGCCCAACTGGGTGGATTGCAGGTATTCAAATACATCAACATTCAATTCAAGGAGGTTGGTGATGACAACGAGTCATTGCTGAAGAAAAAAAACCTGGTCGATTGTCATGTAGAGCTATCCCGTGCACCGGCACAATCATTCTCGCCCACCATCGACGGCACGAACTCAGGAGGGGCCTTTGGTGTGCAGGGAAGTGTTGGCTATCTAAACCGCAACATCTTCAAAGGGGCCCAGCTTTTTCGCCTGAATTTTACCGGATCGTTCCAAATGCAGGCCACAGGCTCATCAGCGGATAATGGATTTTTCAATGTCATTGAACTCGGGGTTAATGCCGGGGTGACTTTCCCGCAGTTCCTCCTACCGATCAAGCCTGAAAGACTATCCAAATACTTCAAACCAAAAACAACGATCAGTATTGGATACAACTACCAGCATCAGCAGCATTATGACCGGCATATCACCAACGGCTCATTTGGATATACGTGGGATCAGAATGAAAAAATCAAACACATGTTGAATCCGGTGGAAATTTCCATGGTCAACGTTTATACCGATGCCTATTTTGATTCAGTCATGAATACAGAACAGGACGAACGGTTGAAAAACCAGTACACCGACCACATGATTGCGGGGTTAAAATACACCTTCACCTTCAACAATCAGCAATTCAATAAAATAAGGAATTTTATTTATATCCGGGCAAATTTCGAGACTTCGGGAAACCTTATTTATGCTGCAAACTTACTTTTCAACACCGCTAAGCCCGACAGCGGCGCCTACCAGATTTTTGGCCTGCCTTATGCACAATTGATTCGCCCTGACGTTGATTTTCGTTATTATGCGGTGTTTCCCAGGAAGTATTCGGTTGTTTACAGATTTTATGGGGGTATCGGCATCCCCTATGGAAACTCCACCCTGTTACCCTTTGAGAAGACTTTTTTTTCCGGGGGGGCCAACGGCATGAGAGGATGGAAAATGTACACCCTGGGTCCGGGGACATACACCAGTGCGGATGGCAGTACAACCTTCAACCAGATCGGCGACATGCAACTGGAGGGAAATATCGAATTCCGTTTTCCGGTGTACCAATACATCCGCGGAGCATTTTTTGTTGATGCTGGAAATATATGGCTGTTGCAGCCATCGCCAGATTTGCCGGGCGGACAATTTACCTACCCGGATTTTTTCAGCCAGATTGCCATGGATGTCGGTTTCGGAATCAGGTTCGATTTTGATTTTTTCATTTTCCGAATGGATCCGGCCATCCGGATACGTGTACCATCCTATCCGCAACCCGACCGCTGGTATTTCAATAAAATGCAGTTGGTGGATATCGTATGGAATTTTGGGATAGGGTACCCCTTTTAAAATTACGGATTACGAAGTACGAAGTACGAATTCAGTGCTGGAGGGAATTGATCATGTCGACGGCCAGCAAACGATCGTACAAGGATCCAAGTTCATGGTAATAAACATAAACAGTATAGTCATTTTCGGTTTCCCAGTGACTGCCTTCGATCAGCGACTCCTCTGCGCATGTTTTCCCTTTTTCTTTCAGCACATAGATATAGTTGTAGTAACCCTGTTTCAGAAAGAGGTTCAGTTCAAAGCCTTTATGTTCGGGATTAAAATACATCCTGCTGTTTTCGTTCATCTGCCATGAGGTAAGGTCACCAAGAACATGGAATGTGCCCGTGGTAATCATGGCAGGATAGGGCAGGTAGAAATGCACCCAGGCATAATCCGCTTCAATGTTACTGTTTTCGGCATGCTCTTCATTTTTAATGAAAAATTTTCCGTTCAGATCCTTCTCAAATGTGTATTGCTTGAAGGTTCGTGGCTGGTCGGCGAGCAGGTACACCTGGTATGTGGAATCATAAGCGATCCTGGCAATGCGTTCGGTCTGGTATTGCAGGCTCTTAATGTCAAAACTCCTGAATTGATTACCACCGCTGAAGGAGATGGATTCGTCGTAACGGTAATCAAGTTCTTCCGAACGGGCAAAGCGTGGTTTTGTTAACAGAAGCGCATTGTCAATGCGCCCGTTCTGGACCAGGATGACCTTAATTTCGCGCTCCGCATCCAGCACGCGAAACCCGTTGAGCCGAACAATGAAATCTACCTGTTGGTGTGTGAAGTGCAAGGCGGTTTGTGTGCTCTGAACCACCTGGCCAACGGAGCCAACCGGCGATGCCTCCACAACCATGAACCTGGCCGTAAACACTACCTGAGAAGGATCATCATCATAGGCGATCAGCAGGTAATTCCCCGATAGTTTAGGCTTCATCCGGGCTGTGGGGAAGGTAGTTTTAAAATGGGTATACTTTACCGTTGTATTATAGGAATATTCGTATTGGTCAATATTCTCATCACGATAACCATCAATATAATCACCGATCGCCAGGTCGGCTGAAGTACTCCAGTCGGCATTGCAATGCCTGATGGTATACTTGAAACGTTTTATATCAGGGTCGAGGTCGTCGAACTGGATCAGGAGCTTCTCATCCGAGTTTAACAGGATAACGGGTTGCGACATTTCAAACCCCTCCTTAAATATCTCGATGGTTTTTATTGACGGATCATAGCAGTGATTTTCGTTCGGCAATTCGTCAGAATGGGCTACCAGTGCAAAAAGAACCGGCAGCAGGCACAATGCCAGGCGCACGAATATTGGCTGTCTAATTTTCATTTCTTCGGAATTCGGCACAAATAACCGCGGCAGCAATGGCAGCATTCAGTGATTCTGCCTTTCCCCTGAATGAAGATCCAAAGGAAGGGATGAAAAGTTTATGGGTAATATATGGCAGCAGTGCCGGTGAAATTCCCCGTGATTCATTCCCGATAACAATGATGCCATGATCGCTTAGAACTTGTGAAAATATCGGTTTGCCTTCAAGAAACGTTCCATATACCACTAAACCGGAAGAAGGCTCCGACGTTGAGGACTTCATAAGCGAGGCAATCGTAACTGCCAGATCGCAACTGATTGTGTTTACCCTGGCGATTGAACCCATGCTCGACTGCACGACTTTGGGATTGTAGGTATCAACGCAGGTTTCTGAACACAGGATGGTGTAAATGCCAAACCAGTCGGCAATTCGGATAATTGTTCCGAGGTTGCCCGGATCGCGGATGTCGTCGAGGGCAAGAATGATGTTGGAAGCGGGGTCGGGAATCCCGGCCACGGGATCATGAGTCGCAGGTTCGGGGATATCAACAACGGCTAATACCCGGGCTGGCGTGGCGAGTCCTGAAATCCTGTCCATCTCACGCGGCAATGCTTCAAATACCGGAATATTTTTTTCCCGCAACTGTGAAATATTGTCGACGATCCAATCGGCACACGCATAGATGCCGGCGATCTTAAATTCACTGTTTACCAAATCCAAAACCAACTTATGGCCTTCGGCCACAAACTGGATGCGTTCCTCCCGGAACTTTTTTACTTTAAGTGCGGTTATATGTTTGACCTGGCTTTGTGACAGCATAAAAAAACCCGGAACCTGAAGGATTCCGGGATAAAATTACAAATTTTCGGAATAGGTTATTCAGCAAAAACTTCGAGGGTGATTTCTACCTGCACCTCTTTGTGAAGATGAATCTTCGCCTTGTAGGTTCCGAGTTCTTTGATGTGTTCGTGATCGACGTGGATTTTCTTACGGTCAACGTCAAAATCGAATTGTTCTTTGAGTGCCTGTGCCACCTGGATGGCATTGACCGATCCGAATATCTTGCCACTTTCTGCGGCCTTTGCACCGATCCTCACAACCAGGTTTTTCAAGCCATCGGACAGATCTTCGGCCGACTTTTTGATTTTAGCCTCCTTATGCGCTTTTTGTCTCAGGGTTTCTGCAAGGATCTTTTTATTCGATTCAGTGGCCAGAATTGCAATGCCTTGGGGAATAAGGTAATTCCTGGCATATCCGGGCTTAACGTTTACCTTCTCGTTCGTATAGCCCAGGTTGAGGACGTCTTGTTTTAAAATTACTTCCATGATTCGTGCCTCCTTATTTTAATAAATCTCCAACATAGGGCATGAGGGCAATGTGCCGGGCCCGTTTAACTGCCTGTGCTACTTTCCGCTGATATTTGGTAGAAGTACCGGTAATGCGGCGGGGAAGGAGTTTGCCTTGTTCATTGACAAACTTCAGCAGGAAATCTGCGTCTTTGAAATCAATGTATTTGATGCCGCTCTTCTTGAAACGGCAATATTTCTTTCTTTTTGTATCGACCGCGATCGGGGTCAGATACTTTATTTCACCTTGTTGTTGTGTTGCCATGATCAAACAGTTTTTGGATGGTTACTATTCTTTTACTTCCTTTGCGGCCTTGGACCTTGCACGCTTCTTTTCGCTGTAAGCGAGCATGTGCTTGTCAAAAACCACCGTTAAAAAGCGGAGAATCCGCTCATCACGTTTAAAGGTCACTTCCCATTCCCTGATCAGTGTCGGATCAGCCTTGAATTCAACCAGGTGATAAAATCCGGTTGCTTTTTTCTGAATGGGATAGGCGAGCTTGCGCAACCCCCAATGATCCTCGTGAACTATCTCAGCACCTTTGCTGACGAGGAATTTCTGATACTTTTCTACCGTTTCCTTCATCTGTTCATCAGACAAAACGGGAGTCATAATGAAAACGGTTTCGTACTGTTTTAACATTTCTCGTTGATTTTAATTAATTTATAGTTTTTTTATAAAAGGACTGCAAAAGTACGAAGAATAAATATTACCACCAAATGCTAAACTTCTCTAAATTTGAAGATTGGTAAACTATCTTTGAACAACGGTCATTCCTCAGGCAATGCAACGGAACAGAACCCCGGATATTTTGATTTTCTGCCTGATCACCTTCATGCTGGCATTTTTTCTCAGCATGCGGGTTTTCAATGACGGAGTGCCGGGCTGGAAAAGCATCATCACCAGCGACGGGCGCGGGTATTATGCCTACCTCCCCGCCCTCCTGATCGATCATGACCCCACCTTTGCGAGGGTTGCAGAGAAGGAAGCCAGGCTGCTCGCATACCCGCATTACAAGCCGGGCTACCTGGTGCATTCAGGGAAACAAAAAGTCAACAAGTACTTTGTTGGCGAAGCGCTGTTGCTGTTCCCGTTTTTCCTAACGGGAACTTTATGTTCCTGGTTCGCCGGAACAGACATCAATGGGTATTCCTTTTTTTTCCAGGTTTTTACGGGAATCGGAACCCTTTTTTACCTGTTTCTGGGGCTTATATTCCTTAAACGGGTATTGGAAAGCATGCAAATCCGGGCCATGGTTGTTTCACTCACCCTGGCTGCGGTCCTGCTTGGCACAAACCTATTCTATTACAGCTTATGGCAACCCACCATGTCGCATGTTTTTTCCTTTTTTGCCATAAACGGTTTCATGTATTACACCACCAGGGCAATCAGGGAGTGGAGCATTAAAACCGCCTCCCTGATGGGATTTTTCCTCGGCGTGATCTGCCTGGTTCGCCCGACAAATATCGTGGCAGTTTTGCTTGTCCCTTTTTTATCCGGTGAACCTAAAAGCTTTTCCAGGTTCATCGGGTGTGCCGTGGCAAAAAAAACAAGCCTGATCCTGTTCGGTGTGATTTTTATTGCCGTACTTGCCGTTCAGGGGTTGGTTTGGTACATTCAGACCGGGAAACTGATCATTTGGTCGTACCATGGCGAGGGATTCAATTTTGGCAGTCCGGAAATTGTCAACGTGCTATTCAGCTACCGGAAAGGGCTGTTCACCTACACACCCCTGATCCTCATTTCATTGCTTGGTCTTGTTCCTCTTTTGCTGCGGAGATGGCTGCAACTGGCATCCATGTGCGGGTTTCTGATCCTTGGTACCTATGTAATTGCGAGTTGGTGGAACTGGTATTACGGCGACGGATTCGGATTGCGCGCATTCATTGATTACTATGGCGTATCGGCCATCCTGCTAGCAACAGCGATAAATTTCACCAGGTCAAAGGCAATCTTGGCCGGATGGACCATCCTTCTCACGCTGCTGGTTGCCTTCAACTTCCTTCAAACATGGCAATACACCCACCGTGTAATTCAGCCCAACAGCATGAATTCCCTTAAATATCATCACATATTCATGAGAACCGATTCTGCCGTGATCAATTGCCTGGGCGGCAACGAAGAACTGCCGGATTATATCATTGAGCCCGGCTCTCCGGCCAGGGCATATTTCAACAATTTCGAGCACGACCAGGCGTCATGGATCAATAACTGTATCGTGAAAACTCCCTCTGCCTACTCAGATTCATGCGTCGGATACCTGGACTCGACACATCAGTTCAGTCCGGGCATTGCCGCCAGGGCCAGTCTATTCGGACAGTTGCCTTCATCATATTTTATCAGGGGCGAGGTAATGATCAGGGACAGCATTCCGGGCGCCAGCAACGACATACTCGTGGTGCTGAGCATGGATTCGATCTCCCCCGGCGAAAACTGGTGGCAGGGGTTCAGGCTTAACGATGTGCCAACAAAAAATGCAGGTCTCTGGTCAAAAAGGCAATTTTCCCTGATGACCCCGGTGATCAGTAATCCGGGTGGCATTCTTAAGGTCTACCTTTGGAATACCGGTAAAAAAACACTGCTGATGGATGATTTCAGGGTGGTTGTTTTTGGCAGGAAGCAGGCCGACGTGCGGACAGGGGGACGGTTGAACTAAATTTGTGTTTTTTGCAAAAGCACCACAGCGTATGCTGAGATTCCCTCTTCACGGCCGATGAAGCCTAATTTTTCGCTGGTTTTTGCTTTGATGGAAACCTGGTCGGCATTTATCTTCAGCAATGCAGCCAGTGAAATGATCATAACAGGAACAAACGGGCTGATCTTAGGGCTCTCCAGAACGACGGTTGCATCTATATTCCCGATAACGTAGCCCTTCGCTTCAACCATATCCACGGTTCGTGAAAGCAACACCTTGCTGTCGATCCCTTTGAATTCGGCGGATGTATCAGGAAACTGGCTTCCGATATCGCGCATGCCCGCAGCACCCAGTAAGGCATCGATGATCGCATGCAGAAGGACATCGGCATCGGAATGCCCGGTGGCACCTTTGTCATGCGGGACCAGGATACCTCCCAGCCATAATTCCCGGTCAGTCGATAATTTGTGCGTGTCGAATCCGAAACCGACCCTGATCATATTCAGCTTATTTGCCGCCTGTTTTGTCAGCTTTTTTGGTGTTGTCAAAATTAAACAACAGGGTAAACTGCAACGTATTCTGAAGCGGGTTGTTCTGCTTGACAGGGAGGAGGTAAGAAAAATCCAGACCGAAAACATTATACCGCAATCCGGCTCCCAAGGTGACAAATTGCCGGTCGCCCTTATATTTTGACTCATAATAATACCCGGCACGAACTGCAAAGAGTTTATTGTACCAGTATTCCGCGGAAATAGCCAGGTTTATCTCCTGCATCTCCTCTTTGAAGCCATAGGGTGCATCATAAAATGACTGGATCATGCCTTTTACAGGTGAAACATCCGGATCCCTTCCCTTCCAGATGATCGGCTGACTACTTGCATCAAGACTGTCTTTGGATCCTGTATGATCCAGCAGATACACGGGCGGTGTGGGGACCAGCAATTTAGTGAGGTCGAAGGAGATGGAGATCCGGTTATAGTCGTCAACGTCCATCGTAAACGAGGGCCCAATCCGCAAAGTGGTCGGAATAAAATCACGCAGGGCTGTTGAATTGCTGTAGGAGATTTTCGAACCCATGTTTGCAATGCTGAGACCGAGATCGAGGTATGCATTTGAAATTCCCTTTATTTCCATTTCATGGTGATAGTAAACGGCGATATCAGCCGCAACCGAGGTTCCGGGGCGAACATCGTATGTATTGGAATAATTGACAGGCACCAGGTTCGAATAGATGAACCTTCCGGATACAGCTCCTGAGAATTCGCGTGAAAATTTCCTTGAATATGTTGCATCGATCGCCCATTCGTTGGGTTTTACCACGCCAAGCTCATCGCCGACATCATTTGTAAAGGTGACTTCACCCATGGAAAAAAACCTGAGCGAAGCAGCAATAGCCTGTTTATCTCCGATTTTACCATAACCGACCACAGAGGCAAGTCCGATATCATTTACCAAGTTTCTCAACCATGGAACATACCCGATTCCAACACCAAAGGTTTTATCAGTGAATGCATACTTTGCAGGATTCCAGAAAATGGAATATGAATCGGGTGTGGTAGCAGCGCCAACATCACCCATGCCGCCTCCACGGGCGTCCGGTGCAATTGTTAAAAAGGGCACTGCGGTAGAGATTACCCGGCTGCCATCATTTGGTTCCGTTTCACTCTGGGCAAAGGTCCTGGTCATTGTAAACACACATAATATGAGTAACGATAATCTGATCTTCATCTGTTGGATTCTAAATAAATAATGAATATAAATACAAAAAGGCCGCAAAATTAACGCTTTTAATTTTCAGATATTGCCCGGAGAATAAAATTGAGGCAATTTTGATGCAAATCACCTTGCGATCATCAGTTTTTGAGAGGTTTCAGAATACGCGCCGTTTGCCGCTTTAAAGACAATCTTGTAAGGATAGAGCCCGTTGCTTAGCACTTGCCCGTTCGAATCGGTACCGTCCCAGGTAATTGATGCATTATCTATCGGATCCTGATAATTTTGAACAAGTGTGCGCACCTGGATTCCTTTCAGGTTGTATATGCTGATCTGCACGCTTAGTCCGCCAGAATCATAAAGCTGAGGTTGAAAAAGGAATTTTGTAGACCCGACCATAGGATTGGGAGCATTCAAAACGTTTTTTACTGTGAGACCGGCATGTGTGGGGACATAGAAACTGATCTCCCTGATCGATGAGTTATCGTACATATCCCAGGCCTTGATGCTGAGTGTATGTTTGCCAGGCGACAAGCCATTAACAGGATAGGCAACGGTACCGCGGGTATACGAATTCATGACAGGTGCGTAATAGTCATTCAGCACCATCGCGTTCGACCTGTTGTTGTCCAGAACAGCCTCGATTTCATGACCAATTCCCAATCCAAGGCTATTGATGCCATTTGTGTCAAACAGGTCAATCAGCAGAATGGCAGCATCGCCGGTTTCCCCGCCACTGATAAAGTTCCGGTCGTCCATATAAAGGGTTATATCCGGCCCCTGGTTCACCGGTGAAACCGATTCATCCCGTCCGCCGATCACAAACTGGTCATAGTACCCGGATGCTTCAGCATCGTCATTCCAGGCAGAATAGCTGATCTTTCCTTTCCCAAATTGCAGGGAAATATTCCTGGGCACAACGAAAGAAAAAGTAAATGCCCCGGAATCTACCGGAACATCCCCTTTAAAGATCAGCATGTTCTGCAATTTGAAAGTTTCAGGGTAGGTTTCCCCATTGGGACGGTTGCCTAAAGTTGAATTGGTTACAGGCTTGTCAAACACCTTGCAATTTATCACACCGTTGAAATTACCTGCCTTGATCCCGGTCGCATCTTCGATTTGCCCCTTCACTGTTACGGTTGACATGCCTAATAACGTGTCGGGCTGACTGGCTGGCTGTTCATTGATTGCCAGAGTTCTAACGTTCAAACCGGCAAAAGCAATATTTTGTGCCGGGTCACCAAGCAAAACAAAATTGCGGAGTTGGAAGTTATTGTTGTTGTCATTTTTCGACAGCCTGATTAAATCGCCCATCCTCACATATTGCCCGTCGGCGTCCTTATCCATGAGATGGCTGAAAAAGCTGCGGTTAAGCATGATATTCAAGCCTGCAAAGGCCAGGCGGGTGGTAGAGTACAGGCCGATGGCCCCCCCGTTTGGCTGCAGGATCAGCATTTCTCCGGCGGTGAACCGTTCAGGATTGTCAAACCTGCTAAATTCGCAGGTGGCAGTCACAAACACCGGCAGTCTATCTTTGTTGGTCCATGCAAGAATGTCGGCTGTGGTCAGCACCTGCTCGAAGCTCCATCCCGTTTCGCCGCCATGTCCGGTATAATTGACGATCAGTGAGCCTTTGTCAACAGCAACGTTGATGGCGCGGTTGGCGTCAGGAAAACGCTCCCCTCCAGGGATTTTAATGAGCGGATAAGCATCCAGGAAGATTTTATTAATATTGATGAGCGGGTATTTGGTCGCGACAATTTCACACAACTCTTCGGCCTGGTGAAGGTGCAGGTTTTGATTTTCATCATCGGCAACAAAGGTGATGGTATTACGCCAATCGGGCCTTACAGGATATTCTGTAGAGGAATATCGAATAATTTTATCCACCATGGTCTGGGCCTCCTGGGTCGTTGAAACCGGGAACCGGCCGATACCGATATCAATTTTACCGTTAGCCTCCTGGCCGCCGTTTTCGGTCATGATGCCGAAAAAGTCGTCGGTAACATAGCTCGTAGTCGAATTCAGCGATTCGACAGATTGAAAAGTAGGGATCAGGTTGTTATTTCCCGGGATACGGTTTTTTGGATCATATGAGCCGTCGCCAAAAAGCAGGAGATACTTCGGGCGGCTGTCGGAAGTTCCGCGTTCGTAAAGCATTTTCACAAAGTCGCGGATGGCTGTCGGATCAGCCTGCCCGCACGAAAATTCATTAAACACCTGGGTGGTGGTAACAACATTCACCGTGAGTTTGCTCCGCTCACGATGAAATTCGCCCAACTGCTCTGCCTGAGCCAGGAATAACGGATGAACTACAATGATCAGGGAAGCCGGTTCAACGGCATGAAGGTTTTGGTTCTGAACCCCTCCCGACCATATTACAGGATAATAAAATGAGCCGTCAAAGGCAATGAATTCACGCAGGCTGTCTGTTGTACATTTAAATTTAAGCATCCCATCCGCCAGGGTCGTTTCCGCGACCCTCACCTGTGATGGATTTGACACTTCCCACACATTCAGCGTGGCATTGACATTCTTAATTGAAAACTCGGCAATCTTGCCCGCGCCAATCGTGTTTACGTCGCGGAATAACATCTGCGGGGCAACCCACGACAAGTATCTTCTGAAACTCAATTGCAGATAATTTAGCCAGCCTTTTGCAGTGGCCATGGGCATATTGTACGTAAGGGTAACCGTTTGATCAGGCTTCGGCTTTGACGTTGTCGTAATTTTAAATTTCGACCTGGCCGCCCTGGTAAATTCCTTCGGGTCGGTCGAATCAATTTTAAGCGAATCTAGAGCGGTCTCCGGCCTTGAAAGGTAAAAATAGCTTGGAACAGATGCATTGGCAGCAATGTTCCATTTTAACCTGAGAGGCACTGTGGTGTCAATATCCGGGTAATTATAAGGAAAGACCCATTCTGCTTTCACGCTGCTGAATGACTCGCCATACCATTCCCTGCCCGACCTGATCAGATTCTGCTGGTCAAAATCATGCACGTCAAAATCATCGTAGCTGTTTGAGAAAGTATTCGCCGGCGCCGTACCGGTATGCATCGGCTGAACACGTTTTCCCATTGCCTGGCCAAAGTTCAGGAAATAGTAGGTGGAATCGGAATAGAGGTTGCGCTGATGCGCATAAAACCTGGTCAGTTTGTCAAAGCTCCACTTGTCGGCCCCTTCGCCATAGAACAGGATAAAATCATTGGCATCGAAGCGCTCATCATCACCGTCGGCCACCTTGATGGCTATTTCACGCAGATCATCAATCCTGAGAGTCGAATTTCCCTCGGCAAGCATGCCCGAACCATTACCAAACAGGCGGATTTTATCAACTTCGAGCGTCGATAGATCGATGCCCATGCGTTGCAGGTCGGCATAGGTTATCTGATAAATTCCGGTGTGCGTGACCGCCAGCTTGTACCATGGTCCTGAAGCAAGAACCGACGAGTCGGCATGGGGCACTGCTCCCGAAACTACCAGTGGGAAAATGAAAAGCAGGAATATGTATGCGTTTTTCAACATCGGCATTGATTTGTAAAGGTACATATTTATCGGATAACCACCAACTTCGACGTCTGCACTTTGACCGTTCCGTCGGGAATCGTCAGTTGCACAGAATAAACGTATAGCCCGGAGGCGATCTTCGCGCCGCTGCTTGTTGTTCCGTCCCATTGAATTTCAGCTGCGCGGTAGCCTTGCGAGTACATGGTTTGATTCAGCTTTTTCACAGGATCACCGTTGAGCGTGAAAATCTGGATTTCAACATCAAGAGGCTGACCAACCTGGTTTGTTTCCCATGAGAATGTTGTATGGTCCGTCATAGGGTTGGGATAGTTCAGCAGATGTTCCAGGGCAAATTCAGCCGATGAAGTCACAACGAAATCGATGGTGGCATCCGTAGAATTATTATGCACATCCCACACTTTAACGGTAATCTGATGCGGTCCGTCGCTGAGTGAGCTGAGCGGATAACTGATTTCGCCGCTTTTGTAGGTGTTAAGGTTTGACACATAATAATCATTGAGTATCATCGGAGTGGTGGTCTTGTTGTCGAGCACCGCAGTTATGTCATGGCCAATGCCATTGCCCACCGCATTTACTCCTGATGTATCATTTACATCGGCCAGCAGCACCGGGTTCTGATTTGTGATGCCTCCCGAGCGGAATTGGTGGTTGTTCATATACAGCGATATCCGGGGGCCCTGATCGTCGGTCAGGGCATCGTTGTTGTAACCGCCGACCTGAATATGATCGTCGTATCCGTGTGCATCGGTTTCAGCGCTGCGTGCATAATAGCTGATTTTGCCCTCACCATATTTAATTGCTATATCTTTAGGCACAATGAACGAAAATGAAAATGACCCGTTCGTTACTTCAACTTTACCTTTATAAACAGGGTTTCTGCGCAGGAAAAACTGTACCGGGGGATATTCACCGGTATTTGCTTTGGTCCATATTTCCGACGACTTATCATAAACTGTTGGGAATATCGTTCCGGAAAAATCAACGGCTTTTTCCCCTGATTCATTGAGCACTTCGCCGGTGATGGTTACTTCTGCAAGAGCCTTGAGGGTATCGGGGGCCGAAGATGGACCATGCCCGTTGATGGAGGTGGTAACAATATCCAGGTTAGGATAGGCCATTTGCATGGCAGGATCGCCCAAAAGCACAAACGCATGAATGTTCGCAGAACTTCCCATGCCTGTTTTTGCCACTCGCAGCAGATCGCCCAGCTTCGGGTAACTGCCGGAAATTTTAGTAAATGCGTTCTTGTAAAAGTTAACCAGCAGTGATTTGTTGGTACCAGCAAACGTGAGCCTTGTGGTCGTAAAAAGTGCAACCCCGCCACCCTGGTTATTTAAAAACACCCATTCGCCTGCCGAAACCCGCCCGGGGTCATCAAACCGGCTGAATTCGCAAGTGGCGGTTACAAATACGGGCATGTTATTGAAATTACGCCAGTTTTGAATATCAGGAACCTCAAGGATACGCTCATGGGCCCAGCCTGTTTCACCGCCATGGCCCACATAGTTCATGAGCAGCGAGCCTTTTTCAACGCGCTTGTTGATCACCTCGTTGACATCAGGATAACGTCCACCGCCGGGTGTGGCAATCATCGTGTAAGCATCGGAATAAATTTTATCAACATTGAACCTTTTATGGGAGGTTTCAATGATACGTGCCAGGTCTTCGGAATCATTGATAAACAAGTTCCCTCCTTCATTCTGGTCATCTCCGACGAAGGCAACCACATTTCGCCAGTCATTTTTCACGTCATCACTTTGCGCACAGTAATGGATCACCTTATCAACAGAAGCCTTAGCCTCTTCCGGGGTATCGACGGGAAAACGTCCGATGCCGATATCGAGGCTTCCATTTGCCGATTGTCCTTCGTTGGCATCGAGCAACCCGAAATAATCATCCGACACGAATGAGGATACCGGCGAAAGAGATTCCACTGATTCAAATGAGGGAACGAAATTGGTGTTGTTTTGAATGCGGTTTTTAAAATCGTAGGAAGCATCGCCAAACAACAACAAGTACTTGGGTTCGTTACCCGTTTGCGCCTTGTCGTACATCATCCGCACAAAGTCGCGGATGGCGGTGATATCCTGCGCTCCGGAGGAAAATTCGTTGTAAATTTTATCAGGGGTGGTAATGAGCACAGACAATCCGCTGTTTGCCTGGTGAAATGCAGCCAGCCGTTCAGCTTCAGCCATGAATGACGGATGGGTAACAATCAGGTAATCAGGTACAGCCGTGCCATGAAGATCCTGATTTTCAACACGTCCAATGAATTCCGGGACATTGGCCTGCACTCCGGCATCAAATGCCATAAACTCACGTAAGGTATCGGTTGGCAGCCTGAACACCAGGCTGTTTCCATTCTGGCTTGTTTCAATGCGCCTGATATTGTCGCCATTGGTGACATCCCATATTTGCGCATTAAAACCATTTTTATCCAGGGTGAATTCAGTCACCCCATTTGAAGCAGTAGTCGCGGCCGAGCGAAAAGACATCTGGCTTCCGCTCATGGTAAGCAACCGCTTTGCATTCACTTCGATGTAATTCAGGTACCCGACAGAACTTGAAGAACTTTTATTGTATTTCAGCTTTATATCAATCGCCGGGTTGGAAGTTAAAAAGGTCGCAGTGGCTGTTTTGGCAACTGCATAAACGTTTTCGTACCCTTCCGACACGCCCTCGATGTTGATGCCAACCAGGTTGGCGCCCTGGGCCGACACGACAAACGAAGTATTGCCTGAAAGGGACCGCGCAGCGACATAAACCTTAACCGAAACCGGGCTCTGGCTGTCAATATTGAGGAATGTAAAGGGATAATTCCGCTCGGTTGTGATATCAAAATACTGATTGTCCCACCATTCACGGCCTGTTTTGATAAGATTCACATCATCCTTTTCATAACTGGCAAAATCCTCGAATACGGCCGCAAAAAATGTGGGTGGTTCAGACGAGGAAGATTGTGATCCAATGCGCTTTCCGGGACCCTTATCGAAATTTAAATAGTAATACATCCGGTCGGAATAAATATTTTTCCGGCAGTGAAACAATTTGTCTGTTTTATTGTAAGACCATTGGTCGGGGCCCTGGCCGTAAAACAGGAGGAAGTCACCCGGGTCAAATCTGCCATCTTCTTCACCAGATACGAAGATGGAATTCTCCATCAGGTCATCTTTTCTCGGAGCTGAATTTGCTTCAGGAAGCATCCCCCCCCCATTGCCATAGATGCGCAGGTTGCGAGGATTGATGTTTTCGGCATCTACGCCTGATTTTTTCAGGTCATCGTACGTCAGTCGGTATATTCCATTGGAGCCAACCGCCAACTTATACCAGGCTCCTGATGCCAGAATTGAATTTGATGCATAGGAACCTCCTGATTTGTATGTAGTTTTATGAGGAATGTTTTCGATTTCCGTCACGATTTCAAAGGAAACCAGTCTCTCGATCGCTCCGGTTACTGCATTTCTGCGCAACGGGAGCAGGATGATCTCCAGTGAGGTCTTTTTCCGGGCGACCGACAATTGATGTAAAACCGGAATATCACCACCAATTTTTTCCAGGCCATTTACCCTCGAAAGTTCCGGTTCACTGACCTGTTCGTAAACCTGGTTGCGGAGGTACACTCCTGCAAGCGAGTCATGTTCCGGATTGAAAATTAACGTTTTAATAAAAACCGGCAGCATTCCATATTCCGGATGCAGCACAGATCCCTGGAATGACAAAACAGCCTCAGCCATTGAATCACCGGGTAGCGACGCCCTGGAAGTATTCCATGAAATTCGGCATTTGCTCACTGTGCCAGAGGTACCTGCAGCCGTTAAAAAAACGGGGGCAAAGGCCAGTAAAACAACGAAGAAGATATTGATAAGGTGTTTTCTGATATACATGTGCGGGTCAGGTTGTTTTATACAGACAATATTTGATGTGAAAAAGTTGCCACCGGAAATGTTTTTTTTCAACAGTATATTAATGACACCTTTTTAACGTTTGCTGTTAGTTAATATTGTAAGCCCCTGCAAAAGTATATCCATTAATTTTGTAATATTGTAAACCTTATTTAATTCAGGATAAAGGAGATTCATGATCAGGCGATTTGCGGTTTTCGTATTATTAGTCTTTCCATTCTTCATGGGAGGCTTACGTGCCCAGGATCCTGAGTTCTCGCAATTTTATGCCAATCCCCTTTATTTAAATCCTGCCCTGGCCGGGGTGACCGTTTGCCCCAAAACCAATGCAAACTACCGCAACCAGTGGCCCGGAATCGGGAAGGCCTTTATCACCTACAGCATCTCTTATGACCAGTATGTCAATTTTCTGCACGGCGGGTTTGGTGTTTTAGTCATGGCCGACCGCGCCGGCAGCGGAAACCTGAATACCACCACCATCAGCCTGATGTATGCTTACAAGACGAACCTAAGCACGCATTTACAGGCCAGCGGGGCACTAAAAGCCGGTTATTACCAGCGCCGGCTTGCATGGGAAAACCTGCAATTCGAAGATATGATTGATCCTATCGGGGGATTTATCCTGCCCACTTCTGAAAAACAGCCTGACAACCTCAGCGTAGGTGTTCCTGATTTTTCTGCCGGCATTTTCCTGGCCTATGACGACCTGGCCTATGGCGGCATTGCCATAGATCACATGACAGTGCCCAAAATTGGGTTTTATGCAGACAATGAAACAATACTTCACATTAAATATACCATTCATGCAGGCTCAGTGATCAACCTGCGCCAGAACGGCAGCAGCAGCGAAGATCGTGAGTTCTCAATTTCACCGAATATTCTTTACCAGCAGCAGTTCAATTTTCATCAGTTGAATATCGGTCTGTACCTGACGATCGACCCCTTTATCGGGGGGGTGTGGTTCCGTCACAATTTTGAAAACGCCGATGCAATCATCCCGATGTTAGGCTTGCATTATAAAAACCTGCGTGTCGGATACAGTTATGATTATACGATCAGCAAGTTGAATGGCTCATCTGGCGGGGCTCATGAAGTATCGGCATCATGGCAATTCCCATGCCTTGAAAAAAGAAGACATATCAGAGCAATAAAATGCCCCCGCTTTTAGTTATGTATTATTATTTGCTTAATTTGAGTAATTCACGTAGGTTTGCAAAAATTTTCAACGGATGAGAATTAACAGATTTTTTCAGGTAAGTGCACTTGTCGCAGCCATTTTAATGGTGACAGGCTGTAAGAAGGAAGCATCACGTTCTACCGGATGGGAATATAACAATCCCAAAAACGGGGGATTTGAAAAACCCATGTTTGCCGATCAGCCTACCGGGCCGGGACTGGTGTTCGTTGAAGGCGGAACCTTCACCATGGGAAGCACCCAGGATGATGTGATGTTCGAATGGAACAACAGTCCGCGCAGGGTGACAGTCGCCAGCTTTTACATGGATGAGACAGAAGTTAGCAACCTCGATTACCAGGAGTACCTTTACTGGCTGAACCGCGTATATTCACTTAACTATCCTGGCGTTTATCGCAAAGCACTTCCCGACTCACTTGTCTGGCGGCAGAAACTGGCTTACAATGAGCCCCTCCTCGAGTACTATTTCCGCCATCCTGCTTACAGGAATTATCCTGTTGTTGGCGTTTCCTGGGTCCAGGCTAATGACTACTGCCAGTGGAGGACCGACCGGGTCAATGAAATGCTGCTTATCCAGAAGGGGATCCTCAAGATGGACCCTGCACAGAAAGACGACAACAATTTTAACACCGAAGCATACCTGGCTGGTCAATACGAAGGGTCTCCCGACCGTCAGCTGCCCGACCTGAACCCCAATGGAACCGGCACCCGCAAAGTAAAAATGGAGGATGGAATCCTGCTGCCAAAATACCGGCTGCCGACCGAAGCCGAATGGGAATACGCTTCTCTGGGCCTCATTGGAAACACCCTTTATGAAAGAGTTGTTGAACGGAAAAACTACCCGTGGAACGGCAACTATGTTCGTACGGATCAGTCGAGGTATTATGGCAGTTTCATGGATAACTTCAAGCGTGGAAAAGGAGATTACATGGGTGTGGCCGGCAACCTGAACGACGGAGCCGATGTTCCTGCAGCCTGCGGATCTTATTTCCCCAACGATTACGGCCTGTACAACATGGCAGGAAACGTAAGCGAGTGGGTGCTCGATGTTTACCGCCCCCTGAACTCATATGAGGTTTCAGACCTTCGTCCGTTCCGCGGCAACGTATTTAAAACCCCTGTGAGGGATGCAGAAGGATTCCTGGCTCAAAAAGACAGCCTGGGACACATGAAATACCGCGACATCACCACCGCCGAAGCACTGAACCGCAAAAATTACCGCCAGGCCGACAACGTCAACTACCTGGATGGCGATTATGCATCAACCATTGACAATGATCTGTGGCTCACATCGGCCAAAGACAGCAGTTCGACCGGCCTCATGTACGACACGAGAAGTTCGCTTATCAGCGACCATGCCCGTGTTTACAAAGGGGGTAGCTGGAGAGACCAGGCTTTCTTTATGAGCCCGGGCACACGCCGGTACCTCGATGAAAACGAGGCGTCTGATGCCATCGGATTCCGGTGTGCCATGACCCGCGTTGGTGGATCGATCGCCGGGAAATAACCTGTGTTTAAAAAAAACTGAACCCCGTTTCATTCATGAAACGGGGTTTTATTTATATGGAACATAAGATCGACGAAATATATCGTTTATTCGCTGCAAACCCCACCGTATCGACCGACAGCCGGCAGGTAACGCCCGGGTCATTATATTTTGCACTGAAGGGTGAATCGTTCAACGGGAATGAATATGCCCTGCAGGCACTGGCATCAGGGGCAGCTTTTGCCATTGTAGATGATGTAAAATATGCAGCCAGCGAATCATGCATTCTGGTCGATAATGCGCTCTCAACCTTGCAGGCACTGGCCAGGCATCACCGCATGCAATTCGACATCCCGCTCATTGCCATTACAGGCACCAATGGCAAAACAACAACCAAGGAACTTATCCATCGTGTACTTTCAAAAAAACACAACACCCTTGCCACGCGGGGCAACCTGAATAACCACATCGGGGTGCCGCTTACCTTGCTCGGCATAACCCATGAAACGGAGATCGCCGTCATTGAGATGGGGGCAAATCATCGGGGCGAAATTGATTTTTTATGCCGCATAGCGCAACCCGGCTACGGTATCATTACGAATATCGGCAAAGCGCACCTGGAGGGATTCGGAGGATTTGAGGGAGTGATCAACACAAAGACAGAACTATATCGTTTTATCCAAGCGTGTAGCGGGAAAATTTTTCTGAACGAAGCCGACGAACTCCTTAAAAAACATTCAACGAGACTTAATGTAATTACCTACGGCAGTTCATCGGCCGACCTTGCTTCGTGCAATATAGCTGCCACTCCGTTTGTTTCTATGAATCTTATGTTCAGGGATGGAATTGAATTAACCATTGAATCGCAACTATACGGGCACTACAATACAGACAACATCCTCGCCGCAGCCTGCATCGGGCAGTATTTCAACGTTCCCCCATTGGCAATAAAATCTGCTCTCGAATCCTTTCAGCCCGGCAACAACCGTTCGCAGATTGTGCAGACGGAGCGCAACCTGCTGATTCTGGATGCATACAATGCCAATCCAAGCAGCATGAAAGCAGCCATCGTAACATTTGCGGCAGCAACATACCCTGAAAAGACCGTTATTCTTGGAGACATGCTGGAACTTGGCAAAGACTGTGATACCGAACACCATGAAATATTAAGGATGGTCGATGGTCATTCCTTTAAAAATGTTTACCTGGTAGGACCTGTTTTTACCCGGCTCAATGCAAAGCGCGAAAACACCTGCTTTCATGACATCGAACTGGCAAAACTGTGGCTTGAGCACCATAAAATTGAAAACAGCGCTATACTGGTCAAGGGATCAAGGGGGATCAGGCTTGAGAAACTGGTTGATGTGCTTTAAATAATTCGCTTGTGTCTAACTTTTAATTTTCCGGCTTTGAAGTACAAGGTAATCGGCCTTATGTCAGGAACCAGTCTCGACGGGCTGGACATCGCTTTCTGTGAGTTCAGTAACGAGGATCATTACTGGGTTTATAAGATCCATGCTGCTGAAACAATTCCATATACTGACGAATGGCAGACAACCTTGTCGACCCTGGAAAATGGATCAGCCCTCGATTTTGTCACGGCAGATGTAGAATATGGCCACCTGCTGGGCAGGTTAACTTATGATTTCATCAAAAAACATAATTTTGCCCCCGATTTCATTGCATCGCACGGCCATACAATCTTTCATCAGCCAGGAAAAAAAATCACCAGCCAGATAGGCCGTGGTTCAGCGATAGCAGCTGAAACCGGGATACCGGTCGTTTGCGATTTCCGTTCACTCGATGTTGCGCTGGGCGGCCAGGGGGCTCCCCTTGTTCCGATCGGCGATGCACTGCTGTTCGCCGGGTTTGACTATTGCCTCAACATCGGGGGATTTGCAAACATTTCGTTCCAACCAGCAACCATCAGACTCGCCTTTGATGTTTGCCCAGCGAATATTGTACTGAATCAACTCGCTGCACGGGCTGGTTTGGAATACGATGCAGGGGGCCGCCTGGCAGCCAGTGGAAAAGTTGATACAACGCTTCTGGAAAACCTTAACCGGCTTCCCTACTATCAACAGCAATTTCCGAAGTCTCTTGGCAAAGAGTGGGTTGTCGAACATATCTTGCCGCTGATGGCAGGCCCTGACCTGTCTGAAAATGACCTGCTGGCAACATTTTGCGAGCATATTGCATTACAGGTTGCCGCGGCGTCCACGGCAAAAAAAGAGGCTAAAATGCTCATCACCGGAGGGGGAACATTCAACGATTACCTGGTTGGCCGGATCCACCACCATGCAATCCCTGAAATCATCATCCCTGATCCACTTACCATTAACTTCAAAGAGGCCCTTATTTTCGCTTTCCTGGGAGTTTTAAGGTGGCGCAATGAAATAAACTGCCTGCAAAGTGTTACCGGTGCGGTGAAAGACTCTTCGGGGGGCGCAATATATTGAATTGCTGAACCATGACCTACCGGCAAACCCTTGATTATCTGTATGCCCAACTTCCGATGTACCACCGCATCGGCGCCCAGGCTTACAAGGCAAACCTCGACAACACGGTCGCGCTTTGCGACATGCTTGACAATCCGCAGCGAGCTTTCAGGTCAATACATATTACCGGAACCAATGGCAAAGGTTCCGTTTCGCACATGGTTGCATCGATCCTTCAATCGGCTGGTTTACGCACAGGACTCTACACATCGCCGCATTTAAAAGACTTTCGGGAACGGATCAAGATAAACGGGAAGATGATCCCGAAGGGGTATGTGACAGAATTTATCACAAGGTATCGTCATCAGTTTGAGCCTATCAAGCCTTCCTTTTTTGAACTTACCGTCGGTATGGCATTCGATTATTTCAGGGATCAGCAGGTTGATATTGCCGTCGTTGAAGTGGGCTTGGGCGGAAGGCTGGATTCAACAAACGTCATTACCCCGCTGCTATCGGTTATCACCAATGTGAGTTTTGATCACATGCAATTCCTGGGAAAAACAAGAAAAAATATTGCCACAGAAAAAGCAGGCATCATCAAACCCGGCATCCCGGTTTTAATCGGCGAAACACAGAAAGATGTCAAGCCTGTTTTTCAGCAGAAAGCAGCGGCATGCAATTCAGCGATTGTTTATGCTGACCAGCAATTTACATGCAATAAATTCGAGCTTACAGGCCAATATTCAAACAGGCGGTCGATTGACATCTCCCACTGCGGCGCACCATTTATCAAGGGCATGATTTCTCCGCTGGCCGGGATATACCAGCGAAAAAACATCCTGACGGTCATGGGAATCTGTGAACTGCTCAACATGCAGGGAATAAAACTAACGCCACCCCTCATCCGTGCTGGCATCCGCGATGTTATTAAGAACACAGGCCTGGCGGGCCGTTGGCAAATCCTGGCCAAAAACCCGCTGACCATTTGTGATACCGGCCACAATGAAGGAGGTTTGCGCGAGGTACTTGCGCAAATTGCGGCAATGCCTTACAACCATTTACACTTTGTATTCGGTGTTGTGAATGACAAACACCTGCCGCCCCTGCTGAAGATGCTTCCATCGGATGCCACCTATTACTATTGCAAACCAGCCATTCCGCGAGGCCTTGATGCTGTTCGGTTACAGCAGCAGGCCATGGTGGCCGGCCTTCATGGTTCAGCCTATCCTTCCGTCACAGCAGCTTTCAATGCTGCGCAAATGAATGCGACTGATAAGGACCTGGTTTTTGTGGGGGGAAGCACGTTTGTGGTTGCTGAGGTGGTTTAACGAAGGCTCAGCCGCCGGAGATCAGGTGAAGTACATGAACCTCATCCCCTTCCCTGATCACCGCGGTGTCATATTCACTCTTTTTCACCAAAACGCCATTGATTTTGATGACCAGCATTTTAAACGTATAATTTTTAGACTTTAGCAATTCGCTGACCGTCATCGAACCTTCAACAAATTCTTCGGGATTGCTATTTAACGTAATTCGCATGCTTTCACCATTTCACCATTTAACCATTTCACCATTTAACAGTATCTCCATCACCACATTCGCCTGCATGTTGGCTACAATTCCAACACGTGGTGCAAGCGGCGGCATATCCGGGCCGATTTCAGAGATTTCATCACCACAAACATACAGATTACCAGCATTTCGGCAATGTATCGAATTGCTCATGCCCCAGCCGGCCATGCCCAGCCCCACGACCAAAGGAACCGATGGCATCGTTACGGAAACCGTTTCAATCAGGATCTGCTTTTGGTCAGCCAGGTCGAAGGCTTCGACGATGACATCACATCCGCTGAAGACGTCCGGGATATTTTCACTGGTAAGCCGGAGGTCATGAGCGATCACTTCCACCGCAGGGTTGATCCTCAGGATATTCTCCCTGAGCGTTTCAGCTTTTTTCTTGCCCACCTGGTCAAAGAAATAATACTGCCGGTTTAGGTTACCCATGCTTATCACATCAAAATCAGCAATGACCAGGGTGCCAACGCCCACCCTGGCAAGAGCTACCGCGCAATTGGAGCCCAGCCCACCGCAGCCGGCAATGCCGACTTTGCTGTTTTTCAGACGTTTATGTACCTGGTCTGTATTCAAAATGCAAAATGTAAAATGCAATATCAACTAAGGTGGTTGTACAGGGAATCGCGTTCAACGGGAGTTCTTTTTGCTTCGCTGATCAACGACCGCATCTCCGCGACGGTCATGACCGGGCTTTGGTCCTTGGCTCCTGCCAGGGAATAGATGCGGGTTGTATCGTTGATGGTTCCATCGAGATCGTCGACGCCAAATGCAAGCGATATCTGTGCAAGCGTTTTGCCCACTGCAGGCCAATAGGCCTTCAAATGA